>NZ_JAMYUA010000039.1:0-56842 GCF_040322715.1 Mesorhizobium sp. M0106 | reverse complement strand
ATGTCGAAGGCGAGGCCCTGGCCACGCTGGTCGTCAACAAGCTGCGCGGTGGCCTGAAAATCGCCGCCGTCAAGGCGCCGGGCTTTGGTGATCGCCGTAAGGCCATGCTGGAAGACATCGCCATCCTCACCGGTGGCCAGGTCATTTCCGAAGACCTCGGCATCAAGCTCGAGAATGTCGGCCTCAACATGCTCGGCCGCGCCAAGAAGGTGTCGATCTCCAAGGAGAACACCACCATCGTTGACGGCGCCGGCAAGAAGGAAGAGATCCAGGGCCGCGTCGCCCAGATCAAGCAGCAGATCGAAGAGACCACCTCGGACTACGACAAGGAGAAGCTGCAGGAACGTCTCGCCAAGCTGGCGGGCGGCGTTGCCGTCATCCGCGTCGGCGGTGCGACCGAGATCGAAGTCAAGGAAAAGAAGGACCGCGTCGATGACGCCCTCAACGCGACCCGCGCGGCCGTCGAAGAAGGCATCGTTCCCGGCGGCGGCGTCGCCCTGCTGCGCGCTTCGCTGGCCATCACCGTCACTGGCGCCAACTCCGACCAGACCGCCGGCATCGCCATCGTGCGTCGCGCGCTGCAGGCTCCGGCCCGCCAGATCGCGGCCAACGCCGGTGCGGAAGCATCGATCGTTGCCGGCAAGATCCTTGAGAACAAGGGCGCGACCTTCGGTTACAACGCCCAGACCGGCGAATATGGCGACATGATCGCCATGGGTATCGTCGATCCGGTCAAGGTTGTGCGCACGGCTCTGCAGGACGCGGCCTCGGTCGCCGGCCTGCTGGTCACCACCGAAGCCATGATCGCGGAGGCTCCGAAGAAGGAGTCGGTTGGCGGCGGCATGCCGGCTGGTATGCCCGGCGGTGGCATGGGCGGCATGGGCGGTATGGATTTCTAATCCAGCCCTCTATCAACCTACAGCGGAAAGGGCGGCAGCAATGCCGCCCTTTTTTGTGTGCCGAGCATGATCGACAGCTTTAGACGTGCAAGTCCTCTACCCAGCCTGATGGCAGCGAAGCGCAACGGCGTCGTCGTGAGACGGGGTCTGGCCGTGTCCTTTCGTTCAGCCGCTGGTCGAAACTCGTGCTGCCTTCCGCCGTGCCGTGGATCTTTACAGGGCTGCGAGAAGGCCTTGCCAACGGCTGGCAGACCCTGGTTGCGGTAGAACTCATCGCATCGTTCGATGGGCTCCGATTACCTGATGGCCTATGGTCGTCAGCTCTTTCAATTTGAACTCGTTCTTTCGGCCATGATCGTGGTCGGCCTGACCGAATTGGTGATCCACGGCCTGCTCACGATTGCCGAAAACTATCTGCAACGCTGGCGTCCGGAGACCCCACGATCAGCCTGATCACGATTGCAGGTCGGGATAGGCTGTCGCACGGCGCTTCCATCGCACCGCCGGCCTTCCGCTTCATCGGCCGACATATGCGGCCGCTTGCGGTGTCGATGGCGCTGCTCGCGATTTGGGAGTTGCTCGCCCATGCCGGCGCTGCTGACCCACGTTTTCTACCGCGGCTGGAAGAGGTGGCGGCCGCGGCATGGCAGAGTTCAGCCGAGGTGGCCTTGGCTCCAATCTTCTGGCGAGCCTGGAACGTGACCTGATCGGTTTCGTGTGTGGCAGTGTGGCGGAAACGCGTTTGGTCTGGTGATCGGATTTTCCCGCCTCATCGAACGCCTGAGAGGCTCGTGGTCGCGGTTGTATTACCGCTATTACGTGACCTGATCACGTTGACGATGCCAGCACCTTCATTGGCCACTTTCTGGACCATGTACGTCACATCAGGCTCCCCCGCCCGATCGACACGAGCCGGCTCTGTAACCAAGCCGCCGTCATATAGCGGTTCCACGACGGCACTGGCGGCAGTCGTCTTCTCAGCGGCTACAGGTGGACGTTTCAGCATGACGCCAACGAATCCGATGGTGGCAAGGACAGGCAGACCAAGCACCGCTAGAAGCTGTACTCCGCTGGAGTTCGCCTCGGAAGTGGAGCGACAAGGGCCTGATTTGTCTTGCCATGCCACATTGTCAGCACGCTTTTCGAAGCCTCTGAATTCCTTAGTGTCCATCCCAGCTCGACCTCCGACCATCCCCATTTCCGGCTGCCCGCGGCACGGCAGCCCTTGGCCTCTAGCTGCGCTCGAGCGGATCAGCGTGCCGTCTGCCTTCTCTAGCCGATCAAAATGTCTGCACCCATTTGGCAATGGCCGTTTCGCGCAAAAGTATTCCCCCGTGAGCCGACTTTCCGAATTGGCTTAACTTCCAAATCTGTGGCTTTGCCTGCATTGCGGAGCGCGGAGTTCCGACCACTCGCCCAAGGGTATGCCATGGCGTTTCGTCTCTTTGTTCCGATCCTTGCCGGTGCAACGCTGCGCGAGCGGCTGCTCGCCTGCATCGGGGCCATGATCGGCATCGCATTGACTGGCGTGATCAGTGCGCTGGCGAACGGGTCTGGCCCACATGTCGCACTGCTAGTTGCTCCAATGGGAGCATCGGCCGTGCTGCTCTTTGCCGTGCCTTCAAGCCCGCTGGCGCAACCTTGGTCGATTATCGGTGGCAATACGATTTCGGCGCTGGTCGGGGTGATCGTGGCGCATTTCGTGCGTGAACCCGTTCTTGCTACCGGCATTGCGGTGGCGCTGGCCATCGCCGCCATGTCGTTTACGCGCTGCCTGCATCCGCCGGGTGGCGCCGCCGCCTTAACTGCGGTGTTCGGCGGACCGGCCGTCTTCAGTTCCGGCTTGCTGTTTCCCTTCGTTCCGGTAGCGCTGAACTCGATCGTGCTGGTCGCACTCGGCTACGGCATCCATAAACTGTCGCGGCGCAACTATCCACATGTGGCGGCCCCCGCCCTTAAAAGCGCGCATGGAACCATCGATCCGCCGGCGCGGGAGCGGGTCGGCTTCCAGCCCGAGGATATCGATGCCGCGCTCGGCGCGCTGGAGGAAACCTTCGATATCGACCGCAACGATCTTGAGCGGCTGCTGCGGCAGGTCGAGTTGCAGGCGATGGTGCGCTCCCACCGCACCCTGCTGTGCGAGGACATCATGTCGCGCGATGTGATTTCGGTCGATGAACATGCGCCTGCCGACCAGGCGCGTCATTTGCTGCTCGATCACAACATCCGGACGCTGCCGGTGACCGACGCCGACGGCGGGCTGGTCGGTGTAGTTGGCCTGCGCGAGCTGACGAAGGCGACCGACGCGGTGAGGGCTGTGATGTCGAAGGCTGGCACCGCCTCTCCCGATACGCCGGCGATGAGCCTGCTGCCGGTCCTCACCGACGGCCGCAGCCATGCCGTGGTCATCGTCGATGCCGAGCGACGCATTATTGGGCTGATCACCCAGACCGACCTGCTGGCAGCGGCAGCGCGCGTGCACATGGCGGACACAACGCTGGCAGCGGCATAAAATAGTGATCCGGACTTGCTCAATCCGGGAACCCGATGGGGCGCCAATAGGATAGTGGTATTAAGTGCGGCCTTCCGCCTAAGACAATTCCTTTTTACGAGTAGATCAACCCTGAAACGCGACCGCGTGCTCAGGCATCTGGTTCACGTAGGCCAAGTACGACTGCAACAACGGAACACTCTTCAACCTTGCCGGTGGCCAGAGCCAGTCCGCTATGTCGACTAAAGGCGTGCGGACTACAAATGGAACCATCTGGTGGACGGCTCCTCTGCAACGATGGTAGCGCGGTTCGCATGTCCAAGGCTGGCTTGAAGCTCTACGTCGCGGGTTGAATGATCCTTGGCAAGGGTCGCGGCTCAGACGCCGAGGACGCGGTTCGCAATTCCATGCAGGTGGTCCTTTCCTTTGGTTCCTGCATTTCGCCTATGGTGAGGCGCGGCCGACTCCCCTCATGCATCACGCCGACGACCGCCGCTTCCTCGCCGCGCCAAGGGTTTGACTAGGCCGACGATAGACCATGCGATAAGCAATTCCGAAACGATGTGGCTTCCTTGCGCCAAGTCGGCTCTGTCGAACAGCGATGTCAACATGATCCTGAGTTCCGAGGGTTCGCCGCGCATCAATCCTATAACCTTAATGACGTTCCTGACTAGGAGGATGAGGCTGCTCCAACACGTCCACGGTGTTAGGAATTGCCATTGCACGAGTTGATCTCGGACTTCTTCGTCGCGCATCGCCAATTTCCAGCCCAATACCGCGCCTACGCTTGGTACCCCAACCACGCGGCCTATCGCCCTCATGCCCGCTTCGAGGACCCTCCAGGATCGGGCCTGTTCGGATAGGTGTGGGAGGCCGAGGCATCAGAGGGAACGGCCAGACGCTACCATGAGGATGCGCCATTTGCCGAAGAGCCGTGCCGTTACCTTCGCCACTGTGCGGAACGCGGGGCGACCGTCGCTTCAGCCATCAGGCTTTGGGTGTCATTTCTCCCCTGGCGGAGTCCACCGCCCCCGACAAAAAGTCTGACCTTTGCCAGTCTTCTACGGGCAAGCGTTCGCGCCAAAAGTTCAAAGCCGCGTCCATAACATTCAACAATGAAAGTCAGCCTAATCAGATCGAGCAGAAAGTCGTCGATGGCATGTGTGAGCGCGTGAGACTTTTGTTCAAGCTGAAGCAGCAAGGCGCGCGCCTCTTCGATCGCGGCCCGGCAACCGTCTGCGTCTATCAGGAATCAATCCTGTCTAAGATCTGCAAGCCCTCACCTCGCCCCAAGCC
This sequence comes from Mesorhizobium sp. M0106, assembly GCF_040322715.1. Classification (NCBI taxonomy): domain Bacteria; kingdom Pseudomonadati; phylum Pseudomonadota; class Alphaproteobacteria; order Hyphomicrobiales; family Phyllobacteriaceae; genus Mesorhizobium; species Mesorhizobium sp. M0106. The sequence continues at coordinate 52,156 of NZ_JAMYUA010000039.1, read as the reverse complement.
AGACCCAGCATCGAACGCCGTTGGAGAGAGTTTCCGACGAAAGAACATCGTCGCGTTTCGCGAAAAGGCATCGCTCGGCAAAGTGCGCGTTGATGAAGCATGCTGCGTCAAACTACAAGCAAGAATCCGGGCTCCACCCAGGTGATGTCTTCGAAGGCGGGGTGAGCCGGCTCGGACATGCGTCTCGGCCGCAACCCTTAATCACGAGGAACTGTGCCGCAAGGCAAACAGTTTCTCTCTATTCTTCTAGCCGCCACGGTTCAGCCTAGATTACATGGGAAACGGCAATAACGGAAAGCAAAGGTTGGCAAAATGAGTAGGGTGGCTGGATCAAATGAAGATTTGGCTGCACCAACGACCTTTGCGCCACTTTTGCAGCCCACCTTTCGGTCGATCTGGCTCGCCACGCAAGTCTCGAGCCTCGGCTGGTTGATGCAGACTGTTGCCATCAGTTGGCTGATGGCTACCATCTCGACTTCCGATCTGATGGTTGCGCTGGTGCAGGCTTCATCGAACCTGCCGGCTTTCATTTTGTCCGTGTTCGCCGGGGTTCTCGCTGACAATTTCAGCCGTCGCAGGGTTATGTTCGCCGGCCGCTGCCTTATGGTGATAGCATCTGCGATGCTGACCGCTGTTGTAGCGCTGGGCTTTGTCGACCCATGGATGATTCTCGGCTTCAGCTTTTTAATCGCATGCGGCGGCGCTCTCAACGATCCCGCCTGGCAGGCGTCGGTTGGCGATATGGTGGACCGGCGCGATGTTCCCGCTGCCGTTACCCTGCTTTCCGTTGGCTTCAACACCGTACGGACCGTGGGCCCGGCGCTCGGCGGCATCGTGGTTGCCTCCTTCGGGCTTTTGGCCGCTTTTACCGTGACCACCCTCACCTATTTGGTACCCTTGGCCACCATATGGCGCTGCAAGTGGAAGGTCCGCTCGTCGCCTCTTCCGCGCGAGTCGATGAGGAGGGCCATCTATGACGGGCTGCGCTTCACGGCGATGTCATCGGAAATCAAAGCGGCGATCGCACGCGGAACCCTCTTTGGCCTGGCGAGCATCGCCATACTCGCGCTGCTGCCGCTGATTGTCCGCGACCAGTTGGGAGGAGGCCCGCTCGCCTATGGCACGCTCATGGCAGGTTTCGGAACAGGCGCGGTCTTCGCCGGCCTCTCCAACAGCCTGTTCAGACGGAGCTTGTCGCAAGAACAGCTGATGAGGCTCTCCTGCGTCGCCTGCGCGGCGTGCTCCCTCTCCCTGGCGCTGACCTCTTCGATCGTCGTGGCGGCAATTGCACTTGCTTTGGGCGGCGCAGGCTGGGTCACTGCCTGGTCCGGGGTTGGCGTGAGCGTGCAGCTGGCAAGCCCGCGCTGGGTCGTGGGGCGCACGATCTCCATCTACTATGCATTGATAGACGGCGGCATAGCGGCCGGCAGCTGGGTGTGGGGCACCGTTTCCCAGAACCATTCGCTGACCTGGGCGCTAGAGGGTTCCGCTGCGGCCCTGCTGCTCGTTGCTGCAGCCGGCGTTCTGTTTCCTCTTCGCGAGCGCCGCGAGTCCGAGCCCGATCCTTTGGAGGAATTCGACGCCCCAGCTGTCGCTCTCAGTTTGAAGCCGAGAAGCGGCCCGATCGTGGTCAAGATCGAATATCTGATAGCCGAGAGAAATGTCGAGGCCTTCCTCGACCTCATGCGGCAGCGGCGTCATGTACACAGCCGCGTCGGTGCTCGGAACTGGACGCTCCAGCGCAACCTTCAGAAGCCTATGCAGTGGACAGAAACGTTCCGAACGCCGACCTGGACCGACTACCTTCGCCTCAATCATCGTCTCACGGAAGTAGACAAGGAACTGGACGAGCGTGTCTTCCAGTTACACGCGGGAGAGAAAGCGCCTCAAATGACGCTTTCGATTGAGCGGCCGACAAGCTCGGCCCGGAAACCCGACCAGTCACTCCTTCACCTTCCCCGTCATTGAAGCCTGACCTTCCCATATCTGGGCATCAGCGATCGTTAAAGATCCGGGTGATGGATGAGAATCTCGGCGGCATCCGTGTCGTGCGTGCCTTCGCCGCGCAGCCGCACGAGCTGGAAAAGTTCGACCGCGCCAAGCAGGACGCGCCTTGATCTCGCCAATGAGCGCGTTGACATCCGTGTCGGCAACACCAGCGCCATGAATTTCTCCGCCATGGGCCTGGTGCTCTGGTTCGGTGGCCAGAAACTGATCGCAGGTCAAATCAGCGTCGGCACGCTGGCCCTGTTGCTCACCTTCATGACCATTCTACAGATGCCGTGCGCTAGCTCGGATTGATGGTCAACTCGTTCGCGCGCGCCTCGACCTGCGGCACGCGGCTGTTCGAGTTGCTCGACGCCGAACTTGACATCGAGGACGCGGCGGGCGCCAGGGATCTCGTCGTCACCGACGGCGTGCTGCGCTTCGACAATGTCGGTTTCTGCTACGCGGGCTCGAGCGGCCGCCCGACGCTCTCCGGCATCCTTCGAGGCGAGCAATGCATCGCCGTCTAGGCAAGGCGAATGCTCCGGACTTCCCAGCCTTTCTTGCCTTGCCCGCATTCGACAAACACCTTCTGTCCCGCCACCAGCACGCTGAGCCCTGAGCGCGTCAGGGCGCTGGCATGAACGAAGACGTCCTTCTCACCGTTGTCAGGAGCAATGAAGCCGAAGCCCTTTTCGGGTTTGTACCACTTGACCGTGCCCCCGCTCTCCAGCTGCGCACCGGTTTCAACGAAGGTCCCTCCAGCGACGCGCGTATGTGACGGAGTTTTCGCGCGGAGATCGCCGATCTCCAGCACCTGCGCGACTTGATGACCTTTTGGACTTTTTTCGACCGTGATCTTGAGAGGCGTTCCCGCGGCAACATCCCGGGTTCCGGCCGCCTCTAACACTCGCACGTGCAGATAGGCCTCCGTGCCGTCCGACAGTTTGACGAAGCCAAAACCCTTGCTGACTGTGAACCACAATACCTCCGCATCGACAGGATCTGCCGTCACGGTCGGCGGGCGCTGAAAATAGCTTGGCTCGGAAGTCCGTTCCGAAAAGGAAACGGGGTCATCGTCATAGCGATGCCGGCGTGGCTCGCGATGGTCTCGATATTTGCCCATGATCATCTCGACTGGCATGGATGGCGCACTGCGCTACCGTCAAGATAATCTCAATCGGGCGACGCGTTTATGTCAAAAAGGCCGTGAAGACCGCAGCTGTGCCCGGCCTATCGGCCGAACCCTTTGAAACTAGATTCATTTCCCCTGAAACAATAGTGCCGCCGAGTCGATTTACTGACTCGCATAGGTTGTGTTGGAGTGAGAGTGCGATGATGCTGGCGCGGGCGCACTGGAAGGGCTTTATCAGGCATTCCGGAAAGCCTGCTCCGGGTTTCTTCAAAAGGAACCGAACGGCGGGTCGACGACCATTTGCGCCGGCTCCAGGCTACGGCGCAGGTCTGACCGTGCATGATCATCATCTCCAGCGTCACGCCCAGCGTCGACGCCAAGCCGTGGAGAACTATGCCGCGCTGTCGCCGACGAGAACAACGTCGCAATGTCGATCGACGAGCTTTGAATCGGCGCACTCAATGGGCCTCCTTCCCCAAGCACGGATGTCGCGTTGGCACTTTTTATGCAGCTGCGAAGAGCTAAAATCGCCACGACGGGTGGTGTTGACGCGCCGACAATTATCAGACAAAAACGGAATTCAATCGGTTCAGCGGCCTACGCGGCAGGGCTCTGCTCAACAACCTCGGGGACCATGGACGAACGCGCAAAAGGGATTAGGAAAGGCGGAGCTGGAGGCAAGGCCAACGACGTCAATGCGGACTTAATCGCCGTTGTGGTCGCCATGGACAGCAGCGCCCCCTGCGTTCTGACCATCCCGCAGGCAAACGCCCTGCCCTCGGGCCCGTTCGAGCTTGCTCACCGTTCGCTGCAGTCGGGCCTCAGGGGATGGGTGGAACAACAGACCGGCCAGCCGCTCGGCTATATCGAACAGCTCTACACCTTCGCCGATCGCGACAGGGTTGGCGCTGACGACCGCGTGGTCTCTATCAGCTATCTGGCGCTCACCCACCAAGACGAAGCTGGCGACCCGGCCGGGCGACACTGGGGAAGCTGGTACGACTATTTCCCGTGGGAGGATCACCGCTCCGGCACACCGGCGGTCGTGTTGGACGAATTGCGGCCGCGCCTGATGGAATGGGCGGATGGCACTGACGACAGTACGACACGCCTCGACCGACGACGGCGGGCGGCGATCGCCTTCGGCTTTGACGACCGCCATTGGAACGAGGAACTCGCGCTTCAACGTTATGAGCTGCTCTACGAAGCCGCCCTGGTGGAGGAAGCAATACGCGCCGGACATTCCGCTGCGCCCACCTGGGTCTCGGGCAGATCGATGATCGCCGATCATCGTCGCATCCTGGCGACCGGCATTGCGCGGCTGCGCTCCAAGATCAAATATCGGCCGGTCGTATTCGAACTGATGCCGCCGGTCTTCACGCTTTTGCAGCTGCAGCGCACCGTGGAGGCGCTTGCCGGCAGGCTCGTGCGTAAGCCGAACTTTCGCCGGCTGATCGAGCAGCAGGAGCTGGTCGAGGAGACCGGTGAGACAACCGCGGAAACCGGCGGCCGGCCGGCGCAACTTTATCGCTTCCGTCACGCCGTTCTCGACGAGAGGGTGATAGCCGGAACAAAATTGCCGCTCTCGCGGGCTTGACCCGCCTTGCGCCAGCAGCCCTGACGATGTCGCGGACGGCTTGGCCCTTGTGAGAACCGGGATTGTCGAGAATGACGATGGTCGCCCGGCTTCAGTGTTTTGTTGAGTTCGGTTTCGACATAGACGCGAAAGGCCTGCGTATTGATGGGTCCGTCAATGACCCAAGGCGGCGTGGGCCATCAGCCGCTTGCCGCGCACACCCCAGCCGCGCAACGGCGCCATGTTGGTCTTGACCCATGTTTCATCCAGGGAGACCAGGCGCGTAGGGTCAATGCGGGTCTGATAGCGCATCCATTGCGCACACCCGCGCATCAGCTTTGGCTTGAGCTGCTCGGCCGGCAGAACGGTTTTTTTGAAGCTCTTGCCCTCGCGGTGCAGGAAGCGACCGACGCTCGCAGGAGACCACGTTCAGCCAGTGCCGCCGTCAATTGATGAAGCGTCATGTTGGCATCTCGCTCAACCTCGCCCAGGACGAAAGCACGGTGCTCCCCGTCGATCAGATAGGGCCGATGACCACCCATCTTGCCGGGTGCCGCACTGCCACGGCGACGCTTGCGGCCTCGGGCGTTTCCTGGGCGAAGGCGGTGGCGATGAAAGCCGAGACGACGCCACAGACTGGGCTGGCGGATAGTAGTTCGCGAGTCAGCCACGGTAGCGGTCGTTACGAAGCGCGCAGCACTTTGTCATCGGTACATTCCGTCCCATGCCTGAAATGAGCAGTGCAGCCATGTCGCCTCCTCCGCAGTCACCGTGGCGAAAGCAATCCTTCCGCTGCCACACGGACCTAATGTCGCCTGGCACTAGCTTGCTTCAGCAAACCACTTAGCGCAATTCTCAGGAGCTACCGTGCCCGCACCGCAGGCGAGGTCCGGGGAGGCTTGCTCACTCAGTTTGCCATTCTGGAAAGTCGCGTTCTTGCCAACGCGCATATTCGAGATATTCTCTCGCAATCGCCTCTACAAGATCTTGTTGGAGCTCTTTGCGAAGGCACGGCATTTCGCTGATTGCCAAGCTGTGCTCTCTCGCAAAACGAATGGCGCAACGATATCCGTCAACGTCTTCCAAAGTGGGACGGACTGCATCTTCCTTCCACTGATCCGCAAGTTCCTGCAGCAACGAAGGTTGTCCTTCTCTTGTGACAAACATGTCTGTGACCCGACGCTTGGCTCTCTCCAGAAAGGCGTCCGAGTTGCCGAGCCGCACCGCCTTACATGCCACCGAAAAGCGCCATCCCAATGCTGACTTCGCGCCATTAAATTGAGAAGGGAGATCGAACCGCCTTCGAGGATGAGCCCCGGCTGGGAACTACGCTCATCCACTTGCATTATCAGCTTACGATGGGCGGTCTCGGCGTCGATTATGCCCGCGGTTAGCGGGCGCGAATCCAAGTAGATCCGCTGGGTAGATTGCAGTTCGGAATCCGAGGGACGCCCGCTGCCGGTGGCGATTTGAGGACAGCATTGTACACGATCCAGCGCAATGACCGGCCATCCGGTCTCTCGTGCAATTTGGATTGCCGCGTCTGTTTTGCCGCTGCAGGTCGGCCCGTAAATCAAATAGATTAGCATGTGTATGCCGCTTAGTTTATCGGAACTAACCGCCCCCCCAAGCACAAGATACTCGGTAGGCTTTCACCGGACTTGTCGCAAACATTTTGACAAGCGGCGATTATGCCCTGAAACGACGCCATTTTCGAACTTTGTGAAGTCCGAAAGGGCGCAAGCAGCCCGTTCTGGTCGTTCAGTCCAGTCACCAACGCCTCTGTTTGACGTTTGACGACGGTCCACTTTGCACATCTCATGCCGACTGTGACGCAACGCGGCACCGCAGGATGGTGACCTCGTTGTCTCCGGCAAAAGATCCTTGCGCGTCTTGGGTTAATCGAGGCGGCGGCGCACGGGCGCCTTATTGTCTCGGAACATGGCCAGGAAGGCGGCTGATCAACAAAAGTGGAAGACGGTGTCCCGACGACCTCACCGATTTGTGAGGCGACCGAGGATCTGCCCGACATCGTCGATCTCGTCCTCGAGGTGGGCCGTGTGCCGGCCGCGCCGCCAAAGCCTCCTCCCCTGCCGGTCCGGCTGGAAGCCTCGTCGAAACGGCACAGGAGTACACCAAAGCCGCCAGCGCCCAAACACACAGACCGCCGGCGGAAGGATTTGGCGCTTTTTGCGTGGCGTCCGCTCCGATTCCCCGGAAGGGCAGCTGGCTGCTGTTTTCTGGGCACTCGCTGCGCATCGCCGCTGCGCAACGCCGAACTGGACATCGAGCGGCTACGCGATGAACCGCATGGTCTGCCATTGTGAGGCTCTTGCTCGACACTAATAGCCTCTCCGAGGTGACGAGGCCGAGCCCTGACGCGCGCGTGCTGGAATGGATGACGGGCTCGATGAAGACCGCTCATTTATCAGGTTGTGTCGATCGCCGAGATCCGGCGCGGCGCTGCCCTCATAGACAAAGGTCGGAAACGTGACGCACTGGCCGGATGGCTCGCCCGGGACCTGCCGCAGCGCTTCGAGCCGAGAGTCCTGCCCGTGGACGAACTGGTTGCCCTGGCCTGGGGCGACCTGACGGGCCTCGCGAAGCGGCGTGGCCGCGGTCTGTCATCGATGGACGGGCTGATTGCAGCCACCGCGATTTCCTGACCCACCACATGGCGGGGATATTCATGCGCTGACGGCGAAACACCCAGATGTCCCGCACCTACCACGATCAATATGGAAACGCCTCGGTGGCAGCCACGAGGTCGATGTCATTGAAGATGAGATGAAATAGGCGGATCAGCTCTGCTTTTCGCATCCTTGACGCGCGCTTCATGACAGGCCTCGGCCAAGGGCGTCGAGTTTAGCTTCCGGTTGGATGCTTGCCCTCACCTGTGGCTATGCTTACGGCCATCCCGATCGAGAAAAGCATCGAACGCGGCAGCGACAGCGCGAATTACAAAGCGATGCTCCCGCCGTACGCGGACAAAACCGTTTTCGAAGTCCACTATCCCGTCCTCGGCCAGCATCGCCAAGCGTTCAGCTGAATCGAGAAGACGGATCGGATCAGATCCGTGGGCGGCACAGATTGCCTGCACATCGGCCTCGAGATCGCACATTAGTCGCTCGATAATTGCGGCTCGCACGCGGTCGTCGTCGGTGAGGCGATAGCCCTTTGACGTCGCCAGACGGCCAGCTGCGATGTGCTGGATGTAGGAATCCCGTGTAACTTCGTTTTGGACGTACCCCTCGCCGACGCGGCCGATAGCCGACGCGCCGAAACCGATCAGGGTTCTGCAGGTGGTGGCCGAGTAGCCCAGCGAGTTACGCCGCAGGCGACCCGTTTTCTGTGCCAGCGCGAGCTCGTCGTCCGGCAAGGCGAAATGGTCGAGCCCGATCTCGCGGTAGCCGGCGGCAATCAGCGTCGCGGCCACGGCCGCATACTGTTCGGCGCGGGCAGCGCTGCCCGGAAGAACTGCCTCCTCGATGAGGCGCTGATTCTTTACAAGCGACGGGATGTGCGCATAGCCGAACACCGCAAGCCGGTCGGGGCGCATTGCGACCGCCGCCCTCGCGGTCTCGACGCAGGACTGCACCGTTTGATGCGGGAGACCGAAGATGAGGTCGAAGTTGATGCGGCTTACTCCATGCCGGCGCAGCATTTCCACGGCAGCCGACGTCTGCGCCTCACTCTGAACCCGGTTGATTGCTTTTTGAACAATGGGATCGAAGCTCTGCACGCCGAGACTCACACGGTTCACGCCGGCTGCTCCTAAGGCCTCGGCCATCTCGGCCGTGAACGTGCGCGGATCAATCTCGACGGCAACCGTAGCTGTTTTCGTGAGAGCGAAGCGGCGTCGCAGGAACTCCATCAGAGCCAGGAACTCGGCTGGTCCTATGAGAGACGGCGTTCCGCCGCCGAAATGCATGTCGCTCACGGGCAGCGTCTGCGGCGCTCGCTCCGAGACCAAACGGATCTCGTCACGCAGGGCGGCCAGATAGTTGAGGATCGGCGCATCATGGCGGGTGATGGTGGTGGGGAAGCCACAATACCAGCAAGCTGATCGGCAGAACGGAACGTGGAAATAGAGCGACACCGGATCGTCAGCCGGCAGGTTCCTGAGCCATTCCTCATAAGCCTCGGCGCCGACCGCCCCAGAGAACTCCGACACAGTCGGATAGATAGTGTACCAAGGCAGGCCGGCCTCGCGATATTTTGTGGTCTGCAACAGTTACCGTCCCATGCTGATAACCACCAACCTTACCGCTGCGCTCGCCTGTGTCTTTGCGCTATGTCAGTCCGTTCCGCTTTGGTCTCGAAACTTGTATTTCTCAGCAATAGCGGCCGTTCAGTCTTGGCTGGACGGTCAGCGACTGGCCATGGCTGTTCCCGCCGCGACCCTCACGCGCACCGTTTGGTTCCACCATCCCTTCCCTTCAGCCTGCGCCTGGTCGAGTAGATTCTGCTGAGCGCGGCTGCCGCATCCAACGAGATAACACGGCGTTGGGACCAGACTTTGCTCGCCAGCTAGCGCAGCCCCATAGTGATCTCTGGCATCTCGATGAGCTCGTTGTGTGAATTGCTGGCAAGAAGCATTAGCTGTGGCGCGCCGTCTATCAGGACGAGAGGCTGCTCGACGCGACCGTCAGGTCGGCCGCAATGCCAAGGCCGGCGCGCCTACTGACTCCGTGGTGGAGGCAAGGCTGCGCGTTCAGCGCGTGATTACCGATCATCGCGCTCGCCAAAATGACGGCGTGGTACCGAGCGGTGCCGCCGCATGATGTCTCAACGTCGGGGCTCACAGCAAACAAAGCTGTCGCCATTGAACGAAACTGTCGCGAAGCGAACAGACGAACCGTAGCCGAAACGTTTGCCGTCGTGCTTGGGTTGATCCGCAAGGCAAAAAGGAAGGAAGAGCGAACCAAGGTCCGCCGGCACACTTGAGCTTCAAGCCGCAGCTGCGTCGTCAGGATGGCACGTCATTTGCAGTAGAAGCCTTTGTGACGGCCGCCCACAACTAGCGGAGATGACGGGGATGATTTGTACAGAAATGTTGGATGGCGTCGTTTCGGCGATTATTATATTTGTAATAACAATCGCATATTTGTAACAATAACACCCAATCATATTCTCAATTTCTGATGAATATCTGGCGTGACGAGCGCACCAAAACTGCTCAAATTCAACTCAATGCGCATCGTTATCGACTGTTTCCTTAGCAAGAGTTCATCACTGACGTCCATTCCTTTTACTCTTTGAACGGAGATCAACAATGAACATTAGGAGCCTCCTCCTCGGCTCAACTGCGGCACTGATTGCCGTTTCCGACGCTCGCGCCGTGACCGCCGTTGCCGAGCCTGACCCGACTGAGTACGTTAAAGTCTGCGACGTCTACGGCTCGGGCTACGTCTACATTTCAGGCACTGAGACCTGCGTGCGCATCGGCGGCTATGTCCGTTACGACGTCGGCTTGGGCCATGTCGGATTGGTTGATCACGCCAGAACCTCGGATGTGAGGACTGGTGAGCATCAGGGCACATGGCAAAACAACACGCGCTTCACATTGAAAACTTGGACCGGCCAGGAGACCGAACTCGGCACGTTGAAGACCTACACCGAAACCCGCATGAACTTCGGCAACCGCCACACTTCGGTTTCGGACAGTTCTCGGTCCTATGCCTTCAACGGAGACAGCACCTTGACTTTTGCCTGGATTCAGCTTGGTGGCCTCCGAGTTGGTAAGGACTGGTCGGCCTTCGACATGTTTATTGGCGGCGCGGGTGACGTACTCAACCAGACGCCGGTTCCGTACGGCGCTTTCGATACCAATGTGGTTCAGTACTACTTCGACGCCGGGAACGGCTTTTCGGCCGTGGTTTCGCTCGAAGAAGGCTCGGGCGTGGTCGGCACAATCGACAGCTACGCACCGCACGTAGTCGGCGGCTTGAAATACACACATGGCTGGGGCGCGATCACCGGCGTTGCCGCTTATGATAGCAACTACGAATCGGTGGCCGCCAAGGTCCGTGTCGACATCAATGTCACCAACGAACTGTTGCTGTTCGGAATGCTCGGCTACGGTTCCAACGGCAAGCTCAACGACGACTCCACGAACGCCATCGACGCTCATGGTCGCGGCTTCTATAAGAGTTGGGGCGGGAACTGGGCTTTCTGGGCTGGCGCCACTTACAAGCTCAACGAGACAACTTCGTTCAACCTTCAGCTCTCCGGTGATCAGCTCAAGAACCATAGTGTCGCTGCAAACGTCGCCTATGCGTTTCTTCCAGATTTCACAGTTACGGCGGAACTCGACTATGGCCGCTACGGCAACTTCGCCGTCGGCAAGGTGGACGCTTCCAACGTGAACTGGACCCACGCCAACAAGAAGAGCAGTGTCGGCGGAATCCTGCGTTTCGAACGCTCATTCTAACGGATGAAAGGGAGCTGAGGCAGGCATCGCATGTACTTGTCGTCGGCGGATCGGACTCCAGTGGGGGTGCCGGAATCGCGCGCGATATCGAGACGCTCTCCTCCATGGGCGTGCGCAGCTGCCTTGCCGTCACTGCGGTGACGGTGCAAACACACGACAGCGTCACGGACATCCTTCATCTGCAACCCGGTCTGGTGGCCGATCAGATGCGTGCAGCGATCTCGCGGGCGTCGCGGCGTAGTGAGCGCGGGCGCGGCCGTGATGATCGTGGCGGGAGGGAGAGGTAAGGAGCGTCTTTCCTTTGAGAATTCGCGTTTACGGGTACCCACGATGCACAACGGGCGAGTTTTTCAAAGAGGCGCGTCCTCCTTCGAAGCGCTTCGGAGGGCCAGGCTCCAGGCTCGCCCCGAGCCCCTGCGTAGCCTGCGGGGGAGCTGGGTCTCGGCCCATCCGGGTAACGATCCTTCGCGCGGCTATGGAAACGATCGCATTTGCCGATTATCGCATAAAAAACTTGTTATCGCACGGCTTAAAAAACTTGCAACTCCACAGCATCATTGACTTGTCGCCTATCAGCGCTATATACTTGTAATCGCACAGCTCTAAAAAAGTTGCAAAGGCACGGCCATGGCCAAGCCCCATGAAAAGCTCGCTGTATCACTGGCCGTCCTCAAAGAGCTGCAGGAGGGTGGGCGGCGCATATTCAAATCAGATGAGCTGACCCGCGTCCACCGGGAGCGGCTGCTGCAGAACGGGTTCCTGCGCGATGTTATCAAAGGCTGGCTCATGTCGACCGGCCCGCAGGCACGGCAGCAAGACACCACCCCTTGGTACGCGAGCTTCTGGGAGTTCTGCTCCCTTTACTGCAATGACCGGTTCGGCAAGGACTGGTTCCTCTCACCGGAGCAGTCGCTGCTTCTGCACGCGGAAGCGCCCACTATTCCGCCTCAGGTGGTGGTGAACGCCCCCAAAGGCACGAATAACAAAATCGACCTGCTGTTCGGCACTTCGCTCTATGACCTCAAGGTCAAGGAGATGCCGGCCGAACTGACAGAGAAAAACGGCCAGCGCGTGTTCACTGTCGAGGCCGCCCTTACCCGGGTGCCGGAAGCGTTCTTCCAGCGCGCCCCTATCGAGATGCAGATCGCCATGGCGTCGGTGCGCGACGTATCAACCGTTCTGGCCCTGCTGCTTGATGGCGGCCATTCCGCCGTGGCGGGACGGCTTGCGGGGGCCTTCCGTCGCGTAGGACGCGACTCCTTTGCCGATGAAATCGTGGCCGCCTTCAAAGCCGCCGGCTATGACGTGCGCGAATCCGATCCGTTCGCGGGACAAATTGGAGTGACAACTATTGCGGCGGGCGTACCGCCGTTGGTCGCCCGCCTGCGCGCGATCTGGCAATCGCAGCGCGAAGCCATCATCGAGATATTCCCGAAGGCACCCGGACTGCCGTCCGACAAAGACGCCTATATGAAGTTCGTCGAGGATATCTACGAAAGCGACGCCTACCATTCGCTGTCGATAGAAGGGTACAGCGTCACCCCGGAACTCATCGACCGGGTGCGCGAGGGGAGCTGGAATCCGGAGATTGATGAAGAGGACCGCAAGAACCGAGATGCGCTTGCCGCGCGTGGCTACTACCTCGCATTCCAGAAGGTCAAAGACTCTGTTGCCGCGATCATCAACGGCAAGCCAGCCGGCGCGTTGACGCGGGACACTCACCGGGAGTGGTACCGGGAGCTGTTCGCGCCGTCAGTGACCGCCGGCATCCTCAAAGCCGGCGCGCTTGCGGGATATCGCAATCACCCTGTGTACCTGCGCGGCTCGCAGCACGTGCCGCCGCGTACCGAAGCGGTGGCCGATGGTATGAATGAGCTGTTCGATCTGCTGGAGGCGGAGAAGGAGGCCTCCGTGCGTGCCGTGCTGGGGCATTGGCTTGTGGGCTATGTGCACCCCTATCCGGACGGCAACGGACGAATGGCGCGGTTCCTCATGAACGCGATGCTGGCTTCAGGCGGTTACCTCTGGACAGTCGTCAGAGTCGATGACCGGAAGGCCTACCTCGCAGGGCTGGAGGAGGCGAGCGGCAATATGAATGTGAAAACGTTCGCCGCCTTTCTCGCCGAACGGGTGAAGTGGTCTATGGAGAAGGCGGCGTGAGGTCGGTGGTGTGCCATGTTTAACTTGCTTGTCTCGGGCCACGGCGAGTGGTGGGAAACGCCGCCGTTCACGACAACCATTGACCGGTTCAAGGAATCTAGCGGCGCCGAGGCCGAGGCTATCGACCTCGCGCCCTGAAACATTGCGCCGGCTGGAGGAAATCCCGGCGCTTTTGATGTACGAAGTCGGGGCGGGAGGCCCGCACGCGCGCGTGGTCCGGCACAGCCGCATACGCAATGTCGTTCGGCGCGGACACGAACTGGCCTTCACCTTCGAGCCCGATCCGAAACATGCCTTTCTGGACCGGTCAGCGGTGTTGAGAATTGCGGACCGGCTGGGCATTCAACAGTTCGAACAGCACCGTACGCACTGGGCGATCAAGGATGGTGACATTCCGGCCGAGCTGATTGCCACCAGCACCGCTGAACGGGCGCAGCGCACCGTTGCTGTGGTTGCGGCAGAATATGTAGAAGCGCGCCGCGAGGGACGAAGGAGAGAAGCTGCCGAACTGGCCGAAGAACTGGAGGATTTTCCTCCCTCGCTGGAGAAAGCACTGCCGCTCGTGCCGGCGCGTATCCTTCAGCAGCCGACACCCGAATTATACCCGATCCTTGGGATAGAGCCCCGCACGCCCGAAGGCCGCAACGCCGTCGTGGCCGTCGTCGCAAGGGATCACAATGGGGAGGACTTGCCTGCCGACTGGTCTTATTCGCTGGCGTGGTTCCTGGACCTTTACGGCAGCGCGACGGAAGCGGGGCCCCTTGACGGCGCGCTGGCCGAATGCGCAACGCATATGATCGCGCTCGGCACTGGCGAGGGAGAAGCCGCCGCCCCGGTTGAAGATATCGGCTACGCACTCTGGCGCTGTTCGCGAAGCCCGAAACTTATCGGCGATCTGCGCCGGGAAATTGCGGTCCTGACTGATCGCCTCGTGGGCCGCCAGGAGGGTGGGGGCTACTGGAATGAAACTAGAGAAGGGGTTCCCCGGCCCGGCCTGCGCGCCACGGCCCTTGCGACAGTCGCCCTTCAGCGGCTTGGCGATGACCGCTACCACGACGCAATTCGGAAAGCCGTGTCATGGCTGATCACACAAGTTATTCCTGACACGGGCGCGCTTCCGCGCGACGCGGGCGACGACGATCCCGAGGTCATCGCCACGACACTCGCGATGGAGGCTATTCGCCGGTCTGATTTTGTCGATCACGTGCCCCACGTGCTGGCGGCTGGAGATGCCTGGCTGGTCTCCGGTCAGACCGTGCTGGGAGGCTGGCAGACAGAGCCGTGGGCAGAGGATTTTGTCGCGGCCTTGGTGCTTGAATATCTTGCGCGCCAAAACGAGATGCTGCCGCAGGTCGATGGCTTTCTCCTGATGGCGCGCGACTTCTTCCGCAAGCCAGAAGAGCTGCAGCTGGAAGGCGGCGCCAATAATCGGCGGCTTGCTGCAATAGCGACCGTGCATGCTGTGGAAATGTTCCTTTATGGGCTGTTTGAGCGGCGGGAAGATTTGGCGCTGTCAGCCTTCCGCGAAAACGGCACTGAGACGCTCGGCCCCCGGGAAGCGCTCGGCGCTCTGCAGGCTGCGTTGCAACGGATCGGGGTGCTGCACGCGCCGCAACGGCTGTCCCACCGCGACAATCTGAGTGCGTTGGTCGGGCGGCGTGACGGGATCATCCATCGCGCTCACGAAATTAGCGAAGCGGAACTCAGAGACGGGATGAAGCATGCCCGGCGCTTTATTGAAAAGTATGCCCGGTCGCTGCTCGACTTGAACCTGTTGCAGTGAATGTACGTGATTGAGAGGGATGATGAAAAGAAGCGATATTCCAAAGGATGTTATGGCGGTTATTCCGCAAGGCCGCGGAAGAATATGGGGGCAGCGATGCCCCGGCGACATGGCCCCGGATGTGCTGATGACCGGACGTTACCAGTTCGGCAGCAACGAGCGCCGATGGCGACGACATTCTCGGCGATGCCTACGAATATCTGATGCGCCATTTCGCGACTGAGAGCGGAAAGAGCAAAGGCCAGTTCTACACCCCCGCCGAAGTCAGCCGCATCATGGCGCAGATCATCGGCATTCGGTCCGCCAAGACCAGCGGCGATACCACCGTCTACGACCCGACCTGCGGATCGGGATCGCTGCTGCTGAAAGTGGCCGACGAGGCCGGGATCAATGTCACGCTGTACGGGCAGGAGAAGGATTCGGCCACCAGCGATCTCGCGCGCATGAACATGATCCTGCACAACACACCCACCGCGATGATCATGCAGGGCAACACCCTCACCGATCCCAAATTCCGCGACGGCGATGCGCTCAAGACCTTTGATTACGTCGTCGCCAATCCGCCCTTCAGCGACAAGCGCTGGAGCACCGGGCTTGACCCGCTTCATGATGAGCATGATCGCTTTAAGTCGTTCGGCGTACCGCCCGCCAAGCAGGGCGATTACGCCTACCTGCTACACATCGTCCGGTCTCTGAAGAGCGCCGGTAAGGGCGCCTGCATTCTGCCGCAGGCGTTCTCTTCCGCGGCAACGCCGAAGCCGAACTCCGGCGCAACCTTGTGCGCAAGGGATACATCATCCACACCTACAAATTCAGCGAGGCGGTGGAGGACGAAGTCGTTCTCGACCTCGTTTATGAAGCACGGGATATCGACCAGCGCCTGGGTTCAGAGGACAAATTGATCAGTGGTTCGATGCCAAAACCAAGGCCCTGAATGACTGGCAAAGGGATGAGCTGAAAAAGAAATGGGGCACGATGTAAAACGTGCTCAGCTCGCGATCCCGCATGGATCGTGTCGTCAGCGACATCGTCTTCGATTTCAGCGTGAAGCCCCGCCTGTCAAGCGAACGCGGCAACGCAATTCCCGTGGCCTCCAGCATCTACGAAGCCTGCAAGTACTTCGAGCTTTTTCAAAAGACCCCATTCCGCAACAAGTGCGCCCTGATCAAATCGTACAATCCGAATGCGCAGGACATCACAAAGGAAGAGACGGGCGCCAACACCGTTACCGACCGGCAGGTCATTTACAACACCTACACCGAGTTGCTGAAGGGCGTTGAGGCCAAGGGCGGTTTGTCCAAAACCGAGGTGTACGAGGAGGCGGCCAAGGCTCTTTTCACCAAGGAGCCGGCGAACATGAAGCTGCTGGTGGTCGTCGACAAGCTGCTCACAGCTTTCGATGCGCCACCCCTGCACCTATGTCTACATAGACACGTCTATGCAGGACCACGGCCTGTGCCAAGCGATTTGCCGGACCAATCGGCTTGACGGCGAGGACAAGGATTTCGGTTGTATCGTCGCCTACAAGGGCCTGTTCAAGAAGGTTGAGAATGCGATCGCGGTCTATACGTCGGAACTTGATCATTCCGACGACGGGTCGGCTCCGGATGTGCTGCTCAAGGACCGTCTGAAAAAAGGAAAAGAACGTCTCGATCAAGCCCTGGAACGCATTGTCCTGCTTTGCGAGCGTGTGGAGCCGCCGAAAGGAGAACTGGAATACATCCACTTCTCCTGCGGCAACACCGAAATCGCGTCAGACCTTAAAGAGCGCGAACCTCAGCGCGCGGCCCTGTACAAGGCAACCGCAGGGCTGCTGCGGGCGTATGCTAATATCGCGGATGAATGGATGCCGCAGGCTACAACAACGCCCACGTTGCCCGCATCAAGAAACAGGTCGAGCATTACCTGAATGCGCGGGACACTGTGCGTCTGGCCAGCAACGAAAGCCTCGATCTGAAGGCCTACGAGGCTGATATGCGGCACTTGATCGACACATATTTCAAAGCCGATGAGCCCCGCAAAATCTCACCATTCGACGGCATGAGCCTCCTTGAGCTCAGCTCGTTTGGGAGGACGTGCTGGACGATAGGGTCACCATTCCCCGCAAAATCAAGCAGTCCAGCGAGCGTAAAATCCAGGATCAAGCTGACCGCACATGGAATCTTCTCGCTACGCTTTACTACAAGGGGACAGGCCGTATCCCTTGGCGCCGGAAGAAGATCGGATTGAAAGGCAACCTTCTTTGTCATCTTTGCATCACGGTCGCTCGAGATTGACCGCCGCAAACCGGGAGCACGAGCGGGCCGGGCAAACGTTGCAACAGATCCTTCAAGGAAATTCATTGACTCTTAGCAACTCCGGTTCGCTGTGAATGGTAGGCTTATTGCAGCGTCTGAGGTCAGTGGGTCCAAACCGTGGCGCCGCTTATTCTCCGACCCGCCGAACTGCGTGCAATTTCGGCTAAAGGCAATGGCAAGAAGAGCGCCCATCTTGTTTGTTCGACACAGCCATATCGGCTCAAACAGTATCTTCACGGCCACCGACATTGTCCGGTCCGTGGACAATCAACCATATAATTTGGTTCGAAAGCCGCAACATCTGTGGATAACGCGAAATAACAAATTCAGTAGGACGAGTGCCCAGGCTTTCCAAGTGGCTTGGTCCTGACCATTGCTGACACTGGTCAGTCGCCTACGGACGGCAGCGCATTTAGATCGCCTTCGAATCCTAGGTCTTTGCGCGCACGCGGACCTAACTGTCTGCCAGCTAGCGGAGATTCTGGGTCTGCGTCGTGAGCACGTTGTACGACACGTCCGGCTACTGGCCAGAGCCGACTTTCTTTACTGCAACGAACAACGCCCGTGGTGCTCGTACCATCTCAAAGCAGCAGGTAAGGACGGCGGGCTGGTTCAGTTGTTGGTTGATCTCCTGCCCCACGGCGATGACTATCACAAACGAGACCTTCAACGGCTCGAAGCGACACAAGACGCGCCGTCGAAGGGGATCGCATGCTTGACCGTGAAATAGATCCAATTGGAGCGCGAAACCACCATGGACAACTCCGCCGACGGCGCCATCGCGCCGCCCGACACTTGCGGACGGTCTCGCTTGGCGGCCTCTGGCCCACGCGCTTGTGGACCGAGGTTATGACCTGGTCACCGGGGGCACTGACAATCACATGCTGATCCTTGATCTTCGCGATCGACCACTATCAGGCAAGGCCTATGCCGAGCGGTTAGCGAAGGCAGGCATCATTGCGAACTTTAATATGGTGCCGGGGGACCCGCGCCATCCTGAGGTCACAAGCGGAATTCGCCTGCGGGCGCCAGCAGTGACGTCAATGGGCTTGCGCGATGTGGAAACCGTGCAAATTGCTGGCTTCATGGACTCCGTCCTCCGGCGAGCCAGAAGACGAAGATCTCCATGCCTGCTTGCGAAGAGACGTTGCCGACCTGTGCGCTGCGTTCGAGGTCCCGGGCCTCACCGACAGGTAAGGTGGGCTAAGCAAAATGCCCCATACAACTCCAACACCCGAAGCGAGGCATTTCATGGCTAGGCAGTTCGTGTTCTCTTCCGAATCGGTTGGCGCGGGACACCCGGATAAGTTGGCCGACAACATCTCGGATGCCATCCTCGATGCCATCCTCCGCACCGATCCCAAGGCGCGCGTCGCCTGTGAAGCGTTGGTAAAATCAGGGATAGTCGTTCTGGCTGGCGAGATTACCAGCGATGCGCGGGTGGATTATAGCCAAGTTGCGCGCGATACGATTCTCGATATTGGATACGACGATGAGGCCGTCGGCTTTGACGGCCGGCGTTGCTCCGTCGTTCATGCACTCACCGAGCAATCGCCCGACATTAGCCAGGGCGTTGACGAGGGACGAGGGCAGGACCTCCAGCAGGGAGCGGGAGATCAGGGCCTCATGTTCGGCTACGCATGCCGCGAAACCGATACCTTGATGCCTTTGCCGATCCAGCTCGCTCATCGCTTGACGAAACGACAGGCAGATGTCCGGAAAGCACGACAGCTTGGCTGGTTGCGTCCTGACATGAAATCCCAAGTCTCAGTGCGCTATGAGGGGTTGCGCCCGGTCGCCCTGGATACCATCGTCGTATCGACCCAACATGACGAGCAGGTCTCGCAAGAGACGGTCCGCGAGGGCGTCATTGAGGAAATCATAAAGCCTGTCCTGCCGACCCACCTGGAGACGGAAGGCATCAGAATTCTGGTCAACCCGACGGGGAGGTTCGTAGTCGGCGGGCCGCGCGGCGACTGCGGTCTCACTGGACGCAAGATCATCGTCGATTCGTATGGTGGGATGGGTCGTCACGGCGGCGGCGCTTTTTCGGGCAAGGACCCGTCCAAGGTTGACCGCTCAGCTGCCTATGCGGCCCGGTATGTCGCAAAGAATATCGTCGCTAGCGGACTTGCGGACGTCTGCGAGGTGCAGCTTGCTTACGCAATCGGCGTGGCCAGTCCGGTTTCTGTCATGGTCAACACGTTCGGGACAGCGAGGGTTGAGGAAAGAAGGATCGAGCGCCTCATTCTTGAGTTGTTTGATCTCAGACCGAAGGGCATTATCAAGATGCTTGATCTCTTACGCCCTATATACCGCAAGACCGCGACCTATGGCCATTTCGGCCGTGAAGAGCCTGACTTCACCTGGGAGAAGACAGACAGGGCCGACGAATTGCGTCGCGAGGCAGGACTTGCCGCCCCGTGAGGGGCTGGCGCTGAACGGATTGGCAAGCGGAAAGGCCATTCCCACTGGCCAGACCCGCCCGCGGCCGGCATGCCAGAAAGCCGGTGGGT
This sequence comes from Mesorhizobium sp. M0106, assembly GCF_040322715.1. NCBI lineage: Bacteria > Pseudomonadati > Pseudomonadota > Alphaproteobacteria > Hyphomicrobiales > Phyllobacteriaceae > Mesorhizobium > Mesorhizobium sp. M0106. The sequence goes on along the minus strand of NZ_JAMYUA010000039.1, from coordinate 32,270 downwards.
TTTTTGGCGGAGACATGAATTGATGCCGGACTATGACGTGCTTTGTATCGGAAATGCCATCGTCGACATCATCGCCCAGTGCGACGAGGCGTTCCTGGAGACGAACGGCATCATCAAGGGCGCAATGAATTTGATCGACACGAGGCGCGCCGAACTGCTCTACAGCCGCATGGGTCCGGCCATCGAAGCCTCGGGCGGCAGCGCCGGCAACACGGCGGCGGGCGTGGCCAGCTTCGGCGGCCGCGCCGCCTTCTTCGGCAAGGTCTCTAACGACGCGCTCGGCGAAATCTACGCGCATGACATCCATGCCCAGGGTGTCGCCTTCGACACCAGGCCGCTTAACGGCGAACCTCCGACGGCGCGCTCGATGATCTTCGTCACGCCGGACGGCGAGCGCTCGATGAACACCTATCTCGGCGCCTGCGTCGAGCTCGGCCCGGAAGACGTCGAGGCCGACAAGGCGTCGGGCGCCGCGGTCACCTATTTCGAGGGCTATCTGTGGGACCCGCCGCGCGCCAAGGAGGCGATCAGGCAGACGGCTAAGCTCGCCCACGCCGCCGGGCGCGAAGTGTCGATGACATTGTCGGACTCGTTCTGCGTCGACCGCTACCGCGACGAGTTCCTCGATCTGATGCGCTCCGGCACCGTCGACATCGTCTTTGCCAACAGCCACGAGATCAAGTCGCTCTACCAGACCGCGTCTTTCGACGAGGCGCTGGCGCTTATCCGCAAGGATTGCAAGATCGCCGCCGTCACCCGTTCGGAAAAGGGCTCGGTCATCGTGCGCGGCGACGAGACGGTCACCATCGAAGCCACCAGGATCCGCGAGCTGGTCGACACGACAGGCGCCGGCGACCTCTACGCCGCCGGCTTCCTCTACGGCTACACGCAAGGCCGCAGCCTGAAGCAGTGCGGCGATCTCGGCTCGCTGGCGGCCGGGCTGGTCATCCAGCAGATCGGCCCAAGGCCAAGGCAGAATCTGCGCCGAGAGGCCGAGCAGGCGGTATTGCTGTAGGTGGGGAGCCAAGAACCAGCTGCCCACCCTTCTTAATCCAGCCCGAGCCTTTTCTTCAGTTCCGCATTCTCCTTGCGGAGACGATCGGCAAGCAGGCTCTTTAGCCGCTTGTTTTCTTCCTCGAGCGCGACGAGATCCTTCAGCCCGTCACTGTCCGCCGCCGGCGCCGCCGCCTTCTTCCAAAGATAATATGTCTGTTCCGAGATGCCGGCTTGCTTCACCGCACTCTTGAGAGTAGCGCCGCCGCCGATCGAGGTCTCGATCTGCGCCAGCTTCTGGGCACGATCCTTCGCGGAGTAGCTCTTTCGGCCTGTTCGCGCTGACGGCGGTGCTTCAGTGGCCGCGGATATCGGCTTGGCGCCGTTCTTGCGGGCAGGCGAGCTCGCCTCAGCTTCTGGCTTCCTCGACCGCCGCGCTCTCGCCTTCGGTTTTGGCGTTTCCGTTTTGTCTGCCGGTTCGCTAACTACTGCTGACCCGGTTTCCAGGGGATTGGCCATGAAATGCTCCACTCGCGGTTCGTGCAACGGTTCAGCATCAAGGACCACTACAGTAGAGTCAACAAGCTGACGATTTAACGGCTCGACTTCCTTTGTTGTCTCGGCCATCGCCGCGGCGATGTCGAAATTGCCCCAGATGGAACGTGCGGATTTTTGATAATTGCGCTTTTGTTTGACTTCCACGGTGAATGGTCGCGTCTGCCGCCTCATAGTTCCTTCCTGAATAGGAGAATGAAGTCGCCGCTCGAATTTTTGGCGCTTCCTGCTTAGCGCGGAGCATTATCGTATAGCCGCTCAACGGGCAAGTGAGGCCGGTCTTCGATGGCTGACCCATCTGGGGGATTTGAGCGGCTTCGCGCGTCCTGCGCATGCCTGTAAGGCCGCCAAGTTTTCTGGGTTAGCAGGCGCGCACTGTGGCAGCTTGGCTTGTACGGCGAGGCCATGGTTGAGTGAGGCGAAATAAATCCAGCCCCGCGGTCAATCCCGAGGCTTCCCACAATGGCGAAGAGAACATCTTCACTCGTTCCTTTTGAGCACAAGACCTTCCGTTCGCTATGGTCGACTGCACTCATTTCGAACCTTGGCACCCCAGTGGAAGGTGCGGCGGCAGCTTGGCTGATGACGAGCATCGCAGCAGTAATTTTTGATCGCCCATTCGTGCTGTGTACCAGCCCTGTGTCTTGCGCAAGTGGTCACGAACGGCTGCCGGAGCCTCGAAGACGCCCTAAAAACACATGCTGCGATTTTTGAACACGCTTGACGTGTTGATTAATTCATCCACAATGCGTGTGTTGAACACGCGAGGTGAGTTATGAACATGAAAGAGCTTAGGGTTCGACTGGGCATGACTCAAAAAGATTTGGCAGAGCAGATGGCAACGACGCAACAGACTGTGGCCCGTTGGGAAACAGGCAAAACGCAGTTGAACGTCGAGCAGATCAAGGACCTTTGTCTCACGTTGAAATGCACGGTCGAGGAGCTGCTGGGCTGGAAGATTGATGTCGAGGAGTGGCGCACGAGCCCGTTTGCAATTGCCGATGCCGAAACGCGATACGGCACGCTCAGAATCAAGACGACTATTGGCAGCCGCCAATATCCTATCGATGAAAAGGCGCGTGAATCGATTTTACGTCAGTTGAAGGAACTTCATAATCTGCGTAGAAATAACACAAGCAGGCCATGGCTGTATTGTTGGAGCCTTGACAACAAAATACTCTTGATAAATCCGCAATATGTCCGCACCATTGAGCTTATCGGTGACGATGTAGAGGAGATGCCAGAGTATTATCATCCAGAAATCTATCGGGCTTTGGATGACTGGGATAAAGGTGAGGTTTCAGGAAAGCTGAAGAAAGAATGCGATGCCATCATCGCAGAGATGGGTGATCAGGAAGCCGTGCGCATGGCCTCCTATGTTCGCGTCACATATGACGACGGAGAAGATGAGTGGAACTTCTTGGATGAAGAAACCGCTACGACTTTCTTCGGATTGGAAGCTGCGACCTTTGACGTTCCCCAGTGTAGTTTCGCCGAAGTGGAGGAAGAAGGTTACTACCGAGCGCGATACGCCAACCTTGATCGCGTCGCGGTGATGGAGGTTCCAAGCGACCGTTATCACAGATTGACCGCGCCCGAGGAAGCTTAGAACCATCCGCGAAGGGCGCATGTTACATCTCGACCTTGCGTGGTGCGTTTTCAGTACGAGATGACGTTAAGCGTAGGTAGTGGCAGGTAAGAGTGCTCGACCAGAAGCTCAACTGCCTCCTCAATATCGCTGCCGATGTGCCGCAGGACACGTCCACGGGAGCGTGGATAGGCGTGAAGTTCCTGCACTCCACGGTCCGCTCTCCCATCGCCGGTGTGTGCCCGACGCCATCTTGTGGACGAGCTTGGCCGCCTGCACCCGGTTGTATTCCGGCTTGCGGTCCGCCTGGGCGGTCCGCCGCGATGGCTATCTCCATGTCAATCGGCGCCGAACTTTGACTGCCCGCTGCTTTTGATGAATTTGGCGAGGTCCCGCGCATAATCACTCTTGGTCTTCTCCTTGAGGCCCTGTGTCGCGAACTTGTGGTCCAGCAGGGCAAACAGGTCCAAGTCCCCCTCCCGTGGCGCTGGCTTGCCCTCACCGCCCTCGGCTTCCAATTGGGGAACCGCTTCTGCGCGCTGCACCGTGGCGATTGTCCGCCCAAGACGCATTACAAGATCGAACGCCAAACCGTGCGCGTGCACGACGATTTGCCGCTCAGGCCTCATTTGGACAGGACTTGAGCTGGCCCGGTGGTTTGAGCCGGGTTACCTTGAGCCGGTGGGCTGCGAACAAGCAGTTCGAGACATTGGCCTCGATCACTTCGCAACAGGCCGCTGCGCCGGGCCTCGGGGTGCTCCCCCCGAAATCGTTGTGTCGTATCACCGAGGGCATCACGGCCAACAGTTTCCACATGGGCAACAGCCTCGCCATTGAGCCGGATGTGGTCGCGAGCAGATCACCAACGAAGCGGTCGGAAGCTCGGAGCCGAAGTTCGACGCCGAGGTGGCGTTCGCATGATGCGGGAAGCAGCACCACGGCGCTTGCCGGTAGTTTGCCGCCGGCAGCCGACGAACTCCTATCCTCCTGGACCGCTGTGCGTTATTGCTTTGATTTACCGGCCGCTCAAGGCTTCCACAGTTTTCGCTTTCGAGGCGACCTTTGGAACATGCCAACGGAAATTTAACATAACGACATAAACATTTCTTTATGCGGCGTTGACAAAGAAGCGAACTGCTGTAATTGTCTCCCGCGTCGTGGTTCTCCGTACGGCGCTGCCGCAGCGGAGCTAAGAGGGAAGCCGGTGCGATGCCGGCGCTGCCCCCGCAACTGTTAGCGGCGAGCCAACCCCACTCATGTCACTGAGGCGAATAGCCTTGGGAAGACGGGTAGAGGCTATGACCCCGCGAGCCAGGAGACCTGCCACGGCGAATTACGTCCACGGGCGGGGTGTCTCGGTGGCCGCTGCAGCCTGGCGTTCGTGCCGGCCTGCTAGCGCCTTCCTTGTCACCGACGCCCCAACCATCGGGGTCTGGCATGACTGTCTCTCAGCAAATTCCTGTAGCAACGCTCGGCGTGCCCCGCTTCGGTCGTCGGCGAGAACTGAAATTCGCGCTTGAAAGCTACTGGTCCGGAAAATCGTCCGCTGCCGACCTTCTCACGACCGCGAAGGCGCTCCGTGCCGCTAGCTGGGAGGAGCAGCACGATCGCGGCGTGTCGAAAATCCCGTCGAACGACTTCTCGCTCTACGACCATGTGCTCGACACCGCAGCCATGGTCGGCGCCGTTCCATCCCGTTACGGCTGGAATAGCGGCGAGGTTCCACTTGACATCTACGTCGCAATGGCGCGCGGCAACCAAGGTCAGACGGAGGATTGTGGGCACGGTGGTCACCAGCATGCGGCTCATCGGCCTGGCGTAACCGCGATGGAAATGACCAAGTGGTTTGACACCAACTATCACTACATTGTGCCGGAACTCAACGATGATCAGACGTTCGCACTCTCGTCGACGAAACCGGTCGATTACTTCATCGAGGCTAAAGCTCTCGGCGTTCACACACGCCCCGTCATCCTTGGACCGATCACCTTCCTCAAGCTGGCGAAATCGCCTGCCGAAGGATTCGATCCCATCGCGCTCCTGCCGCGGCTGCTGCCCGTCTACGAGCAACTCCTGCAGAGGCTGAAGCTGTCTGGAGCCGACTGGGTGCAGATCGATGAGCCAGCGCTTGTCCTCGATCTGAACCCGAACGAACGAGCTGCGTTCGAATTCGCCTATGGCCAGCTGTCGAAAGCCGCGCCCGAGCTGAAGATCATGCTGGCTACCTATTTCGGGCCGCTGGGAGACAATCTCGAAACCGCGGTTTCTCTGCCTCTGGCCGGGCTGCATATTGATCTCGTGCGCGCTCCCGAGCAGCTGGAAACGGTGGGTCGGCTCGCACCGAAGGATCTGGTGCTCTCGCTTGGCTTGATCGATGGCCGCAACGTCTGGCGTGCGAACCTGCCCGCCATTCTCGACCGCATCAAACCGATCGTCGCCGGCTGGCCCTTGGACCGCGTCGAGATCGCGCCTTCTTGCTCGATGCTGCATGTGCCGATCGACCTCCGCATGGAGACGGAACTCGACGCGGACATCAGGTCGTGGCTCGCCTTCGCGGCCCAGAAGACCGACGAGTTGGTGTTGCTTGCCCGGGCCCTGTCCCAAGGCAGGGATGCGGTGGCAGGCGCGTTGAAAGCGTCTGCCGAGGCTGCCGCCACTCGCGTGACATCCACGAAGATCCATGACCCGCTGGTTGAGGGGCGGATCGCCAGCATTGACGACAGCATGAAGCGACGAGAGAGCGCTTTTGCCGAGCGCTCCAGAGTCCAGGCCGGCACGCTCGGGCTGCCGCCGTTCCCGACGACGACCATCGGGTCCTTCCCGCAGACGCCGCAGGTACGCAGGGCGCGGGCCGCTCATGCGAAGGACCAGCTGAGCTATGTCGACTACGAGACCTTCCTGAAGAAGGAGATCGAGGCTGCAATTCGCTGGCAGGAAGAGATCGGGCTGGACGTGCTGGTGCACGGTGAGTTCGAACGAAACGACATGGTACAGCATTTCGGCGAGCAGCTGTCCGGCTTCGCCTTCACTCAGCATGCCTGGGTGCAGAGCTATGGGTCGCGTTACGTGCGCCCCCCCATCATCTTCGGCGACGTATGGAGGCCCAATCCGATGACGCTGCGCTGGTGGCAATTCGCCCAGTCGCTTACGGAAAACCCTGTGAAGGGAATGCTCACAGGCCCAGTGACCATTCTCAACTGGTCTTTTGTTCGCGACGACGTACCCCGCTCCGAGGCATGCCGCCAGATCGCGCTTGCGATCCGCGACGAAGTGACGGATCTCGAATGGTCCGGCGCAAGGATGATCCAGATCGATGAGGCCGCGTTTCGTGAAGGATTGCCACTGCGCAAGTCTGACTGGAAAGACTATCTCGACTGGGCTGTCGAATGCTTCCGGATCGCCTCAACGGGTGTAAAGGACGCGACTCAAATCCATACCCACATGTGCTATTCGGAGTTCAACGAGATCATCGACGCGATCGCTGAAATGGATGCGGATGTCATTTCGATTGAGACGTCGCGCTCGAAAATGGAACTGCTGGACGCCTTCACGAGCTCCAAATATCCGAATGAAATCGGGCCCGGAGTCTACGACATTCACTCACCACGGGTCCCGGAAGTCGGCGAGATTTCGGATCTCGTCATGCTTGCCCGCGAGCGACTGTCCGATGCCCAACTGTGGGTAAACCCGGACTGTGGCCTCAAAACACGCAAATGGGAGGAGGTCCGCCCTGCCCTCATGAACATGGTTGCTGCAGCACGCGCGCTCCGGGAGAAAGTGTAGGCCGGAAGGTTTCCTGGTTGCTCACCATGTGGTGAGTTAGCGGCTGCCGCATGTGGGCCGTGAATGTGCCAAAACGCGATCACATCCTTTGAAATAAGTCACTCGAGCGAGAAAGTGCACTTTCCTTCGGCACGTGTACTAATCGCGCAGGAATAAAGGGAACCGTTTTCTCCCTGTGACGTGTCGAGTTCGAAGGGGATGTGATTGGCGTCGAGACCGCTCCGGCCATGGGTTATCAGCATGCCAAGTGCGCTGTTCTCGATCAGTTCGTAAAGGACTTCTCGGCTCGGTTCATCGAAATGCGCGGGTACATACATGACAGGTTCCTTCACTGGCCGCCGGGTTCGCTGTTCACCGGTTGACATCCGATGGCAAGCGTTCCAACGCGGCGGCGATCTGGCGCTTCGCTGCTGAGGGCAGAGGCAGGATGGGACGCGGGGGGTCGGCACGGCAAATGTCGAGCAATTCGGCAAGTGCATAGACGACGCGAAGGCTCGAGAACTCCTTGAAGAGGCTCCAGAGCGGCGCAAGCGTGGCATCGATCCGTCGCGCTTCGGCCGCATCGCCCTGTTGCGCCGCCGTGACGATCTTCACGCAGACCTCGGGCAGGATGCCGGCGAGGACGCTGTACCATGTGTCGGCGCCGGCGATCAGGGCCTCTGCAGCGTTCCAGTCGCCGCTGTAGCCGATCGAGAACCCTTCCGGCACAGTGCGCCTCTGGTCGGCCAGATGGCTCTTGATCGCATCGCCCTTGTCTGTCGGATTCTTGATAGCGACAATCCCACCCACCTTTGCCAGGCGGCTGACGAGTGCTGGGGTGAAATGAAAATGCGTCGTTCCTGGATTGTCGTAGACGACGATCGGCAGGCCGCTCTCGCACGCCACCGTCGAGAAATGTTCGAACACCTCGTCCTCAGTGAGCGGGGTGTAGGAGGCGGCGGCAAGCAGCCCCGCGGCAGCTCCAAGGGCCTTGGCGTCCTGCGCGAACCTCACTGCTTCATCGGTGCGCAACGCGCCCACACCCACCACGACCGGCGTTCGCCCGGCGATTTCGTCCAAGGTCTCGGCGAGCGTCCGTCGCCGTTCCTCGCGCGACAGATACATGTAGGTGCCGGTGCTGCCGAGAAGACCGATGGAGTCGACCTGAGCGGCGCAAAGCCGAGCAATCAGCCTGCGCAGAGCAACGGTATCGACGCGGCCGTCACGATCGGCGGGCGTGATGGGAAACGCGGAAAGACCGCTCAGGAATGCCATGGCAAGGCTCCAGGTTTGTGCGTGAGCGCAGGACTGGCCGGACGACAGGTCATCACAAGGCGTCCAGAGCCCGCCGCAGGTCGGCGATTAGGTCATCGGCGTCTTCAAGACCCACCGAGAGACGCATGAGGTCCTCGCCGACTCCATCGGCCAGATGCGCATCCTTGCGGATCGGCTGACGAGCACGGGTCAGGCTTGCCGGATGATAGATGAGGCTGTCGGCATCGCCGAGGCTGACAGCCCGGGTGATCAGGTTGAGCCGGTCCATCATCCGCCGCGCGCCCTCGAACCCAGCGTGGAGGCCAAAGGCCAACATGCCCGACCCTTGGGACATCTGCTTTCGCGCCGTCACCTGATCAGGGTGCGAGTCGAGGAAGGGATAACTCACCCATGCCACCGCCGGGTGCGCCTCGAGCGCCTGAGCCACCGCAAGGGCCGTGGCGCTGTGCCGTTCCATGCGCAGCGTGAGCGTCTTCAGACCGCGCAGGATCAGGAAGGCTGACATGGGCGAGAGCGCTGCGCCGGTGATGTAGCGCAGGCCCGTTTCGTGCAGCGTGCGGAGCGTTTGCGCGTCGCCGAGAATCGCCCCACCAAGGGCATCGCCGTGCCCATTGATGTATTTGGTCAGCGAGTGGAGCACGAGGTCTGCCCCATGTTCGAGCGGCCGCTGGAGCGCGGGCGAGGCGAAGGTGCTGTCGACTGCAACCTTTACACCGCGCGCGTGGGCGCGCTCGGCAATGGCAGCGATGTCGAGGATGCGGCTCAGCGGATTCACCGGCGTCTCGAAGAAAACAAGCCGGGTCCGCTCGGTGATCGCGGCATCGAGATTGTGAGGATCGGACAGGTCGACCGCGACGACCTTGATGCCGAAGCGGGGGACCGCCTGTTCGACCATGGCAAGCGTGTTCGCATAAAGCGTCCTGTGGACGATGAGTTCATCGCCTTGGGACAGGAGCGACAGGATCAGCGTCCCGAAAGCCGCCATCCCCGAGGCAACGACCAGACCTGCCTCGGCTCCTTCCAGATTGGCGAGCCGTTGCTCGAGGATCTCCGTCGTCGGATTGTATTCGCGCGCATAGAGCCTTCCGCCAAGCGCGGCGGCGGCCTCGTTCGCTGCCACGCTTTCGAATCCATAGGTCGAGGTCAAGAAGACTGGCGGCTGAACGGCATTGGAAAAGCCGGCCGGATCGTAGCCATGATGGATCGCCCGAGTGGCGAATCCGGGACCGGTGTCGTGGAGCGACCGCGTGAGAGCATCGGTTTCGGATTGATAGGAGCGGGTCATTCGGCCTCTAGATCTTTCTTAGGTTTCCGAAAGATTGACGGCAAACTGGCCAATGTGAAATATCCAGTTAGCAATGAATGAAATGGTCCAGTCTTCAAGTGCCGGTTCTGCAGGTCGCTCGCACGCGATGGGTGCACGCCAGATCTACGAGGCTCTTCGCGAGCAAATCCTCGGCGGCGTCTATGAAACCGGTAGTCAGCTGCCGTCCTCCCGCGGCCTGGCAAATGACCTTGGGGTTTCGCGAACGACGGTGACGGTCGCCTATGAGCAACTGACCGCGGAAGGTTTTATCGAAGTCCGTCAAGGCGCACGACCTCGCGTTGCATCCTCGCTGATCGGTCCTGAGACGAGCCGCACTGTCGCGAAACGAGTCGGCCCGGTTCATCTGTCCGCCTATGGCGAACGACTGCGCGTTACGCCGCCCTGGCCGGATTATCTGCCGACTGGACTGAAGGTCGATTTCCGCTATGGCGACCTGGCGCCGTCAGACTTCCCCGCATTGGTCTGGAAACGTGCGATGAACGAGGCGATGGGGCAGCGCCCGTTGCGTCTTGCCTATGACGATCCTCGCGGCTGGCGTGGGCTGCGCCAGGCGCTCCAGGGCTATCTCTGGCGCGCCCGAACGCTGAGTTGCGACCTCGAGCAGATCATCATCGTCAACGGTTCGCAGCAGGGCCTCGATCTGTGCGCTCGCCTGCTTCTTGATCGCGCCGACCGCTTCGTCATCGAGGACCCGTGCTACAGGATGGCGCGTCAGGTCTTTGCCAGTACGGGTGCCTTGCCCATCCCGGTCACCGTCGACGAGGACGGGATGAAGACGGAGTTGCTGGCGGGGATCGGGGCGCGACTGGCCTATGTCACGCCATCGCATCAGTTTCCGCTGGGCGGCGTCATGCCGATCGCGCGCCGCCATCAGCTTCTGGAATGGGCGCGGCACAACAACGCCTATGTGATCGAGGACGACTACGACAGCGAATATCGCTACGACATCAATCCGGTCCCTCCGCTGCACAGTCTCGAGGACCACGGGGCTGTCATCTACCTCGGCACGATCTCCAAAACGCTCTCGCCGATGCTGCGTATCGGCTACCTCGTCGTCCCGCCGGAATTGCAGGAGGTCTTCGCAACCGCCAAACAATTCGCGGACCGGCATTCGCCGGTGGCTGAACAGGAGGCTCTGGCCTCTTTGATCGAGAGTGGCGGCTACGAAAGCCATGTGCGGCGCGTGCGCAGGCTGAACGGCGAGCGTCGGGGGACGTTGTTGGGCGCCTTGCGGCGCAGCTTCGGAGATCGCATCGCTGTCCAGGGAGCAGAGGCCGGTCTGCACGTCGCCGTTTGGTTCAAAGACCTGCCGCGATCGCGGGAAACGACCCTGGTCGAAGCCGCCCGAGGCGCGGGCCTGGGGCTGCACCTGATCTCGCCCCTCTACGAGCGGCAATCGGACGAAGGCCACATCGATCGCGTGGGGCTTGTCATGGGCTATGCCGCCTTGAGCATTCGGCAAATCGAGAAGGGCGTTGAGATCCTGCGAGCGGTTATCAAGCAGGTGCAAGACGCGTTGCCGGGACACGGTGGCTAAAACGGCGGGGACGTGGCGTGCTGGCGAGGAAACCGACCCTTGGGCTGAACCGCATTTCGTTGCAAAGTCAACTGGACTGGGAAAACGCTATGCAACTGGTGCTGTTGATCAGGCCAGTTTGGCGGCAGATTTTCGTGCGAGACGAATTTCCGAGAGCGATGCATAACCGGCAAGGAAAGCTGCTTCACATCCATATCGCGCCCGCTGCCTTTTATGAAATGGAGGATCTGGCGGAGGCGTAGCTTGTTGCCGGCCGAGGCGGGCTCGAGCACCCGCAAGAGATAATCGACGATCTCTACCAGGCCTTGTCCACGGCCGAATGATGGAATTATCCAGCGCATGGTGCGGCATGCACCATGCCGATGCCAGAAGATCTGGACGCTCGACAAGCACCTTTCTTCAAACATTTCCCGAACCACCCGCCCAGCGCAAAGCCTCCCCATGAGAAAAGAGCATCCCATGTCTTTCACGCCATTGATTGCCCCGAGATCAAGGCCCGCTACCGGGATTTTCATCTGATCAGCATTGTGGTGCGGAACGCTGAAATCGACGTGCCGGATGCACAGGCGTTGAACGACACGATTGCGGCGGCGGAACAGGCGGCGCTTCGCGATGACGCCCAAAGGGACGCGCATCTTGCGGCGTGGGCCGTTGCCTACGAGGCTTTCGGCACAAAGGCCAATCGAACGCCGTGCTCGGCCGCCGCGCTTCTCAAGCGGGTGCGGAAAGATGGCTCTCTCCGCGGATTTCCCCACTGGTTGATGCCTACAATGCCGTCAGCGTGTTGTATGGCCTTCCGATTGGCGGGGAAGATCTCGATCTCTACCAGGGGTCCCGAGACTTTTAATTGCGAAGGGAGCGGAGCCATTCGACACGATCGAGCAAGGTGAAATGGTAACCGAGCATCCCGAACCGGGCGAAGTCATCTGGTGCGAGGTGTCACGTGCCGCCGCTGGAACTGGCGGCAGGGGCGGCGCACCATGGGTCACGGTCGATACCCGCGCCATGTGGCTCGTGCTGGAAGCCCTCGGCCCAATGTCAGCTATACAGATGACGGGCACCGGAGAGCATTTGATGGGACTTATCCAAGCGTTGTGCCCGGGTGCGCGAATCGAAACCGCGCGGATCAACGAGTCCACTACATCTCGTGTCCCTTAGGGCATGGCCCCATCTTTCGGAGAAACACCCCACTCAGCCCTGTCCGGATCTGGCGCTCCTTGCTCGCTCCGCTGGCCTACACAGTTGATTGCGAACGACCCAGAACGGCTCTCGAAAACGAGCGTCGAACGAAATCAGATCACTGCTTGTTCTCCCTTAGCGTTGTTTGGCGTACTTTTATCGCGATGCCTCCAGTGGGGATGGTCCAAATTGCGCAAGCTCGGTCGAGTGATCGCGGAGAAGCTTAATGTCGACTACATCGAAATTCATGGAGCGGTACGGACAACGGGTGCGAACCCGGGACGTCGTCCCGGTGTCGTCAGGCTCTCCCGTCCGGCTGAGCCTCAGTTTTCTTCACGGCGCGAATACTCCTGAGGCCGCCCGGATTCTCGTTAAGAGACAGCTGCCGCTCAGGACGGCCCACGCGATACTCACGGAGATGGTCGATCACGGCAAGGCGTTCGTGACGGTTCCTTGCGTCGACGACCTATTGGCACTGAAGAATGAACTGTCGTCCGCAGGCGTGATCGCGAAGGTTCATGCGCCGCGGCCGATAAGTGTTCGCGAAGTCCGGGATCGCACGAAGCTCTCTCAGGAGGCATTCTCCGTGAGGTATGGCCTCGATCTGGCAACGCTTCGAAACTGGGAGCAAGGTCGCTCGAAACCGGATGCAGCGGCGAATACTCTCCTTTGGACCATCGCCCGGAATCCGGAAGCAGTCGAAGAATCGCTGGACATGGAGGACGGAGTGGCTGCCCCTTCGCCCTAAGGGGGCCGATCACTTCGGCGCGCGGCAATTCGGCCGCCAGCGCGATGGCCGGCCGCCGCGCGGTATCGACAGCGCGCGAGCCTCATGCGTCAGACGCCTTCCTTGGCATGTCGCACGCCAGATCCCAAACATGATTCCATCGCAACGAGCTGGTGACGGAAGCAGTGTCTGCACTTTGGAAACGAGCCATTTGCGTTCTCATGGACGTCGCGACTCGTCTCGTCCAGTAAAAGTCGCAATCATTGTCAATTGCGATGTTCCGCAGTCAGCTGGCCGTTTATTTTCCTAAGATCTGCGTTATAGGCCGGGGTGTTGTCGCCGTTTCGGCGGGTAAGATGGGATAGGCGACCTCGGGTGCCTTTCCGGTCAGCGAGTTGAGGAAGGCAACAAGCAGGTCGACTTCTTCGTCCGCCAGTACCACGCCAAGCTGGGTGGTTCCCATGATGGCAACGGCCTGTTTCAGATCCCAAACCTTGCCCGAATGAAAGTATGGCGCGGTGAGTGCAACGTTGCGCAGCGGCGCCACGCGGAAAACATAGGAATCGTCGGCTGCATTGGTGACCGCAAATCGGCCCTTGTCTTTTTCCGGCAGGACCTCGGCGCTGGGCTGTTCCACGAGGCCGAATGGGTAATAGGCTTGCCCACCAACGTTGATACCGCCATGGCAGGACGAGCAGCCTTTGTCCATGAAAAGCGCCAGGCCCTGTTTCTGTTCGGAAGTCATGGCGGCGTCATCGCCATTCAGGAAACTGTCGAAGGGGGCCGGCGTGACCAGTGTCGCCTCGAAGGCTTCGATTGCCTTGGCGAGGTTGTCGAAGGTGACCCGATCGGCTTCAGCCGGAAAAGCTGCATCGAACCACTCGACATATTGCGGCATGGACTTGAGCGTGGTGATGACTTGGCCCGGTGTATTGGCCATTTCGATCCCGGCTTGGACCGGTCCCTTCGCCTGAGCCTTCAGGTCTTCGGCACGACCATCCCAGAACTGGGCGATGTTGAAGACAGCGTTCAGTACAGTCGGCGCGTTGCGCTGTCCCTTCTGCCAACCATGGCCGATCGAGGTTTCGTGATTGTCGTCGCCGCCGGTGGCCAGGTTGTGGCACGAGTTGCACGACAAGACGCCTGACGCAGAGACGCGTGGATCGAAGAACAGTGCCTTGCCGAGAGCGATCTTTTCCGGGGTGATCGGGTTGTTGGCGACTGCCGGCGTGGTGGGTGGCAAAGCCTTGAAAGTGGCCATTGCCGTTTCTCTGAGGTCTGCGGGGATCGAATCCGCAGCAAAGGCGGTGGCCGTCAGCAAGGGGACAGCCATCGTACTGAATAGGATTTTCATAAATGATCTCGCTGCGTCGTGCACGCAGCCACTCTGGGATATGCGGCTCATGAACGCCCTGCGCTAGATCAGTTGCGGGAGAGGACCGGGGGTCTGACACCTGTTTTTGCGGCAGAGCTTGGACCGTCCCGGAATTGAACGCTCTTCTCGATTGGATTTTGGGAGGCGGAGGATCGCTGCTCGGCAAGCGGCGGCGCCGGAGCCGTGCTCCGGTTCTCTCTGCGCCTTCAACTATGAAGAAATCGGGGCCACCGTGTCGGATTCGGTTTGGGGCCGGTTATCTGTTCCGCAGCAGGTCCTGCTCGACTTCCGCCTGCCTTCGCCAGATCGACCTTGGCCCAAATCGATCCGCGATAGTGTCTTGTAGCACCTTTGCGGGACGATCTTATTTCGACTGTAGAGGGCCGTTTGGGGTGAGCAGAATTACACGAATTTCAGAGGCGCCCGAGTAGCTGTTTTAATTAGCTTGTAGGCCTCCATAGAGCGAATATTGGCAGACGACGGAGCACAATTTTGGCTTCGTTTATCATCTTGCTTCGATGGGACAACTGCTTTGCAATCATTACACGGTAATTTACCATCATGAATTTGAGAACCAAGTCCCACGCAGTGATTTTCACACCGGAGGCGTTGCAATCCTATCGCGAGAAGCTGATTTACAAATACAACAAGATGATTAACATCGCCATAGCGCCGCAAAATATTGTTTGTTCGCTACACTACGCTCCAGATGCCGGCGAAATCTCGACACAATAACCTCGTCGGCGTACCCGCTCCAGCCTCACACACGACTGCGGCGCCTATACTTGCGCTTTTCCACTGCCCGACATGCAGGCAGCGAGCCATTGCATCGCCGAGGTTGCATCTTCCAATATGGCGACCTGTTTCGCAAAGCGGAAAACAGCCTTGCGCGCTGCGCTCGCAGGTTTTCGTCCGTTGTATGCATCAAAGCACGCCCTGAGGGCGGCTTCGTAGATCCGGTCTCTGCGATCTTCTGGCCATTCGTTGAGGAAATCGATAGCATCCGCAGGACTGGCAATCTCTTGCACGATGTGCGCTGCACGCCTTACGAAAAGTGGGCTGCTGAAAGTCCCTGAGCTCATTCGTTCCTCCCGACCTGCTGAAACCGCTAGTTTTGCGTGAACAGGCGCCTCCTCTACACCCGCCCACCATTGCGGAATGTGTTGTCACAGCGATAGCGGTTCAATAGCAAAGCAGCGGCTTGATGTCCTCGGTTTGCCAGCGGGTCAATCCCTAACATCCTGCTGCAAGAGCGGCTCACCGGATGAATCTAGATCGTTTCGACCATTGCGAATCAACGCTTGATAGTTCCTCCACGCGCCACCAGGAAGCGGCCACTGCTCTGCCATCGATTTCACAGCCAAAAAGAGAATGGCGAAATAGGAATACCCCGTTTCGTTTCGAGATTACTGGTCATTTTGGCGCAAAGCTTACGGCCGAGACGCGCCTGAAAATGCGCAAGCACCGCGGCAGGTCGCCAACAACGGAACGCATCAACGGACATGACGGCGCGATACTGCGCCATAGATCTCGCTGGACGAGCATCGCAATAATCCTGTCGAGACCTTGGTTGCTTTCAGCGGAGACCGCCACTATGAAGCGACGCTTCGCCGACTGTGTTTCACGCCGCCTGGAGAGTTTCATGACAGAAGAAGCCGAAAAAAACATCAACACCCTCATCGAGCTCACGGCCGATGTCGTCTCAGCCTATGTCTCCAACAATCCGATCCCGGTGGGGGATCTCCCTGCCCTCATCGGCCAAGTGCACGCGGCTCTGAAAGGGACGGCGGAAGGTGTCTCTGCAAAAGAGCCGGTTGCCCTTACGCCTGCAGTCCCGATCAGGAAGTCGGTGACACCGGACTACATCATCTCCCTTGAGGACGGGAAGAAATTCAAATCGCTAAAGCGCCATCTGTCGACCCACTATGGGCTGACGCCGGATGGATATCGGGCCAAATGGGGCCTGTCGGCGGATTATCCCATGGTCGCGCCGAACTACGCCGCGGCGCGCTCGTCATTGGCCAAGACAATGGGGCTCGGCCGCAAACCGAAAGCGCCGGAAGCGCCGGAGCCGGCCCCGACGAAGCGAACCCGCAAGAAGGTCGCGGCTTGATTTCGGCAATCGAGATTCGTTCTGGAGCGTTGGAGCCATCGGCTTAATCTGCGCGTCGTATAAAAAGGCGGGGCCAACCCCGCCTTCCTTTCAAACAACTTTGTTTCATGAGGAATTCGCGACGCCTGCAGCAATCTGCTGCCCTCAGTTTTTGCTCGCTCCTATCGAGCGGCCGTGAGGACCTCCGGACCTACGCGCCCACTCTTGCCAAGACGCAGGAGAAAATTTCAACCAGCTTTGCTGAGGCTGCCAGCGGAGGATTTGCCGGTGCGGCGATCCTGCTCGATCTCATAGTTGATCTTCTGGCCGTCAGCGAGGGTCGAGAGGCCCGCGCGTTCGACAGCGGAAATGTGGACGAAAACATCCGGACCGCCATTGTCGGGCTGGATAAATCCAAACCCCTTGGTGCTGTTGAACCACTTTACCGTTCCAGTAGGCATATACGTGTTCCTCCTTAACAATTGCAACGTTGGGCAGGCCATTAGGCCTGCCCGACTCATAGCCGAGACTTGGGCGCAGCAAAAAGCGAAAAATTGTTAAGCCCCAATCAGCTGGCGCACTCCATTTTGGCCGTAGTCGCCAAGCAGTGTCCTACACTACCGCTCGAGCATGGCCGGAAGCGCCCGATCCTTCCAACGCTCCTCAGCGCCACGTCTATGGCTGGTGCTTGGAGGCACGGGACGTAAGGCCGACCGCTGCTCGTGCCGCCAGGTCGAAGGCCGGGTAGTTCACGGAGCTACTTCGTGCATAACGGCTTGGCAAGCGCTTGAAGGAGTTTCGAATTGGATTGTTTCAAGAGGGTCGAGGGGTTAATCGATGCCACCAGCGTGGAAGCGATCGATAACGCGCGCGTTTTGCTGGACCAGTTCAAGGGCAAGTCAGAAACAATCGCCCAAGCGATCGACGACTTCCTACTTGATTTCATGACCTTGCTGTTTGTGGTAGAAGCTACCCGCGAGCGGTTCCACAATCCGGCGAGGCGGTTGGCGCGTATCAGATTGAGCAGGATCAGGCTGTTACTCACCCGATGCTCTTGACCTAAGGGACCACGCCGCCAGCGATGCGTTTGCAGCCGCAAAGAAGGCAAAATCTGTTCGCCGGCAAACCGAGCACAGCCAGGCGGTATTTACGCAGATGAATTCGATCGCGACCGCAAATTCTCCTGTTTGGTACCCAGCGACGACGGCAAGCGCGGACAGCTTCCGTGCTGCTGTCCTCCAGCGACAAACGTGCCTGCATGCCCCATCCAGGGCGAGCTCGACGGTTGTTTCTTACGTTTGACCAAGGTCCCGCGCAAACACTCCCCTTTCCCGCAGCAACTCATCAGGCTCAACGGCCTCGCGGCAGGCGCATTACGCCAGAAGCGCGCAACCGCATTGTTTTTTCCCGCCCGAGTCCTACGATCTTCGTTTTCCAGCGCCTCGCGGATATCGCCCAACTCGCCGATCTTTGATCAGATCCGTCTTCGCGCGCGAGCAGGCCCCGCGCTCGAGTTCGCTACGCTGCTCACGCCTCTGCCGTTCAGCATCGACCCGGTCTGGCTGTCGAGAACAGGGTTCCGCTGGGGCGACCAACATCTCCATTCTCACCGTCAGTGCAGCGGCCATTCGAAGCGCATCCTATACCCCTCCCCCGGCAGCGCGCCCAATCGTCTTCCGAACGAAGAAGATCCTCAGCCGCGCGCGCGTCGCGTTCGGCCCTGTCCGATGTCCGACAATGTCGGATGCGCAGCATGGCAGAGCCTGGTTTGTCCACATGCCTCGAACGGTTTCTGATCTGGCACGGTGCATGCTTGGTCATCCGCAAGGCGTCGCGGACCAAGGAGAATCCGTCCCATGATCACCTCACCAAGAAATACCGCCGCAGGTCTCCTGAGTGCATCCAAAGATGAGGCTCGAGTAAGGCCTGGCACCCTGAAGAGCTTATTCATCTGCCTCGGCGCTGCCCGCCGATCCTCCCACGGGGGGAGACGGGGACGCAGCGCCTTCATCAAAATGAGGAACAAATCACTTTGCCTCGAACCTTGCCTTTCGACCAGCCACCACAACCGGAGCCATCGATCGTCCGCCTGGCTGCGCAACGCGTTCATTGCCACCGCGCTGGCCCTGGTGACGACCGCTCCGGCTCTGGCCGCCACCGCCGGCGGCAAGGTGACGGATTTCCTGCTCGACAACGGCATGGAAGTGGTCGTCATCCCCGATCACCGCGCGCCGATCGTCACTCATATGGTCTGGTACAAGATCGGCAGCGCCGACGAGCCACCCGGCAAATCAGGCCTTGCCCATATCCTCAAGCATCTGATGTTCAAGGCAACGACCAACCACGCCGCCGGCGAGTTCGACCGAGCCGTCTCAGCCATCGGCGGCTACAACAACGCCTTCACCGCCTATGACTACACCACCTTCGTCGAGACGGTGGCGCCCTCGGCGTTGGGTGAGATGATGGGCTTCGAGGCCGATCGCATGTTCAACCTCATCCTCAACGACGATGATATCAAGACCGAGCGCGACGTGATCCTGGAGGAGCGCCGTTGGCGCAGAGAGACGAACCCGCAGGCTCTGCTGGACGAGGAGGTCAACGCGACGTTGCGGCAGAACCAGCCCTACCGCATTCCGGTCATCGGCTGGATGCAGGAGATGGAGAAGCTGAAAACCGACGCATTCACCATCTACAACAAATACTACCGACCGAACAACGCCGTGCTGGTGGTGGCCGGGGACGTAGAGCCGGAGACGGTGAAGGCGCTGGCCGAGAAGACCTATGGCAAGGTTGTGCGCGGGCCGGACCTGCCCCCGCGCAACCGCCCGGTCGAGCCGGAGCAGAACACCAGGCGCACAGTGACGCTGACCGATGCGCGCGTTTCGGTGCCGAGCTTTTCCACTCAATGGGTGGTGCCGTCCTATCATACGGCAGAGCCCGGCGAGGCCGAGGCGCTCGACCTGCTGGCCGAGATCCTCGGCGGCGGTAACCGCAGCCGGCTATATCAGGAGCTTGTCGTCAAGCAAGGCATAGCCTCGGCGGCCGGCGCCTCCTTCCAGGGCACCATGCTAGACGACACCAATTTCACTATCTCCGGCTCGCCGCGCGGCGATGCAAAGCTCGTCGATCTCGAAGCGGCGGCCGTTGCCGAAGTCGCCCGGATCGCCAAGGATGGCGTCACCAGCGACGAGCTGGACATGGCCAAAGACCGCTATATCCGCTCGGTGATTTTTGCGCACGACGAGCTGGACCACATCGCCAACATTTATGGCAAGACGCTCACCACCGGTGGCAATGTGAAGGACGTGCTCGAGAGGCCGGACCGCGTCCGCAAGGTCACCATTGACGAGGTCAAGGCGGTCGCCGCGCGTTATCTGGTGCTCGACCATTCGACCACAGGCTATCTTTTGCCGCAGCAACAGGCGGGGAATTGATCATGAGCTCCATCCCCATGCAAATGCGCCGGCCGGTCTTCCCTCGGCGCGCCTTCGCCACCCTGTTCCTCTCCATCCTCTTTCTCATCTTGCGGGCGCTCGCCCGGTAAACGGGATCTGTTTAAAGCCGCGAGGAGCGGTTTTCGCGGGCCTTGCCAGGCATTTGCCGGTTGAGGCGTCATTATTGGGGTGCGCTCCTCCTCAGGCCAGCCTCTCTTCGAGTGGATAGAGTCGCCGATTCGTGGTCCGCAGATTGTAGGCGCAGGCCACCAGCATCCACTCGGCGCGGCTGGCGAAGCCGATGTCCGTTGTTCAATCGTTCGACTAGTAGAATCGCGAGGCATCTTCTAGCGTATTCAGGTATTCTCCCTTTCCAGTTGGGTACCGTGGTCTACCAGCTGTCTGGCCGAGGCCGTATAAGGAACCCGGACGTCGCGGAGTACACACCGCACCTGCTAGATATACCTGCTGCGTTGAGGAGGAATCCGGTATTGCCCTTGTGCCTGCCGATGATCCGTCACCTGAGATCCCCCGACCTGTTTGGACTCATTGATCGCCTGCCGGCACTTGGCACGCGGATTAGCGAGCGGACATTCGAGGTCCTCAACCCGTCGACTGGCGAAGTGCTGGCAGAACTACCCGACATGGGTGTCGAGGAGACATGCGCTGCGATCGACAAGGCCTATCGCGCAGCCTGGATGGGCAGGGTTGACCGCACGTGAGCGCAGCGACGTTCTATGGCGATGGCATCAGTTGATCATCGACCACGCCGACGATCTCGCCGCGATTTTGACGGCGGAGATGGGCAAGCCGCTTGCCGAAGCCAAGTCGGAGATATCGCATGCTGCGGCCTATCTGCAATGGTACGCCGAGGAGGCCAATCGCGTCTATGGCGAGACGATCTCCGCACCATCGATGGAGCGCCGAATGCTGGTAATCAAGCAGCCCATCGGAGTTGTTGGCACGATAACGCCATGGAATTTCCCGGCCTCGATGGTGGCGCGCAAAATCTCGCCAGCCCTGGCGGCGGGCTGCACGATCGTCCTCAAGCCCGCTGAACAGACGCCCCTCGTGGCGGGAGCAATGTTCGCCCTCGCCCATCAGGCTGGCTTTCCCGAAGGCGTCGTCAACCTGATCTATGCGTCCGAAGGTGACGCGGTCGGCCGCGAACTTTGTACCAATCCCAAGGTCCGCAAGATCAGCTTCACCGGGTCGACTGAGATCGGGCGCCTTCTCATGCGCCAGTGCTCGGACCAGATCAAAAAAGTCAGCCTTGAGCTCGGCGGCAATGCACCTTTCATCGTCTTCGATGATGCCGATATCGATGCCGCGGTTGACGGTGCGATCCAGGCGAAGTTCCGCAATGCCGGCCAGACCTGCGTTTCGGCGAACCGCCTTTACGTCCAGTCGGGCGTTCACGACGAGTTCATCGAGAAATTCGTGCAACGGGCTCGCCAACTTCAAGTTGGTGACGGTTTCGCTCCCGGAGTGGACATCGGACCGCTCATCGACAAGCACGCTTTGGCCAAGATCGAATCCCATATTGCCGATGCCGTCGCCAAAGGCGGCACAATTCGATGCGGGGGCAAACGCATCGGCACGAATGGCACGTTTTTCCAACCGACAGTCCTGACCGGTGTCTCCAGCGAGATGACCGTCGCGCAAGAAGAGACATTCGGGCCGCTGGCACCGATTATTCGCTTCAAAGATGCGGATCAGGTCGTGCGTGAGGCCAACGACACGATCTACGGCCTCGCGGCCTACTTTTATGCGTCCAACCTGAAGCGTGTCTGGCGTGTGGCCGAGGCCTTGGAATATGGAATGGTCGGGGTAAATACCGGCCGGATGTCTTCAGAAGCGGCGCCGTTCGGTGGGATAAAACAGTCCGGCATCGGGCGGGAGGGATCCCGCCATGGCCTCGAGGACTACCTCGAAATGAAATATCTCTGCATGGGCGGCATCTGAATTTTCGGCTTGCAGGGTTCACAGACCGGGTAACCCAGCGAGCGATCTCCAAATATGTGAATTGTAGGATCGCTCCTCGATTGGGAACTGAGGGGCGGCTCCGTACCCGAGCAAACACGCAATCCTGAAGGAGCACCCTGGCTGGACTTATCTCTCGACGAGACAAGCCGTCTGCATTGTCGGCGAAGACCGCGTGCATGTGACGGAGGATACGTCTTGTGCACCATCGCGATCGCGCAATATCCGGTTTTTGGGGCAGAATTTTGAACCTGCTACCTTCCGATTGTCAGTAGCTCAGTTGTTCTTCGGCCGACTGCCGCGCCAGTACAGGCTCGGACAGAATCGAAGATACCATCAGGCAGGCATTCGCATTCGACATTTCCGGTGATCGGCGCACGATCCAGGGCGCGCCAGGTTGACCAAGCGCCTCGAACCGCATGACAGTCTTGACCGGCTGGAGGACGGAAATCCCGCGATGCCGAAGAGGTTGGTCAGCGCAGTCGAGCCCACACGGCATTTGCGGAACGAAACAGCAAGGGCTGGGAAGCGATCGGCCGAGCGGTCGTCGAAGGCGCGGGCCAGGGTGTCGACGATGCGTTGGTTCAGGTCCGCCAATCTGGTCTCTACCGTCTGATAGCGGGTTCGGTCGCCAGTGACAGCGAGTAAAGATACTTGGCATCATCGGCTTTGATTGCCGCGCAGATCTGGTCGAGATTGGGATAGCTCACTGGTGCACCTTTGGGCTCATAGTGCTTCCTCCTCATCGAGATGAGGATTGCCGGATTTGGCGTAGAACACCAACACGGGTCCGAGATCAAAGCGCGTCCCGGGCGCAAGGCGCTGGACGGACCGGGGCCATGTTTCGGTTGAGACGCCATCGATGCCTCGCGCCAGCGTTCTGGCGAATCGGGGCATCAGCGGAGCGAGTGTCGGTGCCAGGATCGCAGCGGCCGTCGTCTGAAGGGCTAGCGAAGTCCGATTGCGGGCGGGATAGAAACGTCGCGCCGCCGCATAGTCTTGCGCCCGACGGTAGATCACGCAATCGCGCACGAAATCGCAGACCTGAGCGGCCGCGCGCCGGACCGAGAAGCCTTCGTCCGAATAGGTGCGCTCCATCGCGGCGCGATAGATCTCTATGCGAGCAAAGAAGGCGCGGTCGACCGGGCTCCAGTCGCCTGCATCGGGTACACGGCCGGCAAAATCCTGCTTGATTTCCTGGTTCAACGCATCAAGCCAGTTCAGCCAAATCCCTTGGAATACCTCGTTCTCGGTGCGGCGCAGCGCGTCCAGCGTGAAATCCGTCCGCTCACCTTCCGGGCGTGTCAGGCCCAAATGGAGGCGCACGACGTCGACTGTCTCTGGGCTCAGAACCTCCTTGCCCCAGACCGCATGGCGGCAGCTGGTTGAGAACTTCTTGCCGTCGAGCAGGTAGAACTCGTTGACGTGATAGTGGATGCGTGGCGTCCAGTGGGAGAAGACCTCGGCGTAAAGAGCGGGGTAGAGTAGCGCGTGGTAGAACGAATTGTCGAAGCCGAAGAAATGGACAATCTGCCAGTCGTTGCCGGGCATCTCCGCCTTCCAGTCGCGACCCAGCAAGCGGCCGAGCGCCTGGATGTTGTAAAGAAAACCGAAGGCCATTTCCGGCCAGACCCAGATCACTTGCCCCGGGAACCCTTCGGCCGGCAGGCCCCAATCCGAGGGGTGGGTAATGGGCACTGAAAAGTTGCCGCGTCGGCGTAGGCGCGCGAAGAGATCCAAGATCCGTAGCGGGACGCCCGACGCCCTTAGATGCCGGTCGATATTGTCGTAGCATCGGTCCAAGGCAAGTTCCGGGCGGCGGACGGAGCCGACCAGGGGCGCCTCGGCAGACTGCCGCGACCGGGCTGCACCCAAGTCGTGGCAAAGGTTTGGGGCGCCGCATTCCTCGCAGATGTTGCCACCGGCGGAGCCGCCGCAATCGGGGCAGAGGCCGCTAACATCCGGCTCGTAAAGATAGTGGCCTGTCACAGCATCGAAAAGCGCGGGGCTCTGGTGCAGATCTACCGCCGTGCTGCTCAGAAGGCTGCGGAAACACGCGGCTTGAAACTCGCCGTAACCGTCATCGCCCATTGTGGGTTGGAAGCTGTGGACTTCACAATCGAGAAGTGCAAGCGTGGCGCGAATCTCGTCGGCGTAGTAGCGCGCCACGTTCGTAGGCGTCGATTGATCGGCATCGGCGCGTGTCGTGACGTAGCTCTGGTTGTCATCGCTTCCAGTGAGGTGATAGGCTTCGACTCCTTTCATGCGCAGGAAACGAGTATAGACGTCGGCGCCGAAATAGGGGCCAGAAAGATGCCCCAGATGCAGATCGCCATTTGGCGTTGGCGGCGTGGAGAAGACGAAGATCGGCCCGCGTGGAGCCGTGGTCTTTGCAGCGGCATCAAGGGCGGCCTCGCCGTCTCGCCAGTAGACATCGACGAAATCTAGGTCTTCGTTTCCGTCGTTGCGCAGCACATGGGCTTCAAAAGGGTGGAACAGAACGACATCGCCCGCCTCGACCGAGATTTCCCCAAGGTCGGTCCTGACCTTGCCCGATCCTGAGAGGATCACGAAGGCCTCGATTTCGTCGTGCCGATGGGGCTCGGATGTAACGCCCGGTGCCACCCTACCGAACGAAAACCCCGTGCCGGCGCTTCCCGTTCCAAGCGTGGCCATGTTGATACCGAACGCCCGGGACAGCGTCGTTCGAGAAAGCGTAGATTTCCGCATGACAAACCTAAGCAGTTGAAACAGTGGCATCTCCCGATGCCAACGCAACAGCCTCTTGTGCAAGTTGCGCAGAGAAGCGGCAGCCCAACCCGTTGGCGGCCCCGGCCAGAATAATGCGGCTCTGGGCCGCCAGGCGGGCGACGATGGGGGCGCCAGTCGGGCTGTAGGCGTCATAGAAGACCGCCCTGCGACCACTTCCACAATCCACGTGCCGAAGCGTCGTAACGGGCTGCGGTCGATGCTCCGCGAGCCCGCAAATCAGAACGCCATACTCTCCGCGCATTTTTGAGCGGTCGATCAGTTTCGTGTGCATGCTTCCGCCTGGCTGCGTAAGCTCAATCGCGATAGAAAATGCCATTTGGGGGCTTGAGTTTGTCGAGATCGGCCACTTTGCCCTCGGGCGGGTTAAGGGCGCGCTTAAGCACGTTATATTCAGCGCGGGTCGGTCCACCGGTTGAAGCACGCTGGAACACCAAATAGAGTGTCCGCCGCGAACGATTGCTTTTGTTCGGTCGTGAGTAGTGCGGTGCATAATCGTCGAAGATGAAGATGTCGCCAGCCTTCCATACTACGGATTCCCAGGAGAACATTTCGGCGACTTGAGGATCGATCACCCCACCGGCATCCATGGGAAACACCCCCTTCTTGTGGTTGCCGGGGCTGAAGAAAAGCCCGCCGTTTTCCGGGTCGGAGTCGTCGATGCCTATGGCAACCACCGCATGGACCATCCGGTCGGGGAGTTTGTGTGGAATGTGATAAATGTCTTGATGCGGGAGATAGCCGCCGCTGTCGGGGTAGTGGAAGATCAGCAACTCCTTGAGCCTGCGCGAATCTTCGCCAAGCAAATCCTCGACCGCTGACTTTATGCGCTGATCTTCTAAGAGCAAACGACGCAATGGATCATGGAAGTCGAGAAAATTCTCGATCTTGGAGATGATCTTTCGATTGTCCGTCGTCTTCTCGAACCACATGAGCCATTTATCATCGCTGACATCCCAGCGTGACATATCTTCGACAAAAGTAGAGATATCTTCCTGAGCCGCTGGAGCGAAGAACCTTTCGAGCCTGACGTATCCGTCTTTCTGCCACTTTTCTCTTTGTGCATCAGCCAACATGCGAAAAGCCTCCTGTTGGAAAGACTGGTTGGTCGGACATCCCAATTAGGGCAGTCGGGCGCTGGTCAAGTTGCGGGTCCACGGAGACGGACTCACGTCATGTGGGACGGCGATGCTAAGTGCGTTCCGCTCCGGCGGATATTGTCCGCAGAACCTCGGCGCGAGACTGCCTATGTCAGGCTCAGCCGGGTCCAGGGGTTCCGTAAACTGGGCCGGATCAATCGCTTCACCCGGTTCAGCCACGACACGCATCGCTAAAGGCCGGCACCATCCGCTCACCGCCGACCCAGCCATGGCCGCCAAGACCACGGCGCTCTTTCGAGTGAGCGACCTGGTACGGTCTTGACAGCCGTAGGGGAAATGCACGCCCCCAGAATAATGCGATGCGCCGCTTGGTCCAAAGGCTTGTTCGGTCACGATGATTTCAGAGAAACCTCCGGCCTTCGCCGCAGCGGAGGCGGACATCATTCCTAGGATGCCACCGCCGATGATCAAAAGTCTACGAGTCATATCCCGCTGCCCATTTCTTCGGCTACGGGGTCGGGCCAGCTCTCGATCGAGGTATGGCTGATGAAGCCCGGATGCTCGAGGTTCGCGCATGGCGCGCGCCCAAGAAGGCTATCGAGGATGCGGCGCGCGCGCCAGGCCAGCAGGCTTAGGTTCGGATCGGCCAGGCCGCGCTGCCCGAGGCTCGCGTTTTGTACGAAGATGCGTCTGTCACGCGGTCCGTCCCAGCTCACCGAAAAATCCTCGCGAATAGCTAATTCATTGTCGATCTGCTCCAGCCGGTGCGCGATGGGTTCCAAGAAGTCTGGCACCGCGTTCTCGTAACCGGTGGCCAGTATGACGATGTCAGCCGTGACTTCTTCGACCTTGACCATGCCGTGCTGCAGGGTCAGCCTGTGACCCGCGCCGGCGTTGATGCAGTGCGAGACGGTGCAGCCCGGCCGCAGTGTGATGTCGCATCGGTTTGGTTCGAAAAATGCGTGGCGGTACAGCGCCTGATAGATTGCGCGCAATGTGCTTTCCGAAATGCCGTCCGAGGCAAGCACGAAACGCCGCAGGAGCAGCTTACGCTGCGATTCGCTCATCGCCGCGAAACGATCCGAAAAGCAGGGCATGAACAACTCGTTTGTGAACGGGCTGTTGTCTAGAGGCAGATAGTTTTCGCGCTGCGAGACCCAAGTGATCGAGGCAGGCCGCCGTTCTTTCGGCAGGCCGACAAGGTGCAACATCACCTCGGCTCCCGACTGGCCTCCGCCAACCACGCAGACATGCTTTCTCCGCACCTCAGGATGGATGTGCAGTAAAACAGATGAGTGGAAAAGGTTGCGTCCAGTCCAGCCCTGAAACTGAGGCGGGATTTGCGCCTGCTTGCCAATGCCAACCACGACGTTTCTGGCGCCGAGAACCGCGTTATCGGTCCGCACCCGAAACGCGCCGTCAAAGCGGATTTCGTGCGCGGTCTCGCCGCCATGGACAAGTGGGTTCCTGTGGAAGGCCCAGTTCAGGTACTGCTCAAATTCAGCTCTGAACACAGCCTCGAACTGTGCGTTCAGGAAGTGGTACAAACGCCCGTTCTCGTGCAGGAAGTTTACGAAAGTGTAGGCTGATCGCGGATTCACCAGTGTGACCAGATCCTTGAAGTGGCTGACCTGGAGCTCCGAGGAATCGAATGCGATGCCTGGATGCCAGCGGAAGTCGACCTGCCGATCCAGGAACAGTGCCCCTTGTCCAACTTGCTCGTGTATCTGACACGCAAGGCTCAAATTAGACGGCCCAGCACCGACCCCAACGCAAGATAACTCCACTGCTTCCTCCTATAGAGTCTTCCCATTAGGCGGCTTGTTCGCGGCGAATATCGGCCATAGCCATTGGGCCCCCTCGCGGACGTTTCGAGCCCCGGTCCCGACCGGGTTTGCGAGAATTTGTCCAGCGCGTTCGGGTCGTCGAATGTAGACCCGAGCATTCCAGCGCGGTGACAATCGACGGGTCATGCCGGCGACGTGGGGCAATGACGTATGTCCTTTCCGCCCGTCTGGATGCCCGCGTCGCCGTCACGCGAGGAGCTTTCCAGGCCCATTAAGGTGTTTGAAGCCGGCGCAATCGCCCGCCTCGACCATGACGCGCCGGCCTTTCGGCGGCTTGATGGCAGGCGAGAGCGCGGTTTTCACTGCGGCGACGGCATTTTCGGTGGGCATGATCATGGAGGACGTCTCGCTGATGCGTTCGCAGAACCCAATGCATGGGCCGTGCCAGAGAAGGAAATTTTATTAAACAATGGGTTGGCGGATTTACGATCCTGTCCGAAATCCGACATTGAGGGGGACGCCTCACGGCGGCGCCCGATTTGCACGTCGATGTCGCCTTTTTCCGAATAGCTAATCGGGCACTTTCTGCACCAGAATACTTCTCTTATGGAGACCAGCACGACGTCTTCATGAACGGACAGTGCAGAACCTTATGTCTCTGCCGGACAGATCGCGATGTGCCTCTCCCATCGAGGTCGGCAGTTGCAAGAGCTGCCAGATCCTTCGCCCTATCGTGCCGTTGCACTGGCTCGATCCCGACATCCTCGTAGGCCGCGATCATGAAGAGTGACGCAATCCTCTCTCATGGGGAAGCAATTCTCTATGTTGGTGTCGGATCGATGCTCTTGATCAGATGGTTGCGGATGGGCGCATGCCCAGTCCTAAGCGCATCAATGATTGCGCGATATGGGACCTTCACCCTTCACCAACTGGATTGCCGAATCTCTGTAAAGATAGCCGGAAGACAATTGCATTATGACCACGCTGCCGGTTCCAAAAGCACGTGCGCCATTCGGTCCCTGCGACTCAATTCAGGCGGAGGGATGAGGCCGCAAAGCAGTCTTTTGCGCGCCCACCGGTGGGCCAGGATGGAGCCATCGTAAACGCAGTTATTCGATGATCGCCGCCGCGGAGTCCTCAGGCTGTGCCGCGCCCGACACCGGCGACGTAGTGGTCGTCGATCGCCCCGTCGCCGATGTCGGTCCGAAGCTCGGCCAGTTTCGCGGTGAGCTTCACTGCTTATTCCGCAGTGCCCACCGAACTCGCACAGGAGGTTCTATCAGGCGGTCACGGCTGCACTCGTTGTCGGGTCTCCGACAAAGTCGGACGTGAGACACACCGCAATCAGAGCCATATCATTGTTGTGAAATGATTTTCTTATTTGGCACGACACCTGCAGCGCAGTCCGCAAAACGCGCTGCGGCACGGAAAAAGGAGAAATCATCCCATGATCATGCGCGCCGAACCTGCGGTCGCAGCCGCGAAGCAAACTGGGCATGAGCGCTCCGCCAATATCAAGCCAATTCGAGCAAGATTTTTCGTAATTCAGTCCACATTTCTGAAGAGCAAGGAGAGAATACCATGGCGAGAAACCAAATGCGTGCGGCGCGGGGAGTAACAGCGGCCGTTATCGTCATTGTGATGGGACAGCAGGCCGTCGCGGCGGACCTTGCGCAAGCGGCGAGCGTCCCGCAGGCGGGAGCCTCGGTCACGGAAGCGCCAAGCCCTTGGCAGATCCGCCTGCGTGCGTTGGGGGTCGTCACTGAGGATTCGGGCTACGTCAATGCAGTGCCCGGCTCCGATCTTTCGTATTCGAACACCGTGACGCCGGAACTCGATATCTCCTATTTCTTCACGGACAGCATCGCCGCCGAGCTCATACTCGGCACCACCTATGCGAATATCGCGGGCCAAGGAGCGATCGGCGGGCTGGGCAATGTCGGCAAGGTTTGGCTGCTGCCACCCACGCTCACATTGCAGTATCATTTTACCGATTTCGGCGCATTCAAGCCGTATGTCGGCGCCGGCGTGAACTACACGATCTTTTATAACCAGGACGTCGGCAGTGCAGATGCTCTCCATGTTAAGAACACGTTCGGCACCGCGCTGCAGGTCGGGTTCGACTACATGGTGGATCAGCACTGGGGCGTCAACCTCGACGTGAAGAAGGTTTTCCTCAAGCCAGACTTCGACGTCACGGTCGACGGCGCGAAGCTGACGGGGAAGGCGGAGCTCGATCCCTGGTTGATAGGCGCAGGTGTCACCTACCGCTTCTGATAACGAAAGCGAAGGCACCTGCTGATAGCCGATCGAAATGAAGGGCGCCTTGTGCGCCCTTTTTCCGTCGGCCGTGAACGGGCGACAACTGAAGAAGCGGTTGTCGAGGGGCGGCCGCCCTCCTCCAGCGAACCAAGAAGGGTACCCCGTGGTCAATGCGGGCTCGACGAACGCCTGAAATGGAGGTGCTTAGATGCGCTTCGGACCAGGATGGCTATTGGGTATTGTTGATGGAATGCCAAAGTTAGGGTCTTTGCCCAGCATCAGTCTCCCGGACGTCATGTCAGAGCTATGCGCCTGCGTAAGGAGAGCACGGAGTTCCTCGACGCCGACAAGATGCCATGTTCAGCCATGCTGCGACAGCTGCTGTTCTTTTGCTGCAGGAGCGGTGGCTGGCGCCCAGAGGATGCATTCCTCGGCAGGCCAAGGCCTGCCCTTGCGCTGCCCCATGGCTTGACCCATGGCACGGTGCCGCGCTCCAGCTCGGCAATGATGCGGTCTGTGATCTCCTGATAAAGGCTGGCGCCGGGGCGCCTGCCCTTGCCTGCGCCAGCCTCTGTGCTGGCGGAACGCTTGCTGTTTGCATGCATCGTCTCATCCTCCGCTCGCCAATCGCCGCGCCTTTCCCCGGAAGATCCCATGGGTGGTGGAGGCAGCGCTCGATCCCGATCTCGCGTGCCTGCCCCGTGAGTGGGGTGGGCGGCAGAACGCGACTGGCTTGGCTCGCTGAACGAGGCAGGCTGCACCCGAAGGGCCGGAACGGAGTGGAGGATGTGAGCGGAGCGAACATTGCGGCCTGCCGCAGCGGGCCTAGAAAGGAGCGTCGCCCACCCCGCGAGCGGGGGCAGGCAACAACCAAAACCACATCGCGAAGCGATGACCGCAGCTGTGATCAACTCGCTTTGACCGGCACATTGCTCATGAACAACTTGAAGGGACAGAACACATGAAGGCTGAAAACGCGACTGAGATTGAAACCGATGCCGTCCATACGACACTCGGCGCTATCTTCCTGTCCCTGGAACTCAGTCGCTCGACCTGGTTGGTGACAAGTTTGTTGCCGTGCAACGGAGAGAAGATGTCAAAGCGCATCGTCAAGGCAGGCGATACGGCCGGATTGTTCGACCTTGTCCGCCAGCTGAAGGCGACAGTTCGGCGCAGAACGGGCCGTGACGTGCCGGTGATCGCAGTCCAGGAGGCTGGCCTGGACGGCTTCTGGATACATCGGATCCTTGAGCGTGATGGCATCGAAAGCCATGTTGTTGATGCGGCATCCATAGCCACGTCACGCAGGAAACGCCGGGCGAAGACAGACAAGCTGGACGGAGAGACCCTCCTTCGCGCCCTGCTTGCCTACAAGCGCGGCGAGCCGCGGGTCTGCGCCATGGTCGTTCCGCCATCGCCCGAGCAAGAGGACCGAAAGCGCAACAGCCGTGAGCGACGCGCTCTCATCGCGGAGCGGATCAAGATTGTGAACCGGGTCAAAGGGCTCTTGTTCTCACAGGGCATCATTGGATTTGAGCCGCTGAAGCGGGACCGGCGCACTAGACTGGAAGAACTCAGGACCGGAGACGGTCGTGAACTACCGCCGAATCTCAAAGCGGAGATTGTCCGTGCACTGGACCGGATCGAGCTCGTGCTTCGGCAAATCAAGGACGTGGAGGCAGCGCGCGACGAAGCGGCTCGCAAAGAATGCGAGCCTTCAAAAGTCGCCAATGGAATGTCGATGCTCAAGCAACTGCGCGGCGTGGGAGCGGACTTTGCCGAGGTGCTTTGGTCCGAGGGACTGTATCGCGAGTTCGCGAACCGAAGGCAGCTTGCCTCCTATGCCGGTCTGACACCGACACCATGGCAAAGCGGATCGATCAGCCGGGAACAGGGCGTATCGAAGGCGGGCAATCCGAGGCTGAGGACGGTGATGGTGCAATTGTCGTGGTTCTGGCTCTTGCATCAACCGCGATCGGCTTTGGCACAATGGTTCCAGGAGCGGGTCGCGCTCGACGGTGGCAGGCGCCGCAAGCCGGCCATCATTGCGCTGGCGAGAAAACTTCTGATTGCGCTGTGGAAGTATGTTCATCATGGTGCTGTCATTGAGGGCGCTGTCATGAAGCCGGCATGATCAAAGTACTTTCTTCCATCCGCCGGGATTGATCGCTCCCGGCCGATCCGGGGCGAACGAACCTCCCACCCTACTTGGCCCAAAATGCCGCCCGGAAGATTGGTCGCGTTCCCCTGAGCCTTACCGACGAAAGCGGGATGTTGGTGCAGCTGCCACTGTGCAGCGACCGTATGTGAGTTTGGATCGGTGTTGTCACCGCGCCAAGACGACAGGCTCGGACCTTGGATCACAACGCATCGAGGTTGATATGCGAAGACAGCCTTGACGACAAAGTCCCCATGTGAGCGACCGTATGTGAGTTTGGACCGGTGTTGTCACCGCGCCAAGACGACAGGCTCGGACCTTGGATCACAACGCATCGAGGTTGATATGCGAAGACAGCCTTGACGAC
>NZ_JAMYUA010000038.1:0-57444 GCF_040322715.1 Mesorhizobium sp. M0106 | reverse complement strand
GCCGGGCCTGGTATGCCATCGCCGATCGCGGCGCGCCCGGACTGACGGTCATCGACGACTGGTCGAGCTTCGGCCAGAAGACGACGCTGTCCGGCACAGTCCTGCTCGACAATGTGAAAGTGCCGAAGACGCATCTCGTCCCCGGCTACAAGGGCTATGACCGGGCGACGGCCGACGGCGCCATCTTCCAGATCATCCAGGCTGCTGTCGATCTCGGCATCGCCAACGCGGCGATCGACGAAACCGTCAGCTTCGTGCGCACCAAGTCGCGCGCGTGGATCGACAGCGGCGTCGATCATGCCTGGCAGGATCCCTACACTATCCAGGCCGTCGGTGACCTTCGCCTGCGGGCCAATGCGGCGCAGGCCGTTCTGGACAAGGCAGGGCTGGCGGTCGACCGCGCCGTGGCCGATCCGAACGATAAGACCGTCGCGGAAGCGCAGATCGCGGTTGCCGAATCCAAGATCCTCACCACCGAGATCGCCATCAACGCCACCAACAAACTGTTCGAACTCGCCGGCACGCGATCCACACTGGCCGAGCACAATCTCGACCGGCACTGGCGCAACGCCCGAACCCACACGCTGCACGATCCGGTGCGCTGGAAATACGCGATCCTCGGCAACTATTACCTGAACGACGTCAATCCGCCGCTCCACGCCTGGAGCTGAGCGAGAACGCCGTAAAGTCACAAAGGACTGTTCATGAGCACTGCCATCCCCGACAGGATCAAGGTCCTGTGGTTTCTCCCGACCCATGGCGACAGCCGCTATCTCGGCACCTCCGAGGGGGGCAGGGCGGTCGACCTGCCCTATCTGACCCAGGTCGCCAAGGCCGCCGACGCCATCGGCTATTACGGCGCGCTGCTGCCGACCGGCCGAAGCTGCGAGGACAGCTGGGTCGTGGCGTCGGCGCTGGCGCCGTTGACGCAGCGGCTCCGCTTCCTCGTTGCGGTGCGGCCGGGCCTGCAATCGCCGACGCTTGCCGCGCGGATGACCTCGACGCTCGACCGCATTTCGGGCGGGCGCCTGCTCATCAACGTCGTCACCGGCGGCGACCCGGTCGAGAACAAGGGCGACGGCATCTTCCTCAGCCATGACGAGCGCTATGAGGTGACGCGGGAATTCCTCGATATCTACAAGGCCGTGCTCAGCGGCGAGACCATTGCCTTCGAAGGCAAGCACTTCCGCATCGAGGACGGAAGGCTGCTGTTCCCGCCTGTGCAGACGCCGCATCCGCCGCTCTATTTCGGTGGTTCGTCGGAGGCGGCGAATGCAGTCGCCGCCGAGCAGATCGACAAATATCTGACCTGGGGCGAACCACCGGTCGATGTCGCCGCAAAGGTCGACCATGTGCGCGGCCTTGCCGAGAAGGCGGGACGCGCGGTGAGCTTTGGCATCCGATTGCATGTCATCGTCCGTGAAACCAATGACGAAGCCTGGGCCGATGCCGATCGGCTGATCAGCCGTCTGGACGACAAGACGATCGCCGAGGCGCAGAAGGTGTTCGCGCGCATGGACTCGGTTGGCCAGTCGCGTATGAGCCGGTTGCATGGCGGCCGCCGCGACAAGCTGGAAATCAGCCCGAACCTGTGGGCTGGCGTCGGCCTGGTGCGCGGCGGTGCGGGCACCGCACTGGTCGGCGATGCGGCTACGGTGGCGGCACGGATCGATGAATACCGGCGCATAGGCATCGATACATTCATCCTGTCCGGTTACCCGCATCTGGAGGAAGCCTATCGCTTCGGCGAACTTGTGTTGCCGCAGTTGCCACTCGATCACGAGATCTCAACGCGGCCGACGGCCGTCAACATGGGCCCCTTCGGCGAAACCGTGGCCGGCGACCATCGCCCGTCGGCGCTGCGCGCGAGCCAGTCTTGAGCGCCAGCGCACCGATCATAGCGATTGTCGGCGGCGGCTTTTCAGGTGCGGCGACTGCGTTTCATCTGGCGCGACTGCTCCCGGCCGGTGCATCCGATATCGTGGTCGTCGAGCCCCGCGAGGGGCTCGGCTATGGTCTGGCTTATTCCACGGCCGATCCGGCACATCGCATCAATGTGCCGGCGTCGAGAATGTCGCTGATCTCCGGGCAGGACAGCCACTTTGCCGACTGGCTGGAGCTGACCAGAGCCATTGTAGACGATGCCGAGGCTATTGCCGCCTACGGGGCACTCTACCCGCAGCGTCGCGTTTTCGGGCGCTATGTGGAATCTCATCTCCGGCCCTCCCTTCTCAGCAAAACGATCCGCCATGTCAGGTCCGCCGTCGCATCGGTCGAGCGCACCGGCGAGGGCTACCGTCTGATCCTCGCTGATGGCGGGACGCTCGCTGCCGACGCCGTGGTGATTGCGACGACGCATCCGCCGCCGGCCTTGCCGATGCCCCTGAAGTCCGTGGCTGGCACAGCCGGGCTGGTGGCCAATCCCTATGATCTCGAGAGGCTGGAAGCGATCGGCCGCGACGACCGTGTCCTGGTCGTGGGCACCGGACTGACGTCGGCGGACGTGATTGCAACGCTCGACCGCAAGGGGCATCGTGGCCACATCGTCGCGCAGTCACGCCACGGCTATCGCTCGCGCGGCCAAGCCGCGATGCTGGCCGATCCAATTGGCGATTTCACGACCCTTCCTTCACGCAGCGCAACGGCACTGTTCAGGCGCATCCGGGCCACGATTCTTGATGCCAAGCGTCAGGGCGAAGACTGGCACCCGGTGCTCGATGCCGTCCGGCGTCAGGGACAGGCCATCTGGCAGGCCTTGCCGCTAGCCGAGCAGCGCCAGGTTGTGCGTCACCTTCGCGCGCTGTGGGATGTGCATCGCTTCCGCGTTGCGCCACAGATCGCGGCCGTGCTCGATCGCCGCGTTGCCGAGGGCAGGCTTTCCTATAGCGCCGCATCGATTGTCGGCGCCGAACAGGTAGACGGATGCATTCGCGTCAGGCAGCGGCTGCGTGGCCAACGCAGCCTCGTTGTCGATGCTTTCGACAGTGTGATCGTGACGACCGGACCGGCGCACGCCGATATCTTGCGGACCAACACGGCGATTGCGGCGCTCGAGCGGATGGGATTGGTCCGGCTCGACCCGATTGGTCTTGGTTTGGAGACCGACAGCCAAGGCCGTGCGGTCGGCACATCCGGGCGCCCGACCGACAGCATTTTCGTCAGCGGGCCACTGGCGCGAGGCAGCGTCGGCGAACTGATGGGAATTCCCGAAGTCACCGCACATGCCGAGCGCATCGCCGCCGAAATTCACCAATGGTTGGGATACCAAACGGCGTTGCGTCGCAAGGCGTCGTGAAGCTGTGATTAGCATGAGTCTTTTCAGATCACACTGACGGAACGCATCGCCAAGATTGAAAGCGCATTCGAGGTTTATGAAAGGGCCATTGGTCGCAGTGCCGCTCCTGGCGCTTTTCGCGTTTGTCGCCGACGCCGCCGAAGTCGCCCAAGTTCAGGTGGAGAAACTGCGCGTTTGCGCGGAGTACGGTCTTCGGAGTTGGATTCTCGGAGAGCACCGAACTACTCTAGGCGACGAGCTTGGCTGCGTGTGCCTTCAACTACTGTTGGCTTCTAACAACTCCAATCGGATGTCAGGGGAGTGACGCCTCTGAAAATTTGTCGATAACTGTGAGTTCGGATTTTGACGACGATCTTCACCATAAAGCGATGAGCTGCAATTTCTAGCGACGGCCGCGCTAGGGACGGGCCTCCAGCACCATGTTGAACGGCGTCTCCGTGGCGCGACGGAATCGCTTGAAGCCGCCGCCGGTCACCACCTTGCGTAGCCTCGCCTCGCCGGCCTGGGCGCCAAGCCCGAGCCCGACTTCCTGCGACAGGGACGCGGGCGTGCACACGAACGTGGAAGCGGCATAGTAAACGCGTCCGACGGGATTGAGGTTCGCCGCTAGATGATTATGCGCGAACGGCTCGACGATCATCCACGTGCCATCCGGCTTGAGCGACCCGTGGACATGGGTGGCGGCGCCCGCCGGGTCGCCCATGTCGTGAAGGCAATCGAAAAAAGCGACGAGGTCATAGGTGCCGGGATAGGTCTTGGCGGCCGCGACCTCGAAGCGCGTGTTGGCGCCGACGCCGGCTTCCTCGGCGGCCTTGCGGGCGCGCTCGATCGAAGGGGCGTGATAATCGAAGCCGACGAAGCGCGAATTGGGGAAAGCACGTGCCATGAGCACCGTCGATGCGCCATGACCGCATCCGACATCCGCGACATCCACGCCGCGTTCGAGCTTCTCGACTACGCCCTCCAGGGCCGGCAGCCAGGAGTCGATCAGATTGGCATTATAGCCTGGACGGAAGAACCGTTCCGTACCGCGAAACAGACACGCGCTATGATCGTGCCATGCAACGCCCTTACCGGACTGGAATGCCTGCCTCACCTTTTCTTCGTCGAGCCACAGCGCGGATAGGAACTCGAATGCGCCAGCCATGAAGGCCGGGCTATTTTCATCGGCGAACACCAGCTCCTGCTCGGCGTTGAGATAGAACTGGTCGTTGGCTTCATCGTAGTCGACGTAGCCCGCCGCCGCCTGCCCGGAAAGCCATTCCCTTACAAGGCGCTCCTGGGTACCGGTGCGTGTCGAAAGTTCGGCGGCCGTCATCTTGCCGCCTTCGCGCAATGCCTTGAACAGGCCGAGTCTGTCGCCTAGCAAGACAGCCGCGCCCGTAGCGATCGCACCGAGATCGCCGACCATTTTCCCCAAGAATGCGTCCAACTTTTCCTGACTCGCTTCAGACATCGGAATCTCCCTTTGGGCTCGATCTCTCCCAGTAAAAGCCTCACAAGGGGAGAAGAATGGCGAAATTGGAGCCCGGGCCCATTCTTTGGCGTCCACGCGCGGGCCGACCACCATAATGGCGGGTTCGGCCGAAAGCAGCTTCTTCGCCGCTGCCTCGACTTGGTCGATCGATGAGGGCGGCGCGGCACTGGTGTAGCCGATGCCAAGACCCGACAAGCGTGGCTGCAATCGAACTGGAGGAATCCAGATTGTTGGTAGCATAGGTGCCGATCAGATATTTCTTGCTCGCTTTTAGCTCGGCCTCTGTCGGCCCTGTTTCCGCCAACTCCCTGATCACGTGGCGTATCAGCCCGAGCGTCTCGGCCGCCCTGTCGGCGCGCGTCGCCGTGGTCACGACAAGCGCATTGGAATGCTGGTGGTCTTTCAGGCTGGAATGGATACCGTAAGCAAGGCCGCGCTTTTCGCGCACTTCCTGGAACAGACGTGAGGTAAATGGCGAGCCTCTGAGTATTTTGCTTATCAGCTGTGCGGCTTAGAGTTCCGAGTCGCTGCGTCCGATGCCGGGAAAAACAAGCTGCAGCGAAGTCTGCGGCGGGTCGTAGGCGACCAATTACGCCGGCCGAGCTCGGGGCGACATCGGCCACCGGCGCGATCGCCTGC
The DNA here is from genome assembly GCF_040322715.1 of Mesorhizobium sp. M0106. Taxonomy (NCBI): domain Bacteria; kingdom Pseudomonadati; phylum Pseudomonadota; class Alphaproteobacteria; order Hyphomicrobiales; family Phyllobacteriaceae; genus Mesorhizobium; species Mesorhizobium sp. M0106. The sequence goes on along the minus strand of NZ_JAMYUA010000038.1, from coordinate 52,033 downwards.
TTCTGAGGCAAATCGCCGACCGAGTCGTGGGGCCTTTCACTCAGGCCTTTGGCATCAATGTCGCCGACGACCGCTACGTGCAGCCCGTCACCGACGAAAGCGGCCTTGTGGAGGGCGCCTAGATCGACCGGCGTTATGCCGGCGAGGCTCTCCTTGGTGCCCCTCGTCCGGCCTCGAATAAGGATGCGTGCCGTAGATTCTGCGCCGCTTGGCGCGGATGCGGTCGACGGGCTCCTGGTCGAAGCGGGGGCTGTTAGGCGCGAGCCTGAGCAGATCGAAGGCGGCGTCCTTCCGTTCGGGCAGCATGCGCATCTGCCATAAATGCCGTCGCGCTGCGCGTCGAAGCTCATCTCGGCCCCGGCATGGTCAACCGTCGCCTGGAAGGCATCACTGTCGAGATCGCCGGCGCCCTCGTCGAACAGGCCGGTCATCAAATTGGCCAGTCCCTCCTTGTCAGCCGAGTCCTGCGTGGTGCCGCCGTCGAAGACGAAGCGGATGGCTCCGGTTGTGGTGACGGGACGGACGATAAGCAAGGTTCGGGGCGAAGTGATTTGTTCCGCGGCGGCGGTATGTTTTGGTGAGGTGATCATGCGACGTCTTCTTTCGTCGGGCACGTGTTTGCGGATGATGGTGCATGTACCGTGCCAAATGAGAAAACCATTTATACGCAGTCTGGTAGATCTGACCCTGCTACGTTGCGTATCCGACATTGTCGGAAATTGGACAGCGCCGAACGCGAAGCGGCTCGGGGCTTGTGACGATGCTTGCGCGTGCTGCTGCGGAGGGGGATATGAATGCGCCTCGAACTGGCGCGAGGCCTTCGAGAATGCCGGATTACTTAGCAAGGAGAAGTTGCTGGCGGACGACCGCCCATTTGAACCGTTTAAACGAAAATCCACCCCTTAAACGTCCCAAGATGCAATCTCCCCGCTCTCGAAGGCGAGAGAGTGGCAAGGCACAAGCAGGAGCGACATTCCTATTTTTGGCAGATCAGGATATTTTACTTAGCTGCTACAACTTGTTGCAACCAAGTTCGAATGTCGCGATGTCAGCAAAGTAGAAATGTCGCATAACGGTGCTGCCGGCTGCGACGTGAGCGCCCGATCGGGCGTCAGCTGGTCGGGGTTGCGCAGCCCGATCGGGGGCGATCCAGTAGATCTCCCTCGGCTTTAGCTTTGAGAGCCGCGTGGCCCTCGTCGAGCTAAAAGCCGGCTTCCGTTGTCGGTTGAGCCTTCCGGTTGATTGGAAACTCGTCCAGCACTGCGAGGACATCCGCAATACGATGCCTATCGCTCTCCGTGAGCGTCAGATCGACTTTGACGGCCTGGCTCTCGACCTTGGCTGCCGGCATTCTGGCAAGCGCCTGCTCACGCCGCACGACGACTGCGGGGTCCTTTGTGAAATCCGCCTTCTTGCCGGGCTTGCGGCCACGCTTCACATAGCCATTGCTCTGGCTGCCATCGGGAATGCCGAACATGTGGTTCGTCTGTCCGGTGCGCCGCGGCCCGCGCTGGCTGCGATGAAGCTCCCGGCCAGCCTGCATCTGGGCGACCAGTTCCAGGGCGGCATCAAGCCGCTTGTTCTCGACGATCTCCGATCTGTGAACTGAACGCAGCTTGTCGAAGGTTCTGTAGGGCAGGCTAATGCCGTCGTGAGTGACCTCAAGGCGAGCGGGATAGTCGCAGACGATGACCTTTTTACGGGCAAGTCGCTTTGCGGTATCGGTCGGATCGAGAATGAAAAGCACCTTGTCGTAGCGCAGCGTCAAAGCCTGAGACAGCGTGCGAATCTCCTTGCGACACATGGCGCCGTCCAGATTCTCATGATCGGGCGCATAGGCGTTGGCCGCCTCGATCGTGCTGATGTCGCGCAGGCGCAACTCCTTCACAAGCCGGTCCTGGAGCGTTTGGTTGGCGCGCTCGACGCGACCCTTGGCCTGTGGGGTGTTGGCGCAGATGATATCGATGTTGAGCTCATAAAGAGCCCGGCCGAACTGCGTCAGGCCGCTGCTTCTATCCTTCTCGGAACCATGGGTCGTTCGGAAAATGCCATGCTTGTCGCTGTAGAACGCAAGCGGCTTGCCCCAGTGCCGCAGATACGCCTTGGCAGCATGGAAATAATCGAACGTGTTCTCCGACCCCGCAAAGCGCAGATGCAGGAGCTTGCCGGTCGCATCGTCGATGAAGACGAGCAGGGCCCATTTGGGACCGCGGTTCTCGAACCACCAGTGATGCGAGCCGTCGATCTGCACCATCTCGCCCAGGCAGTCTCGTCGCCCGCGGGGCTGATGCAGCCGCTGCTTGCGTTCACGGCGCGACGTCCAGATTCCAGCCTCCGTCATCCACTTGCGCAGCGTCTCCTTGCTGACCGCGAGCTGATGCCGTTCGATCAGCTTCTCGCGGGCAAGCGTTGGACCGAAGTCGATGTAGTGTTCGCGGATCAGCTCCAGCACGAAGTCGCGAACACCATCGACAATGCGATTGTTGGAACGCCGGCCACGCGCCTTGTGCCGGAGAGCCGCAGCGCCATCCGCCTGGAACGTCTTCAACAGCCGCTGGATCTGACGAACTGAAACGCCGAGCAAGCTTGCCGCCGCAACGCTCGTCATTCGCCGCTCAACAATCTTCGACAAAACCTCGATACGCCGCAGCTCGCGTTCGCTCATCAGAACCAGTCCCAATCTGCAATCTCCCGCGCTCTCAAATGCGGGCAGATTGGCAAGGCAGGAGCGACATTCCTACTTTGCCAGATCCGGACATTTTAACTTAGCTGCTACAACTTAAAGTTGCATAACGCATATTATGGAACTCGGCGGCGGTTTTCTAGCTGTTGCTTGGTTCTCTCCTGCCGCAGCTACGAAGTTGTGGATTCTCTCAGTAAACTGCGGTTATCGGGTTGAACTATGGTGCCAGAGTCAGAAACGACAGCACATCGCAATGCCACTGGGGGGCTGACCGACCCTTGTCCGTGGTGCCCAGTACGAGAAGACCAGGTTATTGCCCTGTTGGGAATCCACAGCTCATTGGCGTCAATACCCGTCCGGAAGTCGAGCTCGTCATGTCGGTGAAGGAGCCGGATTCGACAATCGTATCCGACCCGTCCTTTATGCGTTCCAATTTCGAGTGCCTGTTTTGTGCGGTCTCCGGCCGTCGTTTGTCGACGACGTGAGTTCTATGTACCGACCTATCGAGCGAAGATAGGCAACGATCTCCGGTAGCAGGTGATCACGATCGCCAAACTCTTCCACGATTCTTTTTACCTTGCGCCAGGGTACCTTCCCGTCAACATCGCCCAGTGAATAGCCTAAGTGACCGATCGCACAGATATCACAGCCAGCCTCGATCACCTTGTCGACGAAGGCGGGAATCTCGCTCGCTTTCATTAGCCGCATGTTGCTGGTCATCGCAGATATCTCCGTTGGTGGTCGGCATGGAAATTGCGCCGACGCTCAAACGTGCTTGAATGCGCGCACCTTCGCTACCTGTGCACTTGCACAGGTTGTAGGCAGGCCTGCAGAAGGCGCGGATCGAGTGTTCCTGCGCATTTGTTCATTGTTGGCACCCCGGACACTCAACCGTGTTGCTAGAACAACCCACCTGCTCCGTTCCAACAGCAGCATTGGCCACCGGAACGCTCCCCTTGCGCGCACTGAAAGCCGGCGCTCAGGCAGTCGGAGTCAGTCATGCCGAGGCGCCATTTCCTTTTCCCCACAAGTCGCACGAGCCGCACGCGCTCTTTTCGCTCTGGAGTCCAGTAGGTTGGGTCTGGGTTGGCTCAATCGAGGGGATGGGCGTCTTTCCATTTAGCTATAGGCTAGGAAAAGCTCCTTAGATCCCGCAGTCAGGAGTCCACCAATCGGTCGAGATGGCTGCGAACCGCGTTGCGGGCGGGATTGGGTGCTCCGACGGATCGATACCCAATACCTGCGCCATTTGTTCTTCGATGGCATTATCGCCCCCCGCGTATAGCTAAGTGGTGTGTACAAACCTGATCTACACGACCTAGCGCGATTTGGAGCCAACCGGCCTGGGACCTGGGCGGCCGCCTCGCCGCCTCTGGCTCTGCGCCGCAAAATCGGGCCGGTTCCGCGTCCGCATTGAATGACGCCGGTTAGAGGTGGTCTCGGAACGGGGTGCTCGGCATTTATGATCCGACCGAGCGCCAGCGAGTGATCGTCGGCGGGCTGGACGGCGGCATCATGTTAGGGGACTACGGCCTCCAGGCGCGCGAGGAATGCCGAGACCTCGGCGCCGATGTCGGCCGGTTCAGTCACCGTGGGTGACGGCCTAGCTACTCCCCGATCATCCCCGATTTAATTCAAATTTGTCTGTAAATATTGACGATTGCGCGACCTTCACCTCGTAGACGGCAATGGGGTGGTTAGAGAGGGTCCTATGACAAGCGATTTTTCCGCCGCCCGAGTGCATTTAGATCGAGCGTATGACTACCTTTGTGGCGATGACCCGATGAGTCGAAGGGGACGCCAAGCCTTGGACCTGCTAATTGAGGCGGTTGCCGTCGAAGAGTTCAAGCAGCCACGCCAAAACGCGGAGGTGCTAAGGTTTCCGATTGGGCGCCGCTCCTGAGGCAATCTCCACGGCCGCCATGTAGCCTCAGGTGAGGCGCTCACCGGACGGTTGCGCCGCCACTATGAACCATGGTGAGCAAATCCTCCAGAAGGCCAAGAAGCCCGCCCCGCATGAGCCGAGGCGGGCAATAGAAAATGGGGTGCCCAAGCGCGTCCATGAAACAGCGCCGCAGGTAAAATTCAGCAGAATGTCCATCCTGGCGCCTTCAACGGCGATGCGCAGCCAGTTCTTGGGCCGGTAGGGCACGTTGTCGCGCGCATATGGCCGGGAGGAACCATCAGGCGCGACATAGGCGCGACAAAAGCCGAAGTGGCCCGTGTGGCGCGGCCACATCCAGTTATCCGTTTGGCCGCCGAAGTTGCCGATGCGGAGCGCGGGCGCATAGACGAGGCGCACGTCCTCAATTTCGAGCTTCTGGAGGAGATAGTAGGAGGCGCCGCCATAATGGGCCCCTACGTCGCAACGGTGATTGGGCTGTCCTTCACATGCGGCGATCAGGGCCTTTTTGTTCGTGGCGAGCCGCTCATAGCGGGCAAACCCGTTCAGCTTGTCTGAGACGCTCTTGAGCATTTCGGCGGTCACATCCCGCATGTCCTCGATCACATAGATGCGGCTGCCGGGCGCCGCGGGCAATTCTTCACCCAGTTCAAGCTGTCGAGCGATCCACTGTTCGTCGACAAGGTTGGCGACATCGTCGGGCTCTACCTGTCACCGCCCAACAGGGCACTGGTTTTGAGCGTCGACGAGAAGAGCCAGATCCAGGCACTCGATCGGGAGCAACCGGTCCTGCCGACGATGCCGGGCGTGCTGGAGCGCCGGACCCATAGCTATGTCCGACACGGCACCACCTCGCTGTTCGCGGCGCTCGATGTGGCGTCCGGCTTTGTGATTGGCAAATGCTACAAGCGGCACAGGGCGACCGAGTTTCTGGACTTCCTCAAGCAGATCGACGCCAACGTGCCGCCCGATCTCGATGTCCACGTCATCATGGATACCACAAAACCGCGCTGGTCAGGTTTCTGTCGCGCCGGCCTCACTACCATGTCCACTTCACGCCCACATCGGCATCCTGGATCAATCAGGTCGAACGCTGGTTCGCTGAACTGACCCGAAAGCACGTGCACACCTCAACCAGCCAGCTCGAGGCCGATATTCGCACCTTCATCGAGCGCCACAATGAGAACCCAAAGCCCTATCGATGGACCAAGTCCGCGGACGAAATTCTCTCGTCCGTCAGGTGTTTAGGCCGAGCAGACCTTATGTGGCGAACTTTAGGTTCACATGACTAGCTGAAAACTTTGCAACACATCCCTTCGCAGTTGGGCATCATCTGCTCCGGCCGATCAATTGGCGTGGTTGAGTAACCAAGGCGCTCTTTCGTTCGATCCAGCCGGTGTAAATGTAGCGATCCGCCCGGTAGGACGAGGACGAAAAGTAAATAACCCGATCGTTCGAGTCGAAGGCGGTACGGTCGATTTGCAGCACCGCAGTGCCGCTCGACACGTCGAGTGCTTTTGCCAGTCTGGTACGCGCGGTGCCGGCCCTTATCTCCTGTCTGGCTCGCGCAAGAGCCACACCAAGCTGCCGCTCGAGAATCTCGGTGAAAGAAGCGTCGGCAAGGTCGCGCTTTTCCATCTGGCGTCCGATTGCCGCGACAAACGAAACCGTCTCAACCGCGACGACTTCATCATCGATCGTTTGTACGCGCTCGATGGTCAGCACGCTCTCATCGGTTGGCACGTTGAGTGCGGCTGCAACCGCAGCGTCAGCGGAACGCCAGTCGACCGTCACATGCCTGGTACCCGGCCGGAAGCCACGCGCTACCGCTTCTTCCGAAAATCCTGAAAAAGTGAGCAGGTCCCGGCCGATGTGACGCTTGGCAACAAACGTCCCCTTGCCAGCGCGTCGATAAGGCAAGCCTTCACCGACAAGGGCAAGCACCGCCTGTCGCACCGTATTGCTGCTGAGTTCGTGCTGTTTCATCAACTCCATCTGAGTGGGGAGCTGATCCCCAGCATTGAAGACCCCGCTCTCGATCTGAGACCGAATGATATCCGCGAGCTGAATATGAAATGGAGTTCTACCGGGCTGAACCATGCGGTCTCCTTAAGCCGAGATCACGCCTTGGCCGAAGAGATCGCCGAATTCGCCGGTCTGGGCGTCCGAGCCATAGGTACAGCCTCGCGCAGCTTGCCGATGACGATGGAGCGGTTTGCCCCGCTGTTCTCCGCGATCTGGCGCGCGGGAGCTTCGATGGCGCGCCGCACGATATCGGGGCCGTATCTCTGGTCGGCGTTGTCGGCGGCGACCGCCTCGAGTGCCTTGGCGGCTCTGAGCAGCGCCACGCCGCCGGGCAGGATGACCGCGGCACGGGTGGCATGAATGGCGTCGCCGACCCAATCCTTGCGTTCCTTGACCTCGACCTCCGTCGAGCCGCCGACGCGGATGACGGCGACACCCCGGCGAGCTCGGCCAGCCGCTCCTGCAGCTTCTCGCGATCCAGTCGGAGGTGGTCTCCTCGATCTGCGTCTTGATCTGGGTGACACCCTCTGGATCTGCTCCTTCTTGCCGGCGCCGTCGACGATCGTGGTGTTCTCCTTCTCGACTGTCACCCGCCTGGCGCGGCCGAGCATGTCCAGCGCGACATTCTCTAGCTTGATACCGAGATCCTCGCTCATGGCGGTGCCGCCAGTCAGGATCGCGATATCCTCCAGCATCGATTTACGGCGGTCGCCGACCTCGAGGTCCAGTGGCTTAGGCTGGCCGGTTTCATTGCGTGCGTCAGGACCGGCGGCGATCACTTCGGCCTCCTGCAGCTTTTCCTTCGCGATGTCGGGAATGGTGATGCCGCTGGCCGTCTTCTCGTCGGCTTCGATGCGGCGGACGAGGATGCGGTCATCCAATGAACGGAACGTCATGTCGTTCTCCTTCAGGACAAACAGATTGCAACAGGCTACCCCGATTCGGACCGACAGGGCTTGGTGCGGGGCTCGCGCGACCCTTTTTCGGCATCGCGCGCACATGCGGATTAAGTTTGCTCCGTTCTCCAAGAGTGGACTGGCCTATGAAGTTCCGACCCTTATGCCCTGCTGTGTTGATTGCGCCATGGGACGCATTGACCGTTGTCTCGATGCGGACGAGACGAAGTTTCACAGGGCCTATCCTGAGCCTATGAAATACGTCTTCGGCGCGTTCAGGGCCTGCGCTCGCGGGACATGGAGCTGAGGCCGTCTCCAGCAGCAAGGCGTTGAGTTCCTCCAAGTTCTTGAAGCGCAGCCTTGGGATGAAAAAGCGCTCGCGCCCAGCCTGACGTGGTTCTCGACCCGACCCCTCTCCCAACCCGACGCTGAAGTGCAGGCCACCGGCTCGATAAGATAGTGGCCGATCCCAATGCATGGCCAAACAGCGGTATCGACGCCCTCATGCCATGGAATTCCCAGCGCTGAATGGCCTCAGCTCCCGCTTACGCTACATGCGGCGATATGCGCTTCATCTGATTGCCACGCGGCACCCGAGGACGGACGTTGGCAGGCTTGGTGTACGTTCAATGACGCGTTCGATTTGGGCCGCTGCATCAAGTCAATCGCTCGAAGACGACGTTGATGTCAGTCATTGCAGCAAGCCGGTATGATCTGCATTCCATTACATTGATGATCCGATCCCTATTGCCCTTTAGATAATGCTCGTTTGGCTCGCATTGGATGACAGCAGGTCTGATGCACTCGTAGTCAATGGCCTTGACGAGATCGTGATCCAGTCCTTCGCAATCGATCGATAAGAAATCGATCTTATTGGCATAAGGGGCGAGTAGTTCATTGATACCGATCGCGCTCACCTCGATATGTTCTCGGATACCTCCTATACCGTCGAAGTCCCCGAAACTTTCAACGTGTGCTTTATCCACCGACGAAAGCTCATGGGCGTTTCCGATGAAGAGCGTCGCAGACGCTTGCGGAGCGGGCAAGACAACGGATCGAACGAGAACGTCTTCCGGGCGAGCAGTCCTGATCAGCGCTTCCAATTCAGGATTGGGTTCAACCAGAACACCTCGCGCGCCCCGTTGGTACATAAGAAAGGTATTTGAGGTCGAGATGGGGTGATTAGCGCCGATCTCGACATAAAACACACTGGCCCAAGATCTTTGACTCTTGCAGAGTTTTGCAGCCAGAATTCCTTCGACAATAACGTCTTCTCCGGCTTGTGCGTAACTAGCCGGCGCGAAGTGCTTTATCCGAGAGTTCGGGAGATTGAGCCTAGCGACCTCTTGGTTTATTGACTGGTTTTCGAAGTGGGACAACATAGCTCGACCTCCAATGTATTGGACAGGGGACCGCTACGACCGGTTGTCGCGACGGCCCCTGCTCATAATCCCCGCAATCAGCGTGCCACGTGCCGAATGCGGTGCTCCTTACTCAACAAGAGTGAAACACGCGCGCCCGCTGGAATGGCCGCGACACTTTTGTCGGGTTCGCGACATCGGCGCCACCGTCCGGCGACTTCCCGAGGATGTGTTGCAAAGTTTTTGGTAACCAAGCGCATTGGGCTCCGGTGTTCCTCGGAGAGTTGAGATATTCGAAGGCCGCCATTTCGACCAATCTGTGATCTTGCTTTGCATTCGCTCGCATCTGGCCTACGGACTGAGCCTACGCTGATCTTCGAGAAATGATGGCGGAGCGTGGCATTAGTGTCGATCATTCAACGATCCATCGCTGGGTCGTTCATTTCGCGCCGCTGCTGATGGAACGCTTTAACCGGCGCAAGCGCCTCGTGACCGGCAAATGGCATGCGGACGAGAACTACATCAAGGTCCGCTGGCGATGGATGGACCTCTATCGCGCCATCGACAGCGTCGGCGACACCGTCGAGTTCTGGTTCAGTGAATCCCGGGATTTGCCGGCCGCCAAGCGTAAGAGCGTTGGCACGCCATGACCGTGCTGATCGCATCGTCATCGACGCAGGCAGACCAACCGGGAAGCCATTGTTTCCTGCGATGCCACAAGTCGATTGCAGGATTGCTCCCGGCGCCGGTCGAAAGCCGACCCGCATTTGGCAAAGCCGGCCAGCTTGTCCGACGCAGCGATTTGCTCTTCGTCGCTAAGACTGCGTCGTGTGTCGGCTTTGTCGGGCCCGTGACACGAAGTTCGGTTGGGCGAACTTTTTTCTGTTTGCTAAGTAGCTGTAAGCAATCACAAATTGTTTTTTTAGCTCGATCAGCCAATGTGGCACGAGTTTTGTGCCTCCTCGTTGAGGAGTGGCGGCAGCAATTGCCGCCATCATTGATGCCGGGGTCAGTCGCGATGGAGGAAGGCGATCCGCGTCAAATCGCGTACTATGGCAAGGGTACATCCTCGTCGTCCGCTGTGAATGGACAAGACGTGGTTCGCTTCGGCCCTGATGATGGCGCCTATGGCCCCTTATGCGATTCCTTGGCGACTGCGGTCTCCGACGCCCCCAGGCCACGCAAGACACTAGCAGAGAGCGCGCTCACATTTATTTGGAGAGACGATCATGCCCAAGGTGGCATTCATTTTCGGTACTCGTCCTGAGGCGATTAAATGCGCCACAGTAATTAAGGCGATGAAGCTCGACCGCAGGTTCGAGCCCCTCGTTGTTTCCACGGGGCAGCATCGCGAGATGCTGGATATCGCTTTAGCGGAATTCGGTATTCGACCCGACATCGAACTAAGCGTCATGCAACCTCGCCAGACCTTGTCGCAGGTCACATATCGAATACTGGAAAGGCTCTCCGGGCAAATAGAACAATGGGGGATCGACGCGGTAGTCGTTCATGGCGATACCGCGAGCACCCTGGCAGGAGCCCTGGCCGCCTTCCAGCACCGTATCCCCATCATCCATATCGAGGCGGGCTTGCGTAGCGGCAACATTGCATCGCCATATCCAGAGGAGGCCAATCGGCGCCTGGTCGCCCAGATAACGGATCTCCACCTGGCGCCGACGATTCGTAGCAGCGAGAACCTTCTCCGCGAAGGTGCCGCTGAGGATCGTATCACGGTCACCGGGAACACGGTCGTCGACGCCCTTCACTGGGCGGCCGAAAATGCCCCCGCCTTCGCCGAGCCAGCGCTTGCCGACCTGAAGAACGAAACGCGGCGGATCGTGGTCGCCTCAGCACATCGGCGTGAATCGTGGGGCGCACCGATGCACGAGATCGCAAGAGCTCTTGTGCAGCTATCATGTCAGGAGAACGTGCGTGTCATCATCCCATTGCACCAGAACCCGGCAGTGCGCGAAGTCATTTTGCCCTATTTAAGCAACCAGGCGAATATTACGGTGGTGGATCCTCTGCCGTACCGCAACTTCTGCAGCCTTATGCTGCGCGCGGACATCATCATCTCGGACAGCAGCGGCGCAGAGGAAGAAGGCCCTTCACTCGGCAAACCGACGCTCGTTTTAAGAGAAATCACCGAGCGGCCGGAGGCTGTCGAAGCTGGCACGGCGCGCCTTGTGGGCCGCAGCACCGCCCGCATCGTGAGTGAAGCGACCCGGCTGCTGCGCGATCCGGACGAATATTCACGGATGGCCCAGCCCGTGGACGCCTACGGCGATGGAAAGGCGACAACTCGGGTCATCGGTGCAATCGCGAGATATTTCGCTGCGCACACCGCGCGCGAGTCGCAGCTGGCCAACTGATGGGCCGCCAGATCAGCGGCGTGGCGCGGGACCGTTCGCTGCCCTCCACGCCCTCCGAAGAACACCACCATATCGAACTGACCGGACCGGGCGATGACGACAAAAGAGAGAAGGTTATGGCTAGGAGTGAACAATCCGACGAGATCTCAATTTCTCCAACGCTGTGGTGTGCCTATTCCGATGAAGCCCGCCCCCGATTCCGAAATGAAGCGCCCATACCCAAGGATCAGGGATTCGTCCTCAGTTCCCGGGGCAACCGCCTCTCGGCGACCGGCCTGCAAAATGGCTTTGCCGAGGTCCGTAAACTCGCCGACTTTGATGGCGGTAAGCCGTTTAAGGCCGCACGATCACCGGTTTGCCGTGACCCGCCTCAGCCTCTGGCACCAACAGCGCGCAGACGTTCAGGCGCTGGCCACATATCTCGGCCACGCCAGTTACACCGACACGGCCTACTACCTGAGCGTGCCGCCCTCGATGGAGGCGCAGCACGAGCGAACACCGCACACCTGCTCGTAGCGCCGCTCCTGGAGTCCTATTTCCGCCAGCGCCTGACCAAGCAGCGGAACGCGACTCCCGCGACCGTGGCCAGCTATCGCGACGCCTTGCGCATGCTGATCCTTTTGCCGCCGCCCGGTTGCGGAAGAAGCCGGCGGCGTTGACGCTCGAAGAGCTTGATCGAGACCTTGTTCTCGCTTTTCTCGACGAACTCGAGGAGAAGCGGAACAATTCCGTCACCACGCGCAACGCCCGCTTGGCCGCGATCTGATCTTTCTTCCGACGTCGCTTGCCGCCGACCCGGCGTTCTTCGGCGTTGCCCAACGCGTGCTGACGATTCGCATTAAACGGATGCAGATTGAGGTGACGTACCACCTCACCAAGGCCGAAGTGGACACCTTGTATGGGGATTTCGTTGTCAAGGGGCCTTCACTGATTTCGCGGTAAAGCGGTCAGGATAGCCATAACAGAACGGTTGGTCACTGCCTTGTGCATTGGTCCGCGAGCATCAAATTCGAGGGGAGCCTGCCTTTGGGCGCATCGCATTACGCCGCAACCTTGTATTCGGTGGGTCTGCAAAAGACCCGGACCATGAAGCAGTCATTGGCTTCAGCAGCAAGGCTCCGAGGCGGCGGGCCCATTCTCATGACGGCAAATAACGCCATGGTGTCCATCGGGACACCGCCACCTCGAATCGATACGCGCGGGCGTCATTACGGCGGTTGATCCGTCAGGCGCCCTGCAGTGTGTTCAGTTCATCGGGCGCAATGTGACGCCCATCGGGATTTCGCCGACGGTAACCAATCGCCAGAGCGCGATGAGTAACTTGCGTGCGAGCGCCACGATCATCGTCGTCTTGCGGGCGCCCTGTGCCGCTCGTGCCTGGAACCATTGCGTCAGTTCGCTATTCTTTTGGAATCTCAGGAAGCGCCAGGCCAATTGGATCAGCCCGCGTCGCACCCGGGCGTTGCCTGCCTTGGCCAACCCCTTTTCGCGTCGTTTAGATCCGCTCTCGTCGGGGGAGCCTGTCAGACCGGCGTAACGCGCCACCGCGCGCCGGTCTCTGAGGTTGCGGCTAAGCACCTCGTGGACCAGCATGTCGGCTGTCTCAATCCCGACACCAATCACGCGCGCCAATAGCACAACCATTGCATTATACCCCGACGCGGGCGCCTGCTCAAGCTGGGCAATTCTGGCTTTTTCAATCGTCGTGATCTGATCGCGCACCACCGCAAGCCGAGCCATGTCGCGCCGCATCTCTTCCAGCATATTCGGCGGAAGCGGCTGTCCTTCCGAAGTGCGCAGGTCCGGCAACTTCTTCGGCGCCCGGCGAAGCTCGGGCTTGAAGCCACGGATGCCGAGCCGAGCCAGCGCCCCTTTCATGCGATTGACTATCCGCGTTTTCTCGCTGACCAGGTTCTCCCGCTCGCGGCTCGGCCGCTTGGCATCCTCTTCCGCCATGATGGGATCGCCACCATGCGGCAGTGGCCACGCTCGCCACGCAGCCAACCCAGGAACACGCGCATCAGCATGGCCGTGTCTAGCCTGTCGGTTTTCGCCCGTCGGTGTTCACGGTTCACGGCGACGCTGGTTGAATGGATGACGTGAGCGTCTATGCCTCGCGTCTGCAGCCACCGGGCCAGCCAGAAGCCGTCTCGCCCAGCCTCGAAGGCCAGCGCGACCCGGTCTATCGGCATGCCCGCAGCCTCCGCCTCCGATCGCCAACGCGCGATCAAACCGAGCAATGCATTGGGATCGGGATCGAGTTTCTTGAGGGGGTGTCGCTGAACGCCGGGAAGCATTCCGGCCACCAGCCAGTTATTTTGACTCATTTCTACAACGACGAGCACAGTGCGAGCTTGATCCAATACAGTGATTGATCGGCTGAGATCGTCGACTTTGGACATGATAGTCTATCCTTCGGGTTGATCGTACGACGATGGTGCCACCTCGCCGCTCCCCCGCATAGCTTCTCATCGCGGCGCCCGATCCAAAGACGTGGTCGGCGCAAGGGACAAACTGAGGGGGTTCGCCCGCCCGAGGCAAAGCCGAAGGGGCGACGCATGATCCGCGTAAGGGGATCCGCGTCTATCCTGCACGTAGCGCAGCCGAAGGCGTAGCGGAGGAAGGACGGGGAGACCTTTTTTGCTTGCGAGGGAGAGAAGGCGGGGCCCTCTTTCCCTCTCTGAGGCAGACAAAGTCGGCCGCGATCGCGGCCGTCACTCTTTGAATAGAAAGCAGCCGTCGTCACCGGCTAGCGCCAGGACGGCTCCCGCGGTGAATGGCAAGAAGAGCTAGCCACTTACCATCACCAACTCGTATTACCCGAGCTGGCGCACTATGCTGATTGCGGGCCGTGCTGTAAACGGGCGATATCCCAATCTGGTGTATTGATGACGGCGTTCTGGCCGCGTTGGCTCCGTGCCGAAGGCATAGAGCGGTTTCGCGAAGCGACGCGCCCATATTCTGGCAGGCCCACTAGATTCCAAGGTGGCGTCCAGTCAACCAATTCTGTTACATTGATTGGAACGAACACAGAAGATCAACGTCACTTTGGCAGGAGCAATGGCAGGAGCTTTCGAAGAATGGATTTCTCACCTCGGTTTACAGCAGATCGATGATCCATAAATTGACAAGCCGGTCTATCGGAAAACCAGCTTCGGCGAACTGAGTTAAGCGCCGAAATCGAAAAAAAGATCAGCACCAGTCTTCGCAACGCTCGCGACCGACGGAAAATCCCGCGTTCAAAGCTAGCACCCATGCTTGGGCTCAGCGACTAGGTTTATAATCGTTACGAAAACGCGGTTTCACGGCTGACCGTCGGCCGACTACTCCACTTTTGCGAGGTGCTGAATATTTCACCGGTGGAGATCCTATACCCCGTCGTGCTGCATCTTTGCGGTGAAGACCAGGCCGAAGCGGAAACTCCTATGGCGATCGTTGAAAAGCTGGCGAATTTCGACGGGCTCACGGCTTCAAGCCATTCTGAGCTTTCTTCGTCACCTGAAGACGAAGGAGACTGATGAAGGCCGCAACGGCATCGGCCGGTATCTGGATCCCGTCTCGCCGGCGACGCACTGATGGCCGTCGCGTCGCGACGGTGGGCATATACGAGCGTTGTTTTCCAATGCTGGTGTGGTGCAAGCTCGACAGGACTACGCAGCCATACGTGTGCGGATTTCTCTCAGATAAGGGATGGAATCGACCGCGCCGGTCTTCTCAACTGCGAGGGACGCCGCAGCACAAGCGAACCGGGTGGCCGCCTCTGGATCGCCGCAGCGCAAAAATTCAGCCAGAAAGGCACCATCAAAAGTGTCACCAGCAGCCGTCGCATCCACAAGTTGCGCTGAGTAAGCGGGTATCCGAATTCTCATATCGCCACCAGCTACAATTGCGCCTTCTTCGCCTAGGGTCAAAAGGACCGTTTTGACGCCGTGTCGAAGGAATTCGTCGCAAATGGCATCCGGATCCGATAGCCCGAGCAGGGCTTGTGCGTCCTCCATGCTCGGAAAGAGAAAGTCTATTTGTGGCAATGAAGCTGACAAGGTTTCCCACGCCGCTGCCGGCGTCCATAGACTGCGCCGCAGATTGGTATCAAAGGAAACCTTGGCACCTGCCGATCTGGCCATCTCCATCGCTGTAAACGAAGCGTCCCGGCAAGACTCGGAAATAGCCTGTGATATCCCGCTAAGATGAAGAAATGACACACCCGCGAACATGCCTGGTGCGAGATCACTGCTTGCCAGGCGGCTGGCAGCCGAGCCGGCGCGCCGATAGGAAAAGCTATGACCATCAGGACCATACTCTATGAAATAGATACCGGTTGGCGCGGCAGCATCACGGATGACATGCGTCGTTGCGATGCCTTCGTCGTGATACAGCGACCGGATACGCTCGCCCAGGCTGTCCTCCCCCAGGCGGGTTATCATCCCTGCTTTCGCGCCGGATCTGGCTGCGGCGACCGCGCAATTCGACACATCGCCGCCAATGCCCGGCTTGATCGTTCCGTCCCGCCGCCACGCGAACTCGAACAGGGGTTCACCCATGCAAACGATGTCAGCCTCTCCACCACCCATACCACACCTCATTGTCCGTCTCCGGTCGCCCTTCGGCTGGCGTTTAGGTCTCGGGTTCCCTCAGTTCCAGATATTCCATGCGGATGTTGACGACATCACGCGCACCGCGACTAGGTATCTTCTTAGTCAGAACCGAGATCAAAGATCCGGCCGGTCAGCCAATCTGGCCAATCGCGTTCGAAGAACGACCCAGCACTCTCGTCGAACGAACGGATTGGACGTGTTGAAACCACCATTTCGACGCCGTCCAATCGGACAATGATCTGTTCACTCCGCTGGGCGTCGCGCTCCCTCCGGAAGCGATAGTCTTCCAGCGGGCCTGTCCTCGCGAGCGGAAGCGATTCACCTTCTCGATCGCATATTGCGCGGGAACCGCGGCTCCCTCCGCCTTGGCCAATGTAATGGTCCAAAGCGGTAAGCACCGCTTCGGAAGCTAGCGCCATTTGCCGCCATTGTATTGACCGCACCGCCTCAGCAGGTCGTTTGTACCTAATGCCATTTGCGCGAATGCTTACATTGAGGCTTCGAGCTTCTGCGAGGGCCTGGCTTACCCGCTCGCCGTCGCAGATCATACCGGCCGCATCGCTCATCCGCGCCTGGATCGTGGAACGCGCCGACTTGATCGTCAGCGAGCTGTCGGGGCGCATGATCGTGAAGAGCGCTGCGATGCCCGCTTGCGCAGCTCGGGCAATGTCGACCTTCGGCGCTACTTTTGCTTTGCCGCTGGCTGCAATGTGCTCGGCCGCTCGGGTGCCAAAGACCTGCCCGGCATTAAGCGCGGCTCCGCCGGGCCGCGTCACGCCGTGCGTACCAGCGGCCTCTCCGATCGCATAGCAGCCGGCAAGGCTACTGCGCCCCCAAACGTCCACCATGATGCCGCCGTTCATGTGCTGGTTGTTGACGGCGAACTCCAACGGTTCCTTGGTTATGTCTATCTTGTAGCGACGATAGAGTTCGATCGCGAGCGGGTTCATGTGCTTCAACCGCTCGATTGGCAAATGTTGACCCGCGCCGGCATTGCCGAGATAGGAACTCACGTCGTCGTCCAACCGTTCGAGGGAGAACGGCAGATCGCCGGGCATGGTCAGCGGATTCCGGTTGAAGTCCATGAACACGCGCCGCCCCGCTGCGGACTCGCGATAGATCGCAACATCTATGAGACTCGAGCTGAAATCGAGCATCCGCGTGGCATGAAAAGGCCATTGATATCCCTTGCGGAACAGGTTGGAGGCCATCTCCTGTGTGCTGCGATAATACCGGGCAAGGAAGGGGTGCTCATTGCCCTCCGCGTCAATCGAATAGACATGCGGAATTGCCTGGACATAGGTGCCGGACAGATTCCAGGGAAAACCCTCCCGGCGCGTGCCTATACCGAACTGGCTCTCCGTAAGGTTGACCAATTCGATACCAGCTTCGAGCGCAAGGCCGAGCGACCCGAAGCAGCCGTTGGGATAGACACTATCACGATAAAGTTCGCCGGGACCGCCCGCGGCAAGCACAAGGACCGAGCACTCGAACAGGGCAAGGCCGAAGGCGTTTGTTGTTGTTCGGTCGTTGGGGCGCATCGTAAGAATGCCGGCGACGTGCCGATCCGTCCCCTCCCCGCAGGTGAGGATTTTGGCAGCCGTAGTGTGGTTATAGAACGGAACATCAAGACGGATCGCCTCTTCGGCAAGCACCTTGACCATCAGACGTGACGTGCGTGGACCGCAACTGGTGGCACGACCCACCTCGTCGTGGTCGGTCTTGTATCTGAGAGTGCCGCCCAGCGCGTCCTGAGGCAGTGGAAGGCCAAGAAACTGTAGCGAGGCCATCATGCGAGACGAGCCCACGGCCTCCACATAGGCAATATCCTCATCCATCGCGCCACCGGCGCGTATTGCTCGCGCCATCGCCTTGTAGTTATCTCCCTGATCCGCACTGTTGGCCGTATGCAGCGTCTGCTTGTCAGAGCCGGAACAGGCCGACGTTCCACCCCAAGCGCTTTGACTGACGATAACCACCTCTTTCCCACGCCGCCTTAATTCCACCGCCGCACGCAGCCCCGCCGCACCGGAACCGACCACTACACAACCGCATCGATAGACCGGGACTTGAAGGTCGCCGTGGACCATTGTACCGGACGGAGCCGTCTCCGACCGTAGTCGCGGCATATCGACATCGGTCATGGCGTCGAGAATGTGCTGCGGGACGTCAATCGTCATAAGACTGCTAAGATCCTTGTGTCATCAGGGAGCGCATTTTTGCCAGTGATTCATCACCATGAAATGCCAACCGGATGTGTCAGCACGAATTTGGCCGATCAGTGCGTGCATGCGCGGGATATCTTGGCCGACGAGAACAGCCGGAAATCGTAACATTCGCCCCATTTCCCTGCTCACTTCGTGGCGGCGGATCATGAGTGCACCTATTGAATGTTGGTGCGTGCGCGGGGGCGCGCGTCGTTGCGTTCATGCTCGAAAAGAGCCGGCGGAAGCGGGGCACGATTGCGTATTATGTCGGATCCCTTCTCGCCCACCATGATCGTCGGAGCATTGGTGTTGCAGGACGGCACCCGCGGCATGACTGAGGAGTCGCAAACGCGTAATCCCTCCAACCCATGGACCTTGAGATCGAGCCCGACGACGGCCATGGAATCGAAACCCATCTTGCACGTGCCGACCGGGTGGTGATCGGTCTTGGCATTGGCGCACCCGTAAATGAACAAGTCTTCGTCCGTCACGGCCTTTGGTCCAGGCAGGCGCTCGGCCATCACGAAAGGTTCCAGGGCGGCCTGCTGCATGATCTCCCGGGCGATCTTCAGGCCCTCAATCGACATTTTCCGGTCGTGCGGGTCTTCCCAATAGTTGGGGTCGATCAGCGGGGCCGCCGAAGGATCGGCGGAAGAAAGTCTAACCGTGCCGCGAGAGCGCGGGTGCAGATAGGCGGAGTTCAGCGTCACACCGGCGCTCTTCAGCCGCTCGACTCCCGCCTCGATCCCGGAGCCGAGGCCGAGGTGGAACTGGACGTCGGGCGAGCGGGCCTCGGGGTCTGCATACCAAAAACCACCCGTCTCGAAGAGCGAGGAGGCGACCGGACCAGTGCGGAAGAGTACGTACTGGATACCGGCCCAGAGGGTGCGGTGCAGCTTCGCCACGTTGTCATAGGTGTGGTCGCCGGTGCATTCGCAAATGACGAACAGGTCGAGATGGTCCTGCATGTTCGAGCCAACCCCCGGTAGGTCGTGTTTCACCTGAACTCCGACAGATTTAAGATGATCGATCGGGCCGATGCCCGACTGCAGGAGTAACTTAGGCGACCCTATGGCGCCGGAGGAGACGAGTACTTCGCGTTCCGCCCGGATCGCTTCGATGCCCTTCGCAGTCACGACCTCCACGCCCACGGCGCGGGTGCCTTCCAGCACGATGCGGGCGACGCGAGCGCCGGTGCGGATCGAAAGGTTTCTCCGACCCTTGATCGGCGACAGATAGGCCATTGAGGCGGAGGAGCGACGGCGATTGCGTTGCGTAAGCTGGTAGAAGCCGACGCCGGCCTGCTGGCGACCGTTGAAGTCGTGGTTGTAGGGAATGCCGAGTTCCTGGCCGGCGCGGATATACGCGTCGCAGATCGGGAGATTCGAGACTGGCATGGAGACGCCGAGCGGCCCGCCATAGGAATGGTAGTCGTCGGCAAAACGCTGGTTGTCCTCAGCGCGCTTAAAATAGGGCAGGATTTCCCGATAGCTCCAGCCTTCGCAGCCGTCGTCTGTAGCCCAGAGATCGTAGTCGGCTGCATTGCCGCGCGTATAGAGCTGTGCATTGATTGAAGAACCTCCGCCGATCACCTTCGCCTGCGTATAGCGCAGCACTTGGCCTTTCATGTGCTTCTGCGGCACGGTTTCCCAGGCCCAACTCGCCACGCCCTTGGTCATCTTGGCGAAGCCCGCCGGCATGTGGAACAGCGGGTTCCAATCTCCGCCGCCAGCCTCCAGCAACAACACGCGCACGGCCGGATCTTCAGAAAGCCGGTTCGCGAGCACGCAGCCGGCAGGCCCGGCTCCGGTGATGATGTAGTCGAAGCCCATTCTGTTGCTCCCTTCAGAGGCGTGGAATTGAAGAGCCCCCGTCGGCTTCGATGATCGTTCCCGTCGCAAAACCCAAACCGCCGGAAGCGAGTGCCGTGCAGATTTTGCCGAGGTCTGCTGCTTCTTCCCCCCGCTCGATGCCGGGCCGCACCTCAAATACTGATACTCCCGTATCCATGATATGAAATGCCACCCCCTGGTAGAATGCCGCCAGCTCGGCCTTGCTGATGCAATAGTCCGCGCGTTCGGGCGAACTTACCTCGGGTGAGACCGACGTGATGTTGATGATGGACCTGGGTACATCCGCCGCGCTCCTCACGAGCATTGCCTTGACCACAGCAAGCGTAAAGAACACCGTTCCCCTTAGGTCCATCGCGATCGTCTTATCGAAGTCCGCCGGCACCAGGTCGAGGAAGTCACCTGGTACGACTGCCATGGAGGCATTGCTAACAAGGCAATCGACACGACCAAATCGCGAAAGGACGCCCGTTACCGTTTCTTCATGTCGGGAAACATCAGCGATATCGGACTGCAGATAGGCGGCTGCCACGCCATAGGATTCTAGTTTTGCGACAGCATCCTGCCCGTTGTCGGGACTCGCGACCCCAGTGATCGCCACATTGTATCCCGCTTTTGCAAAGGCGGTCGCAATTCCGAGATCGATGCCGTGGCTGCCAGTGACGATGGCGACGGGTCGTGTGGTCGTCTTCATTCGGCGAGGTCCCGGTCGGTGCGTTGGCCAGGCCAATTTTCCTGTCGCGGCATCCACCAATTGGTGCGGCCTCCGATGTGCATGTTGAGTGTTTTTGTTTCGGTGTAGTCCTCGACCGCGCGGCGTCCGAGTTCGCGACCGAGCCCGGATTGCTTGTAGCCACCGAACGGGAGCTCGGAGGCGCCATCCATGAAGGTGTTCATCCACACCGTTCCTACCCGCAAGCTGCGCCCGAATGTCAGGCACGTATCGAAATCGCGGCTCCACACACTGGCGGAAAGGCCGTAATCGATGGAATTGGCGATCTCGACGGCTTCCGCCGCCGTTTCAAAGGTGAGAACTGAAAGTACGGGGCCGAAGACCTCCTCACGTGCGATTTCCATATCCGGCATGACCGCCTCGAGGATTGTCGGCGACATAAAATGCCCCATCCCGAGATCGAGTTGATCGCCCCCGTGAACAACCTTCGCGCCGCTATTCTTTGCACTGGCGACGTAGCCCGCGATCTTCTCCAAATGCTGAGGCGTAATGATCGCGCCGACCTGCGTCGCTGGGTCCAGCGGATCGCCAACCTTCACGTATTTCGCAAGCTCTGCAACACGCTTGACCACATCCGACGCGATGCTCTTATGGAGGATTAGCCGCGAGCCGGCGTTGCAGCATTCGCCCGCATTGAAATAAGCGCCGAAGACGGCGGCGTCGATGAAGGAGTCGAGGTCCGCATCCGGGAATACGATCTGCGGATTCTTGCCGCCGAGTTCCAATGAAACCTTTTTGAGGGTCTGCGCTGCATTCGTCATGGTGAGCTTTCCGACGCCGGTCGAGCCGGTGAACGAAACTATGTCGACCGCAGGATGGGACGTCATGATCGCGCCGACTTCGGGACCCGTGCCGGTGACGATGTTCACGACGCTGTCCGGGACGCCCGCTTCCTCAAGGATCTCGCCGAGAACGAGCGTCGAACCCGATGTCAGCTCTGAGGGCTTAACGACGCATGTACAGCCGGCGGCGAGCGCAAAGGGCAGTTTCTGGCTTAGGATCAGGAATGGAAAGTTCCACGGCGTTATGATGGACACGACGCCGATCCCCTCGCGCAGAACGACGCCTAGTGTGTTCTGCCCAAGCGAATTGTAGCTCTCGCCGTGCAGGTCGCGGGCAAGCGCAGCGGCATAGCGCCAGATGTCGACAGCGCCGGCGATCTCGCCGCGCACCTGAGTTATTGGCTTGCCGCCCTCGATGCAGTCGAGATAGGCGAGGTCTTCGGCGCGGGCCTCGATGAGATCGGCGGCCTTCAGCAGAACCCGCGAGCGCTGCGACGCCGTCGTGTGCGGCCACCGGCCGTGGTCGAATGCCTTTCGCGCCGAGGCGATGGCGCGCTCGGCATCCATCCTTGTCGCCGCCTGGTAGCGGCTCACGACGATGCCGTGGCTCGGCGCGTTCCGGTCGATCGTCCGGCCTTCTGCGCCGGCCGTCCATCTGCCGTCGATCAGCATCTCGAAGCCGCGCACGGGCGCGTCGGCAAGCGCTGTTGGCCTGATCTCTAACGTCATCACCATTCTCCCTTGAAGACCGCCGCGCGCTTCTGCGAGAAGGCGGCGACGCCTTCCTTGAGATCCCCAGTCTTGGCGGCCAGAATCGAGCCGAGCGCTTCGACCGCCGAACCATTGTCCTCGCCATTCGCAACGGCGATCATTAGCTTCGATATCTCGACGGCCGCCGGTCCCCGCGTCGCGACCCGCGCCGCGTAGGCCTTCGCCTCGATGACGGCAGCGCCGCTGTCCACGACGGCGTCGACCAGTCCGTACTTGAGGGCTTCCTCGGCGGAGAACGTCTCACCTCCCAGGACCATGCGGCGAACGATCTGCGCGCCGAAGCGCCTCACTAGGCGCTGCGTGCCCGACCATCCCGGTATCATGCCGAGCCCGGTCTCCGGCAGGCCGATGCGGATATGTTGTTCCGCGATGCGGAAGTCGGCTGCGGCCGCGAGTTCCAGGCCGCCGCCGAGCGCGTGGCCGTTGAGTGCGGCGATCACCGGCATGCGCAGGGTCGCCAGACGCTCGAAGACGCGATGGCCGAAGCGGACCCAGGCATGGCCGAACTCGTTCGCCTGCATGGCGCCCCAAGCTTTGATGTCGCCACCGGCGCTGAAGGCTCTGCCTTCGCCGGTAAGCACCACCGCGCGGACATCGGTCATCGCCTCGACCTCGTCGCAGATGGCGGCCAATGCCTTCAGCATGTCAATATCGAAGGCGTTGAGCTTCTCGGGTCGAGCGATCGTGACGGATGCGACCGCGCCTTCGGCGGCAAGCCTCATGTGCGCGTCAGCCATTACATGCCCCCGCCAAGCTACGGGCCGGCTTCACGGCAAGCGACAGGCCGATCGGCCTGTCGACGAAGAGCGCGCCGTCCATGACTTTTAGGGTGTCGGACACGATCAGCGGGAACTCCGACTGTTCAAGAATGCCGGTGTTGAGATCGATCCCCGGCGCAATTTCAGTCAGCACGACGCCGTCCGGCGTCAGTCTCATCACGCCGCGCTCGGTGACATAGGTGATATCCTGGCGCTGTTCGATGGCTCGCCTGCCCGAAAAGGTGACGTGCTCGACCTCTTTGACGAGCTTCCTAAGCTTGCCCTCCTTCTCTACAACGACCTTGCCGTCCTCGACAGCGAGCTTGGCGCCGGCATTGAACATGCCGGAGAAGACGATCTTCCTCGCCCTTGCCGTAATGTCGACGAAGCCGCCGGCGCCCGCCGTGATATGAGGGCGGAACGAGAGCTTTGACACGTTGACGGAGCCGTCGCGGCCTATCTCTAGGAATGACAGCAGCGAGGCGTCGAAACCTGCCCCTTGGAAATATGTAAACTGGTAGGGCGAGGGCATGAAGGCGTCGGCATTCGCGGCGCAGCCAAAGGCGAAGTCAAGCAGCGGCACGCCCCCGACCGCCCCCTGTTCGATGACCCAAGTGACCGCGCCGTGCAGCCCTTCCTCCAGGAGAATGCGTGGGACGTTGGCCGAAATCCCGAAGCCGAGATTGACGGCGCTGCCCGCCTCGAGTTCCTGCGCGACGCGCCGCGCGATTATCTTCTGGATGTTGAACTCCGGCACGCGAAAACTTTCGAGCGGCCGAAAAATCTCACCCGAGATTGCAGGGTCGTAGAGCGTCTGCGTTGTCTGTTTCTGGTCGGGATCGACGACGACGTAGTCGACGAGAATTCCGGGCACTCGCACGTCATGCGGCCTCATCGATCCGTCCTTGGTGATGCGCTTCACCTGCGCGATGACGATGCCGCCATTGTTGTGGGCCGCGAGCGCTTGGTCGAGGCCGCCGAGATACGCGCCTTCGTGTTCGTAGGTCAAATTGCCGCGCTCGTCCGCCGTCGTGGCACGGATGATCGCTACCTGCGGCGCGATCGCCTCGAAGTAGAGGTACTCCTCACCGTAGAATTGGATTTTGCTCACCACGGGCCGGGCTTCCGCGGCCGCATTCATCGCGCAGCCCTGGCGGTTCGGGTCGGCGAAGGTGTCGAGCCCGATCTTGGTGATAACGCCCGGGCGCTTCGCGGCCGCTTCGCGGTGCATGTCGAAGAGCACTCCGGAAGGGATGTTGTACGCCGCCACGTCGTTGCTTGCGATCATTTGCCAAATGAGGGGCGGCTCGGCGGTGGAAGGACCTGAAGGGTAGGAGCCGCCGATGATGGTCTTCAAGAGGCCTTTTTGGGCTATGTAATCGACGCCGTTGATGCCGCTCATGTCGCCCGCGGCAATCGGGTGGAGCGTGGTCAGGTCGCGCGGATGCCCGGCGGCCTCGAAGCGTTCGCCGATCGCCTTCAGCATCAGGTCCGGGCAACCGAGCCCGCTCGAGGACGAGACCGACACGACAGCGCCATCCGGAATGAGGGCGGCGGCTTGGGCGGGGGTGATGTGCTTGCTCATTGCGGGATGCTCAAAGTCCTGGTTCGACGCGCATATGTCTTGGCGCGCCCAACACTGGAACTGACGACTGATACGACCTGCCTCGGCTTCCCCGCATACCAGTGACCCACTCGCGCGCGATCATGCTCGCACCGATCAATGCCCATCGAACCGTCATCCTAACTTCCCCTCTGGTTTGCTCTGGCCAGTTCCACAACTCTGGCGGACGACCAGCCTGACCGCCGCAATGATGTTCTCCGCATCTGCTTTTCCCGCATTGATCTGCTTCAGAAGGAGGTGTGCGGCGCGCCTGCCCATAGCTTGCGGATCGACCGAGATCGTCGTCAGGGCCGGAACCGCCGTTTTCGCCTCGATAACGTCGTCGAAACCTACCACCGCGAAGTCCCGCCCCGGTTCCATGCGCCGAGCGCGCAATCCATCACACACGCCAAACGCCACCGCGTCATTGAAGCAGACGGCCCCGGTCGGTCGATCGCTGATGGTCATCGCACGTCCGATGGCTTCCACGCCACCTGCTCTCGAGGGAATGGACGGAACAACTAACTCCTCATCGAACTTAAGACCACTTTCGTCCATCGCTTTGCGGTAACCAGACCGTCGCTCGGCAAACACAGCCGTATCTGGAAAGCCTCCCAAAAAAGCGATCCGGCTATGCCCTAGCGACACCAAATGCTTGACCGCCATCGCCACGCCGCCAACGTTATCAGACACAATCGACGACATTCTCGCGCCGGGCAGGCTGCGGACTACCACAACCACCGGGATCCCTGACGCCACGAGCGGCTTGAAGTCTGCTGCATCGGTGGCGCGGGCCGGCGAAACGATAAGCCCCGAAATTCCATGCTCACGCATCGAGGCAACCACCTCTCGCTGCCGGTCGGTATTTTCACTCGTATTTGACAGGAACTGGACGAAGCCCGCCGACTGGACGACCGTGTCGACCCCTACGGCCAACTCTGCAAAGAAGCTGTTTGTAAGATCGTTCACCACGACACCGATGATGCCCGATCTGGCGCTCGCCTGTCGAAGGTTTGCGGCACCCCGGTTGTAGACATACCCCAACTCGCGCATTGTCGCGTTGACCTTGGAACGCGTCGCTTCCTTCACCAGAGGCGAGCCCTGCAAGACCAACGAAACCGTGGACTTGGAAACGCCTGCGGCTTTGGCGATGTCGATGACAGTCAGTCTCGCCTTTGACATCGCAACCTCGGTCTTCTCAAATTAGGCTTCAAACAATTGGAACGTTCCTAGCTTGTCAAGCGGAATTTTATCTAATGGGCGCGCCTGTCACCCGCCGCTTTTGTCATTGCGCCCCCGATCGTGTGCCATAAAGCCCCACATTTGCAGTCCTTTGGGTAGATCTGGCTTGAAGCGGTGCAGATCTGGGCCCGATGGGTGAGGGAAAATAGTTGTTGCAATTTAGAACGTTCCAATTTATTGAGTTAATCCGTGCGATCACGCCGGTCACGCGCGGCGTCCACAAACACCGGAGCGGTGTCGATCCATCGCTTGATCGTAGTCGGTGGAGGAGGTGGTCCATTCGAAGCCGGCACGGCCGGCGGCGAGGATATCAAGCCAAACAAACTGAACAGGGAGTGAATGGATGATACGCAACGTCATGAAGTCGGCCGTCCTCGCAGCGGCCACAGCGATGTTCGCCGCGGGTTCGGCCAACGCGGAGCAGGTCGTGCTAAAATTCTGGGACAACCAGCGGGCCGAATCCGATTTCAATCAGAATCAGCAGAACGCCTTGAAGCGCTTCGAGAAGGAAAACCCCGAAATCAAAGTAGAGCTTACCACAATACCATATTCGGAGTACCAACAGCGGTTGTTGACGGCGGTACAGGGCGGTAATGCGCCTGATGTAGCCACCCTGGATCAAATCTGGATGGGCGCCTTTGCTCAAGCCGGCGCAATTACGGCTCTCGACGACCAAGTCAAGACTTCCGGTCTTACGGGCGACACTTTCTTCAAAGGAGCCTGGGACTCGAACGTTTCTGACGGCAAGCTCTGGGGAATCCCCATCAACGTGGACGTTTGGTCCTTCACCTACTACAACAAGGCACTCCTCAAAGAGGCTGGCGTTGATCCTGCCTCGCTAAAGACCTTCGAGGGATTGAAGGCAGCGGCGCCGAAGCTTACGGACAAGTCCAAGGGCCGCTACGGCATTGGCTTGTTCGGCCACAAGGGGGAAGACACGGTCGTCGTTCTCGATACTTTCATCTTCTCCAATGGCGGTAAAGTCTTGGATGAGAAGGGCAAATGCGCGCTCACCAGCCCTGAAGCGGTCGGGGCATTGAGTTACCTGCAGTCACTGGTGCCATATGCGCCGCAGGGCATCATGAACGCCAGTTCCGCAACGATGCGCGAACTTTTTCTAAACGGATCTCTTGCAACGGAGTTCTGGCCCGCGCTGGAGCAGCCGACTCTGCAGAAGTCCAAACTTGACTGGGATTTCGTTGTAGGGAATGCGCCCGAAGGTAAGACGGCGATTGGCACGTATGGTGGGTGGAACCTTGCCATCTTTGAAGCTTCCCAGCACAAGGAAGCCGCTTGGAAACTCATCCAGTTCCTAACCCGCGAAGACGTGAACGGCGATGTTGTCGAACTTGTCCCGGCAAACATGAAGGCCGCAAAAAGCTTTTTGGCGGCAAACCGCAAAGGTGCGGATCTCATCATCCCTCATCTCGAGAATGCCTCACCCCGGCCGTTGTCACCTCGCTATCTCGAAGTCGCCGACATCGAGGTGACTCTAGCGCAGGATGTATTTTCCGGAATGGATCCGCAGAAGGCAGCCGGCAAGGCCTGCACTGCTATCGACGCCCTTAACTAGTCACCAGGACTAAGCCGGGCTCGGGCTTTGCCCCGAGCCCGGCCCTCTCTATCGGGAAATGATACAATGTCCTATCGTGAACGCTGGATGGCCTGGATTTTCGTAGCTCCGGCGCTGCTGCTGGTCGGCGCACTTATGTATTACCCGATGATCGGCACCATAATTGAAAGCCTTTATTCGACCTCGTTCATCAACCCGGTGCCGAAGTTCCAGGGGCTTGCAGCGTATTACAAGATCTTGGCCGATCCGATCTTCGGCCAAGTAGTGTGGAACTCCCTCATTTGGACTGTCTTTGTGGTAGCACTGCAGAATGTGTTCGGCTTGCTGGTCGCACTGCTGCTCAATCAGCAGATGCCTGGCCAGGGACTTATGCGGTCGTTGGTGCTTTTGCCTTGGGTCCTCCCCGGCGTAGTGGCCGCCATCCTTTGGCGATTCATGTATGACCCGCAACTCGGTTTGGTGAACTCGTTACTTATTAGCCTGGGACTGATCGACCACGGTACCGCTTGGCTGGCGGAAACGTCGACAGCCATGGGCTCGATCATTATGGCGGCCGTATGGAAAGGGTTCCCCTTCTCGGCGATCGTCTACTTAGCGGCCCTGCAGACGGTCGACCAAGAGCAGGTCGAGGCCGCCAAGATAGACGGAGCGGGAGCGACTAGGCGCCTGTTTGACGTTGTGCTCCCCGGAATCAAAGACGTGATCGCCATCAATCTCCTCCTTACCACTATCCTCACTTTCAATTACTTCGACGTAATCTGGGTGATGACAAACGGTGGCCCACAGAATGCCACAGCCATCTTCCCAACCCAGATCTACGAACTCGGTTTCGGACAATTTCGCTTTGGCGAAGCTGCTGTATATGGCGTTTTTTCAATCTTGGTCCTGGCGCTGCTGATAATGGTCTATTTCGGCGTTTTGTCGCGCGGCCGGCATAGGGGGAAGGCGTCATGAACACCCGTTCCCACAGGAGCCGCCAAGCCGCACTGCTGGCCCTCAACGTCGTATTGGCGCTGATAATCCTGGTGCCCTTCTTTTGGATGGTTTCAGTGTCGTTGAAGCCGGCGGCCGAGCCTTTTTCCATTCCCGCCAGGCTGTGGCCGGAGAACCCGACCTTCGACAACTACGTCACTGCATTCCGGCCGGAGTTCCGAACCTATTTTATGAATTCGGTCATCGTTTCACTGTCCACCGTCATCATCACCGTTTCGTTAGCCCTGCTGGCCGCCTATGCATTTACGCGCACCCACGTCCGCCTACTTATCATCGCCATGACGCTGGTGATCGTCACGCAGATGTTCCCGGCCAGCGCCATCATCATCCCGATTTACAAGATGATGAAGGGGGCCAACCTACTCAACACATATACGTCGTTGATCCTCGCCTACGTCACCGTAACCTTGCCGGTGGCGATCTGGATGCTGCGTGGCTTCATGGCCAATTTGCCGCTGACACTCGAAGAAGCGGCGGCGATCGATGGGGCCGGGCCGTTCAGAACGTTTTTCGAGATAATCGTGCCGCTTTGCCGGCCGGGGATAGTCGCCACTGCAGTCTTTGTGCTTATCGTCACCTGGCAGGAGTTCCTCTTTGCGCTCTCCTTTACCTCGACCAAGGAGATGCGCACGCTGCCAGTTGGAGTGAATGACTTTATCGGCCAGTACGGCATCCGCTACGGAGAGCTCATGGCCTCATCCGTGATGATCTCCATGCCGGTGGTCGCTGTCTTCTTCTTTCTGCAACGACAGTTCGTAGCAGGCCTGACGGCCGGCGCGGTGAAGGGCTGACGTGTCGGATATCATGCTCTTGGATATTCCTGAGCCCAGCATCGCGTTGCTGACGTGGGACTGGCTGGAGAAGCTGAACGTAGTGCCCTCTGATCCAGACGTGCATGTGCATATTCTCACCGGTACTGACGTTGGCGCCTTAGCACTTGGCACCGACATCGCCGGCTACATGGGCCGACCTGAGCGGGAGTTCATGGAGTTTCAGTTTGCTCGATGCGGGCTGAACGACCGTCGGAGGCGTTCCCAAAACCGACCATCGCCGTCAACGATTTATCGTGACAAATACTCCACAGCTATGACTGCTGTCCGTAGCATCGTCCACGAAGGGATATGATCTTGGCCTCCGTAACGTTGTCATCCGTATCTAAATTTTGGGGCTCCTTTGTCGCCGTGGAAAAGATCTCGCTCGCCATGGCCGATGGCGAGTTCATCGTGTTGCTCGGGCCCTCTGGCTGTGGCAAGTCCACCACAATGCGCATGATCGCCGGGCTCGACGACCCGAGCGCTGGCGAGATTCGCATAGGCGATCGTGTGGTCAACGATTTGCCCCCGGGTAAACGCGACCTCGCCATGGTGTTCCAGAACTATGGCCTCTATCCGCATATGACCGTGGCGGACAATATTGGTTATCCGCTCAAAGTCGCAGGTGTGAACCGTGAGGAACGCGAGCGCCAGGTACGCGCCGCCGCCGAGCGCGTCGAACTCGGCGGGCTTCTAGAGCGCAAACCCGGTCAACTGTCCGGCGGGCAAAGACAGCGCGTGGCGCTCGGTCGTGCCATCGTACGCACGCCCAAACTGTTTTTGATGGACGAACCTCTGTCCAATCTCGACGCCAAGCTGCGCGTCTATATGCGCGCGGAATTGAAGCACCTGCAGCGCGACCTCGGTACCACTACGATCTATGTGACGCACGACCAGGTCGAAGCGATGACGCTGGCTGACCGTGTCGCCGTGATGGCGAACGGCAAACTACAGCAGGTCGGCACACCCCTCGACATCTACAACACGCCGGCAAACGTCTTTGTTGCCGGCTTCCTCGGCAATCCACCCATGAACCTGCTTCCGATAGCAATTGCCGACGGACGGGTGCAGGACTCCGAGTTGACGCTTGCGGCTCCGGCCGGCGTGAACGGCGCGATCACCGTCGGCCAGCGACCCGAAGATATGCGGCTCAGCGAAACAGACGCGGGTAATATGGCCGGCGAGGTTTATACCACCGAACTATTGGGCGACAGCACGCTGGTTACCGTAAAGGTCGGCAGAAACTTGGTCGCCGTGAAGACCGACAAAAATACCAAGGTGCACATGGGAGAAAACGTCGGCATCCGCTTCGATCCGAAACATCTGCATTTCTTCGACACGACCAGCGGCACGCGGGTCGCGTTCGACGCAAGTAGGTGAGGCTAGTCAATATCTCATGCAGCGTGACACCTACAAAGTTGAATTCACAGTCGAGCCTTGAGGTAAGATAATGAACGCCGAATTGCGTTGGGGGATTCTAGCGACCGGCTGGATTGCTGATCTCTTTGTCCAGGATTTGCAGCTTGCCGGTCATCGTGTCTCGGCTGTCGGCTCTCGAACACAGGCAGGAGCCGACAAGTTCGCCAATCGTTTCAGTATTCCCAACGCGCACGCCAGCTACAAGGACCTTTTGTCGGACCCGGAGGTCGATATTATCTATGTGGCTACACCCCATCCGATGCACGCCGACAACGCGCTTAAGGCGCTGACCGCCGGCAAGCACGTGCTTATCGAAAAGCCATTCACGATCAATGCACGGGAAGCGCGCAATGTCGTTGATTTCGCCTCTGCGAAAAACCTGGTCGTGATGGAGGCGATGTGGACGCGCTTCCTTCCTCATATGGTGCGCATCCGGGAGATCATCGCATCAGGAGTGCTTGGAAAGATCTATTCGGTGATCGCCGATCATACTCGTGACCTTCCTGGCGATCCCAATCATCGGCTCAACGCTCTGGAACTCGGCGGAGGCGCCCTGCTTGATCTCGCCATTTACCCCATTTCGTTCGCCTTTGACGTGCTCGGAGAGCCTGAACACATCGTTTCGATGGCTCGGATTAAGGAGACAGGAGTGGACGCTGAGGTAGCAACTATCTTCCAACACGCCGGCGGGGCTTTGTCTACCACCATCTCCAGTCTCGACAACACCGGACCCAATGTTGCATCGATCCTCGGCACCGAGGGGAGAGTTGAGATTGCATCTACCTGGTATTCGCCAACTTCATTTCGCCACATCGACAAGAATGACAGGGTGATAGAAGAGTATTCGTCGTCGGTAGCAGGACGTGGCATGCAATATGAAGCTGCCGAAATGGAGAGGCTTGTGACGGCTGGAAAATTGTCCGGTGAGATCATGCCTGCTAACGAGACCGTGTCGATAATGCAATCACTTGATACGATCAGGGCGCAAATCGGACTGCGCTATCCGAACGAATAGAGCATTTTAGTTGATTTCGGTCGAGAAGTGCTGGAGCGGATGCCGCGACGACGGCCGCGGACCGCACCTTGGCTTGGGCTGGTAGACCTCCGGCGGCTTTATTACTTGATTACTTGAGCAAGCCCTTGATCCTAAAGTCAGGGTCTATCAGCGAACTGGCCGCAACCACAGTTCCGCGCTCGATGAGCTTCTCGAGAACACTCATGTCCCTCGCGACCGTGTTCCCCTGTCCTATTGCGGCGGCCGCTGAGACCCGGGCATCTTGATCGCACTGAAAGACGATGCGGACCCCACCGGAGGCTGCGCGGTGATGTATATCCCGGGTTAGATCGAACTGCCCTGCGACCTGCAGAGTCAGATCGAACTGATCCGACCAAAACCACGGGACTTTCTGGTACTCTCCACTGGCACCGAGCATGGCTGCTGCGGCATGGGCACCCTGGTCCTGTGCGGCCTTCCAGCTTTCAAGTCGCATACGGGCTCCTCGCCACTCGAAATTGCAGCAGTCGCCTGCGGCGAAGATATTGGGTTCGGAGGTTCGGAATGCGCTGTCGACAACAATCCCGTTATCCACGAACAGACCGGCCTTTTCGGCGAGCTCGGTATTAGGGATCGCCCCGACGCCAGCGATAACGGCGTCGAACTCCAGTTCAATCCCGTTGGCCAGCACAATGCGGTTCGTTCCAGCCTCGGTGACGACAGTATCAGTCAGAATCTTGACCCCTGCGGTTTCGTGCCGCGCGTGAACGATTTGGGCGATCGCCCCGGGCACGGCGCGTCCGAGAATGCGCGGTGCGGTCTCGATCACCGTAACCTCGGCACCTGCCTGCCGCGCAGTCGCGGCGAGTTCAAGGCCAATGAATCCGCCACCAATGACCCCGATGCGCGCATTGCTGCTGAACTCCAGCATAATGCGCCGCGCCTGCACATCGGTTCGTAGTGTGAGACAGCCTTCAAGGCCAGGAAACAATCTGGCACGGGCTCCCGTCGCAAGGAGCAACTGATCATACGTCAAGAGCGTGCCATCGGCGAGGTGAATCTCCCGCCTCTCAGGCACCAGAGACTCGACCAGCGCACCACGTCGGAGTTCGATCCCTGCTCCGGGATAGGCATCTTCGGCACGAATGGCCTTGGGATTGGCTAGCATCGTCTTGGATAACGGCGGTCGTTCATATGGCAGAGCTTTCTCTGCGGTCAGCAACGTTACCGACCCTTGAAAACCAAGTTCCCGCAACGTGAATGCGGCGCGGACACCGCATTCTCCGGCGCCGACAATAGCTATCTCTGCCATGCGGTCCTTCACTTCAGCTCTTGAGAACGACTTTGTTGTCTGGCGCAAACTGTTCGTTCAATGGAACCAGAGCAGCGCCAATCGCGCGGGCGTTAAACCCGATCGAGCCCACACGGAACTCAGGAATGATGATGCCCTCCAGATCGTAGCCTGCCACTCGTTCCCGGACGCTCACGATGAGACGATCGAGGAGAGGTCGCAAGAGGACGCCGTCAACAACGACACTATCGGCTTCGATGAAGCTCGTGCCAGAGATGGCCGCAAAAGCAAGTGCATCCGCCGCCAGATCGCACCACTCATCGAAACAGGCAAGTGCCGGTTCATCAAGCTTGGCGACGGATCCACCATCTTCACGGAACGTCTTCATTGGCAATTTGTGCTGCGCCGCAAGGACCTCCAACCGATTGAGGGAGGCGGCTTGACTCAACCGCGCGGGCGCTGGACTCCTATTGTGCGATCCAAGTTTAAGAGGGATTGCACCCACCGCGCCCGCGTTGCCGGTGTGGCCGGTAATTAGATTGCCCTCCAAAACAACACTGCCGCCAATCAAGGTGCTGATGTAAAAGTATACGATTGACCGATTCCGGTTCTCTCTCCGGAAATCAATCTCAGCCAAGCAAGCAGCGTCAGCGTCATTGAGCACCACGGCGCTCAAGCCGGAGGTTTCTTCGACCCTGGCGACCATGTCGGCCTCCCGCCAGCGTGGGGATGCACCGCCAGGATCACCG
Organism: Mesorhizobium sp. M0106; assembly: GCF_040322715.1. Taxonomy (NCBI): domain Bacteria; kingdom Pseudomonadati; phylum Pseudomonadota; class Alphaproteobacteria; order Hyphomicrobiales; family Phyllobacteriaceae; genus Mesorhizobium; species Mesorhizobium sp. M0106. Next base: position 18,421 of record NZ_JAMYUA010000038.1, on the reverse strand, counting down.
ATGACGGCTATGCCAGACTCGATCGCCGTTGGAGCAGCAATACCTACGCCCACGAGTCTGGATTTCTGGACGCGGCTCAAATCATCCTTCAGGCTGTCGAACGCTGTTCCCATCAGGCCCGAGACGACGTCCGCGTCGAGGGCATCGTAGGCAAAGCTTTTCTTAGCAATCACCCGGCGGTCGAACGATAGAGCCAGCAGATCCAAGGAGCGGCGGCCAATCTTGACCCCGATCGAAATCGCTCCATCCGGTGCAATCTCGATCGGAGTAGAAGGCTGACCAATCCGGCCGCGGATTACGTCCTTCTTCCGCAGGTATCCTTCCTTGAGGAGGCGATTTACGATAATCGTGACCGTTTGCGAGGACAAATGTGTAATGCGCGCGATCTCGGCCTTGGAAAGCGCGCCAGCCTCCTGGATCAGACTAAGGATTAAGCGCTCATTGTAGTGTTTGACACCTATCTGGTTGCCGCCACGGTGCGTCGCGTTGCCTACGAATGCGTTGAAGGTGCTGTCGACTGACATTAGATACAGCTCGCGTTTTCAGGGGCGTTAAGATCGGAAACGCCGGTTATCATGGCGCCCTTCTCGTTACTGCTGGCCGGTCTTGACGTCCAGAACGCCCGCGATGCCATCGCGCCAGTGCCCGCCGCGTCTGATATCCCAATTGAGGCTCCTTTTGAGCGCGTGAATGCGGTCGTAGTGCTTCGTCTTCCACCCGTCAGCTTGCCGTAGGATCGACGGCCGAAATCTGGCATGATTTTTTTTGTAAATCAACCGGATTTAGTTATTGACCATTTGTTGGAATATTGGCATGTTGTAGGCCGATCGGGCCTTTCGGGGCGAGATCGAAAGGAGCATCCGATGGACGATCTTAAGTTTGGAACGCGCAGCAAGCGCGGCGATTGGGCTCCCAACGAGCTGTTGGAGCCGGCGCCAATATGGCTCTTCCCTCCCAATCCAAAGAAGCTTCTGAAGTGGCTTCCATCTTACTTCTTTCCGTACAACCTGCTGTTCATGGTCTCGGCACTCGCCTACTGGCAGCTGGTTGTCCCTGACGCCGCAGTCCTGCAGAACTTTGCATGGGGTTGGTCGCTGAAAATGCTGGCGGTGAACCTCATCCTGGCCTTTCTCTGGTACCAAAGCTGGGAGTTGCCGCTTTACGTTCGCCGTCGGCAGGGGAACCGATTTAAGTACAACCACAAGTTCCCGGCGGATCAGCAATCAAATGTATTTTGGTTCAATAAGCAGACCCTCGACAATATGCTGCGGTCGCTGCTGATCGGTGTACCGATATGGACGTGCCTGCAGGTCTTGATGCTGTGGAGTTCCGCGAATGGATACATACCCTGGCTCAACTTCGCCGAGCACCCTGTGTGGCTCGGGGTCGTGGCTGTCGTGGTGCCGATAATTCACGACTTCCACTTCTATTGCATCCACCGGCTGATCCACGTCCCAGTGCTCTACAAATACGTCCATTCGGTGCACCACAACTCCATAAATCCCAGCCCGTGGTCATCGCTATCGATGCATCCCATTGAGCACTTGCTCTATTTCGGGGTGGTTTTCTGGCACTTCGTTATCCCCTCAAACCCCGTCATTGCACTCTACCAGCTACACTTCGCGGGTTTCGGCGCCGTGCCTGGGCACATCGGTTTCGACACGGTTGAGACCAGCGATGAGCAGGGGTTCGATACCCACGCCTATATGCACTACCTCCACCATAAGTATTTCGAGGTGAATTACGGAGGCGAGGGGCTCGTCCCCGTGGACCGGATGTTCGGCACCTATCACGACGGGTCGAAGGAATCTGACGAACGGATGAAGGCGCGTTTCCGCGCCAAGAAAGAGCGCCTCAAGGACAAATCGGCCTGAACCCGCTCGAACCCTGTTGCCTCAAAATCTAGCGAGAGTGACGATGCCTTGGATTGACGTTTGTGGAGCCGACGACCTGGAAGAGGAAGGCGGCCTACGGTTCGACCATGCAGGTAAGACGTTCGCAATCTTCCGGAATCATCAGGACCAGTATTACTGCACGGACGGGCTTTGTACCCACGAGAATATCCACCTCGCCGACGGGTTGGTGATGGAGAATACGGTGGAATGCCCCAAGCATGCCTCGGTCTTCGACTTCACAACCGGCGAGGTCGAGACGCCTCCCGCCTGCGATAACCTGCGCACCTACGCCGTTAAGGTCGAAGGCGGCCGCGTGATAATCGATGTCTGAGGAGACTATCCGTTGACCGACATCAACCCGAAAGCCGTAATCGCGGAAGTCACGGCTCTTCCGGAGACGGTTGAAAAGGTCCGCGGCTTGCTATGCGACTACGGGCGCATTGTTCGGCAAGAACCTGGGAACCGAGCGTTTGCCTGCCGCCAAGTCGACGGTCGACCAGACAAGTTTGTCGTCTACGAGGTCTACGCGGACCAGGCGGCCTTCGAGACGCACCTTTCCGCACCCGAGAACGCTCGATTGAACGCCAAGCTTGGGACCCTCGTTCAGGGTGCCGGTTCAGTCCTGACCTTCCTGATACCCGTTGAGTAAGCGAGACTCATTAAAGGGAGTCGCATTTCGCGGAGACCCACGATCATGTACCACAACAGACCTCACGTCGAAGACATACGCGCGAAGAAGCGACGGGGCGAAAAGCTTTCGATGCTCTATGTCACCAGCACGGAGGAAGCCGCCGCCGCCGCCGCTGCGGGGATCGATCTCCTGTCAATCGAGGCAAAGGACTTCACCCCCGAAATGCGTGAGGCGGCGGGGGCGTGCTTCGTGCAGATCGGCCTGACGCCGCCAACGAAAGGAACCGTGGACGGAAAGCTGCTGGTCAGCGCCGAGCAATTCCTGGAGGCGGCTTACCGCTACACAGCGATTGGGGGCGATTGTTTCTATTGTGCCGCTTCTTTCGATATCCAGAGGACAATGTGCGAAAATCACATTCCGATTGTCGCTCATGTGGGCCTTATTCCATCTTACGTTACCTGGACCGGCTGGCGCGCTGTCGGAAAGACCGCATCAGAGGCGCTGACGATGTGGAAGCGACTAAAACGGCTCGAGGAAATCGGTTGTTTCGCTGTTGAGCTTGAGGTCGTTCCCGGCCGGATAGCCGAGTTCTTCGCCAAAAACACATCGATGATCTACTTCAGCCTCGGTTCGGGCTCAGGTGGCGATGTCCAGTACCTGTTCGCAGAGGACGTGCTCGGCTACGGCCGGAACCGCCTTCCGCGCCACGCCAAGGCGTATCGCAACTTCAAGGCCGAGTTCGACCGACTGAATAGTGAACGCGTCGCGGCATTCCGGGAATTCCGGGCTGACATCTATTCCGGTGCCTATCCCGGACCCGAACACACTGCGGCGATCCCGGAGGCTGAATTTGAAACCTTTCTTAGTCACTTGGGATCTCGATAGTGAGACTTGCTCCGTCTCAATATCAGTATCCACTTTTTCGATCTATTCTCAGTTGAGATAGACTAATTGTCCCTCGGTCCGCAGGGATTTCCATCGCAGCCGCGCTGGTCGTACCGGCACGGCGTCCAGCATCCTTCGACGCCCGCGAGACCGAAAGGCAAAATCATGACCGTTGGCATTCAACCCAGCAAGCTCATCGACGGAAAAGCAGTCGCAAACACCCTTACCACGCAGATTGCCGCCGATGTAGCTGCGCTGAGATCGGCAACCGGAAAAGTGCCGGGCTTGGCAGTGATCTTAGTGGGAGAAGACCCAGCGAGTGCTGTCTATGTCGCATACAAACACCGTCAGACGCTTGCGGTGGGTATGGCGTCCTTTGAACACAAACTTCCAGCCGACACCAATCAGGACGACCTGTTGTCAATCGTTAATGAATTGAATCAGGACCCTTCTGTGCATGGCATTTTGGTACAGCTACCATTGCCGTCTCAGATTGATCCGAACATGGTTCTCAACGCGATTGATCCGACCAAAGACGTCGACGGGTTTCATGTCCAGAATGCCGGCAGGCTGGCGACCGGCCAAGAAGGGTTCGTTCCGTGCACTCCTCGCGGCTGCCTATTGCTCCTGAAGCATCGTCTCGGCGATTTAGCTGGTCTCCACGCGATCATAGTTGGACGAAGCAATATCGTCGGCAAACCAATGGCCCAACTGTTGCTGGCTGAGAATTGCACTGTAACAGTCGCTCATTCGCGGACCCGCGAACTTCCGGCTCTCTGCAGGATGGCCGACATTCTAGTCGCCGCGGTCGGACGCGCAGAAATGATCCGAGGTGATTGGATCAAGCCAGGCGCGGTTGTCGTCGACATAGGTGTCAATCGGGTGACCCAAGGCGGAAAGCCGCGCCTTGTTGGCGATGTCGCATTTGCAGAGGCTGCTCACGTTCAAGCGATTACACCTGTCCCAGGCGGCGTGGGTCCGATGACAATCGCGTGTTTGCTCGCGAATACCCTTTCCGCATTCCGTCACACCTTGGCGGCGCGAAACAACTGAGGAACGAACAATGTCGAAATTTGCACTTCGCGTGAAATGTCGTTCCACCAGGGGCATAGTGGCTGCGATCTCCAGCTTTCTCGCTGATCAAACTTGCAACATCACGGACAGTGCGCAGTTTGACGATGTTGATACTGGCAACTTCTTTATGAGAGTGAGCTTCCGGTCTGAAGGTGGGCGAAACCTGGACGAGCTCCGCGTCGGCTTCGATCCAATCGCATCGCGCTTCGCGATGGATTCAGAATTCTTTGACGAGGCCGTGAAGCGAAGAGTTATCGTCATGGTCTCTCGCTTCGGCCACTGCCTCAACGATCTCCTCTACCGTTGGCGCATTGGCGCTCTCCCGATCGATATCGTGGCGGTGATCTCCAATCACATGGAATATCAAAAGGTCGTGGTGAATCACGACATTCCGTTTCACTGCATCATGGTAACGAAGGAAAATAAAGCCGAAGCGGAAGCCCAGCAGATGCTTGTAGTGACCGAGACCAAGGCCGAGCTGATCGTTCTAGCTCGCTACATGCAGGTTCTCTCGGATGAAATATGTCGGAAGATGTCCGGCCGCATTATCAACATCCACCATTCGTTTCTTCCTTCGTTCAAGGGCGCCAATCCCTACAAGCAAGCGTATGAACGCGGAGTGAAATTGATCGGCGCGACCTCTCATTACGTCACTGCCGATCTAGATGAGGGGCCGATCATTGAGCAAGACATCATTCGGGTGACACATGCGCAGTCCAATGAGGATTACGTCAGCTTGGGTCGTGACGTTGAAGCACAGGCCTTGGCACGGGCGATACACGCCCACATCCATGGCCGAGTTTTCCTAAACGGGAACAAGACGGTTGTATTTCCACCATCACCCGGTTCGTTCGCCTCAGAACGAATGGGGTAGCGATAGAAAGGTTCTGTCGCAAACTTTTCGGAAAGGTCATTTGCAGCTTCCGGCCTGCTCGGCGAATTCCGCCGCAATCATGGCTGGGACGAATGGGCACACGACCCCCGCTACACCAACGAGCACTGGCGGATGGAGAGCGTCTTCCTGCGCGCGAGGGATATGGCCATCGCTGAGGCGGCCGGAAACGCGTGAATGGAAATTGTGCCTCAGCTGACATTCCTATGACCTGAGCGTTTATCCGGCACCTCATTTCCATGATACAGAAACGGCAGTTGCGGCTCGGAGCGTAAGACGGCAGAGCTTGCCGCCACTACTCCGCAGCCTCGGCATAGTGCGCTGGCACATAGTTGAGAATGGGTCCGAGCCAGCGCTCCACTTCCGCGAGCGGCATGTCCTTGCGGCGTGCATAGTCCTCAACCTGGTCGCGTTCGACCTTGGCGACGCCGAAATAATAGCTTTCGGTATGCGACAGATAGATCCCCGACACAGACGAGCCGGGCCACATCGCATAGCTTTCGGTCAGGCTCACCCCGGCATTGCGCTCGCTGTCGAGCAGCCGGAACAGTGTGGCCTTCTCGGTGTGGTCGGGCTGGGCGGGATAACCGGGCGCCGGGCGGATGCCGCGATAGGGCTCGCCGATCAGCTCGTCCGGCGCCAGCTTTTCGTCGACCGCATAGCCCCAGAACTCCTTGCGCACCTTCTCGTGCATGCGCTCGGCGAAGGCCTCAGCGACGCGGTCGGCCAGCGCCTTGACCATGATCGACGAATAGTCGTCATTGGCCCTCTCAAATCGTTCGGCGATCGCCACCTCCTCGATGCCGGCCGTGACGATGAAGCCGCCGATGTAGTCGGGCTTGCCGCTGTCCACCGGCGCGACGAAATCCGACAATGCGACATTGGCCTTGCCGTCGCGCTTGGTCAGTTGTTGGCGCAGCGTGAAGAAGGTCGCCAGCTCCTGCGATCGCCCCTCATCCGTGAACAGCCTGATATCGTCGCCGGTGGCATTGGCCGGCCAGAAGCCGATGACGCCGCGTGGCGCAAACCATTTTTCGGCGATGATCTGCTTCAGCATCGCCTGCGCATCCTCGAACAGCTGGCGCGCGGCGGGTCCTTGCGCTTCGTCTTCGAGGATCTTGGGATAGCGCCCTTTCAGCTCCCAGGTCTGGAAGAACGGCGTCCAGTCGATGTAGCGCGCGAGTTCCGTGAGATCCCAGTTCTCGAAGACCTTCACACCTGTGAAGGACGGCTTCGGCGGCTCATATTCAGACCAATCGATCCGATGCGCATTGGCCCTCGCCTTGGCCAGCGGCAGCCGCTGCTTGTCGGCTTCGGACCGGGCATGCGCGTCGGCGACTTTCTTGTATTCGGCGCGCAACGTGTCGACATACTTCGCCTTGCTGTCATTCGACAGCAAGGACGACACCACGCCGACCGCCCGGCTGGCGTCGGTGACGTAGACGGTCTGGCCTTTCGCATAGCGCGGGTGGATCTTGACCGCCGTGTGCACGCGGCTGGTCGTCGCGCCGCCGATCAAAAGCGGAATGTCAAAGCCTTCGCGCTCCATCTCGGCGGCCATGTGCGCCATCTCGTCGAGCGAGGGCGTGATCAGGCCGGACAGGCCGATGATGTCGACATTTTGCTCTCGCGCCGTCTGCAGGATTTTTGCCGCCGGCACCATGACGCCGAGATCGATGATCTCGTAATTGTTGCAGGCCAGCACGACGCCGACGATGTTCTTGCCGATGTCGTGGACATCGCCCTTCACCGTCGCCATCAGGATCTTGCCCGCCGTCTGGCGTTCGCCATTGTCGATGCCATTGGCGGTATTGGCCAGCTTCTCGGCCTCCATATGCGGCAGCAAGCCGGCCACCGCCTGTTTCATCACCCGCGCCGATTTCACCACTTGCGGTAGGAACATCTTGCCGGCGCCGAACAAGTCGCCGACGACGTTCATGCCGGCCATCAGCGGGCCTTCGATGACATGCAGCGGGCGCTCGGCGGCCAGCCGCGCTTCCTCGGTGTCGGCATCGATGAATTCGGTGATGCCGTTGACCAGCGCATGGCTGATCCGCTGCGCAACTGGCAATTCGCGCCAGGCGAGGTCGCGCTCCTTGGCTTCCTGGCCCGCCGTGCCCTTGAAGCGTTCGGCGATCTCCAGCATGCGTTCGGTGGCGGTGCCGCCGCCTTTCGGTTGACGGTTGTTGACGACATCCTCGCAGGCTTCGCGCAGGTCGGGATCGATGGATTCGTAGACGGCAAGCTGTCCGGCGTTGACGATGCCCATGTCCATGCCCGCCTGGATAGCATGGTAAAGGAACACCGCATGCATGGCCTCGCGCACCGGCTCGTTGCCCCTGAACGAGAAGGACAGGTTCGACACGCCGCCTGAGATATGGACATGCGGCAGCGTCCCGGTGATCTCTCCCGTCGCCTCGATGAAGTCGACGCCGTAATTGTCGTGCTCCTCGATGCCGGTGGCAATGGCGAAGACATTGGGGTCGAAGACGATATCCTCGGGCGGGAAGCCGGCCTGTTCGGTCAAAAGCTTGTAGGCGCGGGTGCAGATTTCGACCTTGCGCGCTTTGGTGTCGGCCTGGCCGTCCTCGTCGAAGGCCATGACGACCACCGCCGCGCCATAGGCGCGCACGAGTCTGGCATGATGCAGGAATGCCGCCTCGCCTTCCTTCATAGAGATGGAGTTGACCAGCGGCTTGCCCTGCACGCATTTCAGGCCGGCTTCGATGATCTCCCATTTGGAACTGTCGACCATGACAGGAACACGGGCGATGTCCGGCTCGGCGGCGATCAGGTTGAGGTACTCCACCATCGCCCTCTTCGAATCGATCAGTCCCTCGTCCATGTTGATGTCGATGATCTGCGCGCCATTGGCGACTTGGTCGCGCGCCACGTCGAGCGCGGCGACATAGTCGCCCGCCGTGATCAGCTTGCGGAACTTGGCTGAGCCGGTGACATTGGTGCGCTCGCCGACATTGACGAAGGGAATCTCATCCGTCAGCGTGAACGGTTCCAACCCGGACAGGCGCATCTTGCGCACGATGTCGGGAATGGCGCGCGGCGGATATTTCCGCACCGCCTCTGCGATGGCGCGGATGTGCTCAGGCGTCGAACCGCAGCAGCCGCCAACGATATTGACCAGCCCCTCGCGGGCGAAATCCTCGATCTGCGCGGCCATGAATTCCGGGCTCTCGTCATAACGGCCGAATTCATTGGGCAGGCCGGCATTTGGATAGGCGCAGACAAAAGTGTTGGCGACGCCTGATATCTCGGCCAGATGCTCGCGCATGGCATTGGCGCCGAGCGCGCAGTTGAGGCCGATGGTGAAGGGGCTGGCATGGCGCACCGAATGCCAGAAGGCGGTCGGCGTCTGGCCGGACAGCGTGCGGCCGGACAGATCGGTGATGGTGCCGGAAATCATCACCGGCAGGCGCACGCCCTTCTCATTGAAGACCTCTTCTGCTGCGAAGATTGCCGCCTTGGCGTTCAGCGTGTCGAAGATCGTCTCGATCAGGATGATGTCGACGCCGCCATCGATCAGGCCGCGCAGCTGCTCGCCATAGGCGAGGCGCAATTCGTCGAAGGTCACGGCGCGATAGCCGGGATTGTTGACGTCGGGCGACATCGAGGCGGTGCGGTTGGTCGGCCCCAGCGCGCCGGCGACGAAACGGCGCTTGCCATCCTGCTGCTCGGCACGAACAGCGGCGCGCCGCACCAGCCGCGCGCCATCGCGATTCAGCGCATAGACGGCATCCTCCATGCCGTAATCGGCCTGGGTGATCGACGTCGAGGAGAAGGTGTTGGTTTCGAGGATATCCGCGCCTGCGATGGCGTATTGATAGTGGATCTCCTCGATTGCCTTCGGCTGCGTCAGGATCAGAAGATCGTTGTTGCCTTGCTGATGGCAGGCGCAGCCGGCGAAGGCCTCACCACGGAAATGATCTTCATCGAAACCCAGCCCCTGGATCTGCGTGCCCATGGCGCCGTCGAGGATGAGGATGCGCTCACGCGCCGCTGCCGTCAGCGCCGCAAGCACTTCCGACTCGTCGGGCTTTGCCGCGACGGAGCCGAACAATGCGTCCAGCGATGCAGAATTCTGCGACATTTTCATCCTCAAGACGACAGTGTGTCCAAATTCACATAAAGACATCTTTATGTCAACATACGCGCTCCAGCCTGGGTGTCGCGCACCGGAGAGAAAGTTTTGTGTCAAAATCGGTCCAAAAGCAGATGAGATGGATGAGCGGCATGCTCTCGAAGCGGCTTGGGCGGCAGCGCTCAAGCCGGCGCCGCTCCCATGGTGTCTCGACCGATGCAAACAATATTGTGGCCTTTGGCCCAAACTGTCCACTATCGAACGGACGCATTATAGTCGAACGTTTTGCATTTCGTGCGAAGCCCTCAAAGCAAGAAAAGAAGACGCGCGCGGGGAGAAGGCGCGCCGGCCCAACTTGAGTATCAGCGCGGAGCTACATCATCAGGATGGCACGTCACTTGCACATCAACTTTGGGAAGCCATCGTGACGGCAATTGCCCGCAAACCAAGGGAGATGACGATGGCAATTCGCCTGAATTGCTCGGAGCAACTGAAGATGGCTGAAGATCTGCAGGCGTACCATGCCGAGCCACGGGGACTGATTATGTGGCGAGCCGAGTTGAAGCAATTCATTGACGATCGGGCGAAACACAATAGTCGGCATTGTCTCGCCGTCTGAGGTTGGACGTGAAGGGACCGCGGGCGGGAATATCAGGCGAGAGCTAGGGTCAGAGCTTCCCATACCGCAAGCGTCGAGGCGACGGAGATCGGTCAGGAAATGCTGAGCGTTATGAGCGGGCTCGGGAGGAAGAGAATGCGGAAGGTTGAGAAGATCAGACGAAGCGCTGCTGCAGGCTCCTGCCGAATGAAAGCCCTGCATCGTCCGCTAACGCTTTCGCAGCGTTAGGTGGGAATTCTCAGTCTGCTGGTGCGGCTGACGCTATTCCTAAAACGCGACGAAACAGCTCGAATCTAACCAGGACGCAGGTCAGGGGCCTAGCACGACACTTCTACAAAATCTCGAAATGAAGAGTACCAATATGACGGATAAACCCTCGGTCTCTATCCTGAAAGAAACCCGCGACAACGAGAAGCGGGTTATCATGCTTCCGCAAGGTGTTCGACAGTTTGTCGAGGCCGGTTTTAAGGTTTACGTTGAGCATGATGCCGGAGCCGCCTCGGGAGCGTTTGATGGGGACTACAAGGCGGCAGGGGGCGAAATCGTTTCAACAGACGAGGCTTGGACAGTTTCTCCATTCCTCTTGAAATATAAGTTTCCGAGCGTCGCCGAACGGCGGTACCTGTGCCGCCCGCTGCATATTGGCGCATACTTTTACCCAGGCGAAAACTACGAGCTAACGCACCACCTGCGCGAGCATGGGGTGACAGCCTATAGCTATGAGTACTTTCAGGCCGTAGATGGTTCGTTTCCGCTCATGACGCCCGATAGCGAGATCAGCGGGAAATTGGCTGTGCTCTTTGGGGCCCATCACCTGCTATCGACGCAGGGAGGGCTCGGCATAATGCTGGCTTCCCTACCGGGGATGAAGCCGCCGAAAGTCGTCGTCATCGGGCATGGAAATGTCGGCGCAGCAGCTGCTCGAACAGCCGCAGGTCTCGGAAACGAAGTTGTTGTCTTTGGCTACCGCGAGGAAAGCCTCCGCCGATTTGAGGCGACCGTTCCCTCGAACGTCAAATGCCTGATTGTCTCGCAAGAAGCCCTGGAGCGAGAGATACCCGACGCCGACCTGGTGATCGGAGCGACTTTGATTTCGACCTACGATACACCAGCGATGCTCACAGACGAACTCGTCAAGAAGATGAAGGAAGGCTCGATGATCATCGACGTCACTTGCGGCTATGGAGCAGGATACATCCCGACGGCCCATACATTCACCTGGATGGGCGCGGCACCATATAAGGTGCATGGCGTTTGGCACTACAAGGATCCCGTCATGCCAGCTCACGTGCATCAGACGGCGTCGATCGGGGCAACCACAAACCATACGCGTTATCTTATTAGTCTCGGCAAATCGATTTTTCTTAAGGATTTCCAGGACTCGGTTTCCCAAAAGGGCAAATTTGTTGAAAACGGTGAGATCATCCATCCGCACGTGATTAGCGACTTTGCCTTGATCGAGGCATTGGCCAAGAAATCCGCGTGAGGGGGCGGCCATGGCGATGCGGCATAATATCATATAAAGAACGGGCCGCGTACTACGATGTCGAATATACGGACACTGTAGACCATGCTTTTCTCGCCAGTCTTGTTGGTGGTTCTACGCGCTCGGTCCTTGAGATTCCGTGTGGGGTCGGGCGTAACGCGCTTAATTTGGCTCGAAGCGGATGTTCGATAGTCGCTGTCGACAACGAACCGGCTATGGTCGAACGGCTGACAGAAAAGGCTGAAAAACTCGGCTTCAACAATGTGTCAGCACTCGTTGGGGATCTCCGGACGTTGGACCTCGAAGAGCGGTTCGACCTTATCCTCGTGCCCCGAGAGGCATTTCAGCTGTTGGTAGACTTGTCCCAGGCGCGGCAGTCGCTCAAAGCGCTGCGACGGCACCTCTCGGACGATGGGACATTGATGATCGACCTATCGTCTTTCGCAAAGGTCAGGCCAGAACAGGCCTACCTCCAGCCAGACTATTTCGATCCTACTGCCCCTGATGGCAGTTGGCGCTTTGAGTGGACGCGCCCGCTAGCCGCCAGGCTCACGTTGTCTCGTCATCGTATGCAGCAACACAATTGTGACGGCACAGTCGACGTGTCGTTCAGACACATTCGTGACGCTGAGACGGCCATCGACGAGACCGAGACGACCATTCGACTTAGGCCTTACTGCGTCGACGAGTTCACGGCGCTTTGCGTCGATGCTGGATTGAAGGTTGAAAAGGTGTTCGGCGACTACGGACGCAACTGGTACCAGCCGAACGACGCCCGAATGATTTTTCTTCTCAGCGCAACTACCGACATTCGGGACGGTCAGCTCCCCCCGTCCGGGGTTATGTGGGAACTCGGCCGAGGGTTCCAGAACGACCGTGATGCCTTTCGAACGAAAGACCTGCAGTTGGTTCCAATGCGTCCGTCCGTCCGAGCTTATTTTGAGACCTATCTGACGGAGTATTTCTCCGGCCCCTTCATCAAGGGCCAAGGGGCCGAGGATATTTTGAAGGCGATGGCGGAATGGGGCGTTATGGGAAATGCTCTCGATCTGGGATCTGGAACTTCGACGCTGTTCTGGTATCTCCCAACCAAGGGAGTCAATCGCCTGTCTTGCTGCGACATCGCGCCTGAAGCCCTTAGCGTGCTAGCGAACTTCGTACGGAGCAATCAACCGCTTCCTGAGTGTTACGGTTGGGTAGCCGATCATTTCAAAATATCCAATCACTCGGTCAACCAGCTTCGCGAGCGCTTTGCCGAGTTCTTGATTTTCGACTGCCTGAAGCGGTGGCCAAGTTGGATGGACAGCCACCGATACGACTTGATCACTGCCTTCGGTAATCTAGCGATTTCGGGGACAGCTGACGCGTACGACGATTGCTTCCAGCACATCGCTGATCACCTTGCACCCACGGGCCGAACTATCGGAGCGGATTGGGCAAGGCGGCAGTCATTTGCGCAGAAGGATGGGCACGACAATTCGTATTTAAGCATCGAACTGATAGCCAGCGCGATGAAGAATGCGGGGCTCACCCCGCTGGAATGCCGTCGTATCGAGATACAGCGGGACCCACTTTACGACGCCATTTTCGTTTGGGTCGGCCAGAAAAATGGCTGAGCGATCTCCTTCGATATTTTGGAGCTTTTAGCATGTCGCACAATCGCGAAGGCGGTGCAGGTAACTTTGTTTCAGTTAACGGCGTGATCTGCGCTGGCGCCCATTATATTGTCGATCTGTTCGGCGGCACAGGTTTGGCAATCCCGCTTTTATCGAAACAGCCATTACGAAAAGCGCACAGTCCGCTGGAGCCACTATACTTTTTTCAAACTTCCATCGGTTTTCACCCGAGGGTGTCTCAGGCGTACTGGTATTGGCGGAATCTCACATCAGTATCCATACTTGGCCAGAGCACAGCTATGCGGCATTAGATGTGTTTATGTGTGCCCGGGCCCGCCCCAAAGAGGCTATTGCCGTTCTGAAGGAAGAGTTCAAGCCGATCCGTGTCGTCGAGTATTTGCTTGCCCGCGGCAGAGCCGACAATGCCGACCAATACTCTCAACCGGATCGGATCGACTCCGAACGTTGGCTCAAGGGGCTTGAGCGCTAATTTTCGATTCATCAATCGCGCGTCGTCGATCTCGTGCGTCAGGCGCCCGTGATTTCGGGCACTGCATCCCGGCGGCCGCCAAGGCGAAGAAAGATCAGAGCTGCTCGATCACCGTAAAAGTGGGGAGTAGACGCTATGGGGCGAGCGGCGAGGGTGGGGCACCTTAGGCGCTGTTGGATCCACCATCAGAAGGAGGCACCCCATGTCGCAGTCTTTTGACGCGAGCCGGTCCCTTACCGCTCTTGAACAGGATAACACGGTCATCGCCGTCATCGAAATGAGCAAGGCGAAGTGGCTCGTCGCCGCGCTCGTACCGGGTCTCAAGCGCCAGCCCCTCAAGAAGATCGATGCTGTCGCACCATCACTGTTGAAGCTGCTGCAGCGCTGGCGCGACGAAGCCGGGCACACGATCAAGCGCATCGCCGTCACCTGTGAGGCGGCCGGCGTCGGCTTTTGGCTGGCGCGTTGGCTGTGGGCGCGCGACATCGAGGCCTATGCCATCCATCCCGCCAGCGTTGCGGTGTCGCGTGAGCACCGGCGCGCCCGTCTCGCCCGTGGTGACAAGGCGCCACAGGTGAGCGGGCTGACTATCTGCTGGAAGCGTTCTCAACGACCCCCGCCACCACTCTTGCTGGTGTGGCGGGCAAGCTCGACGCTGTATTGCGTAAGGGCGAGGCTGGGAGGAATGCTCCGAATTCCCCTGGCCGCAAATCCGTTCCGCGCTGAACGATCTGGTGCGCTTCGGAAAGCTCGAACAGGGGTAAGCGGCGCTCTAGCCGGCAGGGTGGCAGCTGCTGCCGCGCCTGAAATACGACGATGGAGGGGAAGTCCGAGCAGCGCAGCGATTCGCAGGCGGCAATCGCAAAGTTTTGTTCACGCTGCCTAACTCGCTGAGCAGAAGACGATTGACGGGTGCCACTGGTGCCTTTCGAAAATTTCGCTGTGGATATTGCCTCTGTGACGACTTGGCGTCGTACCCGTTTGAGGGCGGTTGAGTAGAAGTAAGCAACTTTGGCTCGGGGGAATCATGAACAAGTTGCTTGTTGGTGCGGCAATGCTTGCCGCAGGCGTCTTCGGCGCGGATACATCTTTTGTTTATTATATTAGAAGCTCTGCAGGGATGGCGGCCTTTGCGCAGGAGGCGCAAGGGACTTCGCCAGATGTTGGCGCGAGCGGGGACCTTGGCAATCGCGGCGCAGCGCTGGGATCAGGCTCCGGCACGGATGATGTGGGCGCAACGCCGCCAGCAAGCGCGACGGGAGATGCTGCGCCCGCGACTGAGGCTCCCGACGCGGCGGCGGAAGTAGGAACGACCGATCAACCGACCGACAGCGATGCCGCACCGGAGGAGCCTGCCGCGACGACGTTGGCGACGACGACGACCTCCGAAAGCGGCGATCCGGAGGCGATCGGCACGCCGAAGGTGGATCTGCCGAAGAACTCTGGCAACGGCAATCTGGGCTATGCCATTGGCATCGACCTTTCGGACTTCCATGGCATCGAGCCGTCGATCGCGCTCACCTACGATTCTTCGCGCCGAACCAAGACCGGCGGCCTCTATCAGGGCTGGCTGGGCTATGCCTGGGGGCTCGATGGTTTCGACGTCATCGAGCGGGCAAGCCCCGGCTATGGCATGCCGGCCTTCGATGGCACCGACATCTATCTGCTCGACGGCCAACAGCTGGTTGCCTGCGTCGCCGGCACGGTGTCGCCGTCGTGTTCGACCGGCGGCACGCATGCGACGGAGAATGAATCCTATCGCCGCATTGCGCTGAACGGCACCACCAATGAATGGAAGGTGACGGATCGCGACGGCACCGTCTCGACCTACCGCTCGGTGGCGGCCGTCGCCAACCTGACGCCGACTGCCGGCACGCCGGCCTATGATCTGGCCCAAAGCTATCGCTGGCTGTTGACCTCGGTCACCGACACCAATGGCAACGGCGTCGCCTACAGCTACACCTGTCCGGCAACCCCGGTCTGTTACCCCGATACGATCAGCTACAACGGCAGCGTCGTAAAATTCTATCTGGAGACACGGCCCGACCTGATCCTGATGGGCAATGGCCGCGACATCTCCGAGACCAGCCAGCGCATCAAGGCCATCGGCGTCACGGTCTCCGGCGTGCTGCGCAGCGCCTACAAGCTGACCTACGACCAGGCGCCGTTCTCAAACGCCTCGCGCCTGACCGCCGTCACCCGCTATGGCACCGATGCAGCCATCGCCGCCGACGGCACCATCACCGGCGGCACCGCCAAGCCGCTCGGCCAGATGACTTACCAGAATACTGATGGGGTCTACACGACCGTTAATAGCGCACTCCTCACAGATGGTCCTCTCTTTCCGTCCAGCGTGGGAGCAGCAAACGAGGTCGGCGATTTGGACTTTGACGGCCGCGACGAGATCTTTGGCGACTACGCCACGCAAGGGGAATCCCCAACCGGACAAAGAACTGCCAGCAGAACAAAGTACCGATACAAGTTCGATTCGAATGGCGCACTCATCGATATAATCTCGGCAGGCCTTAACGCAGCGTATGACGGCAAATATTCCTCCAAGCCTGGCAGGTTATTATCCGGCAAAGGCACGATGGACTTTGCCGACACGGTGACGACAACTTCGGATGACGGCCACACGGTGACGACGGGGACACGCGGCGCGATTGTCCTCACAAACAGCCAGCTGGCGTTGACCAATGCCAATTGCAGGCCAATCCCGATCATAGGCCCCCCCGTCACGCCGCCGCCCGGCTATGAAGCCGCGTGCGATGTGCTCTCGGCTGGCCCAGCTATTGTCGCCGACGCGGACGCTGACGGCATCGATACCGTCAACGGGGGCGGGATCGGCACCGTGATCGGTGTCGGCGATTTCCTCGGCAATGGGCACCAGCAGCCGTTGTTCGCGCCGCTGCTGGGCGGGAACGTAAAGAAGGCTATCCTGTCAAACGGCACGTGGGAGTCGGCCGAGCCCGCGTTTTCCCCGAACTGCTCGACGTTTGCCGACTTGGGTACCTGTGTTCTGGCCGATGCGAATGGCGACGGCGCGACCGACATTTTCCACTACAAGGGCAGTGATGACAGCGTCAGACTCTGGCTGTCGACCGGTGTCGGCTTCAAGGAGTACACGGTTTCCTCGATACCGGGAACGTCCGCCGTTCTTCGCGATTTCGACAATGACGGCCGCATGGACGTCATTACCATCGGTGGCACACTGACGGCGCGCAGGGCCGACACGATCCGCGTCTTCTCGCTGCGTCCGTCGTCGACGGCGATGGCGCCGGTGGAATTCACACTTCCGGCCAGGATGAATGCCGGCGTTGCCATAGGCGACTTCAACGGCGATGGCCTGCCGGATTTTACCGACTACAAAGACCACATGTTCATCTCGGCCCCCGGCGCCGGCAATCCGAACCTGCTGCGCTCGGTGGTGACGGAGCTGGGCGGGACGGTCGCGGTGGAGTATGCGCCATCGTCGACCTGGGCGAACACCTACCTGCCGCAGGTGGTGCATGCGGTGACAAAACTGTCGGTCGGCGACGGCCGCGGCCAGACTTCGGTGAGCACCTACGCCTATGCCGGCGGCAAATACGATCCGGCGGCGCGCAAGTTTTTGGGCTTTGCCTCGATCGTCGAGACGAAGCCGCTGGCCAATGGCGAGACGGCGGCCTCCAAGGTGGAGACGACCTACCGGCAGGACCTGGCAAGCTATGGGCTGCCGTCGCTGACGGTGTGGAAGGATGGCGCCGGCACCGTGCACAAGCAGGTCGCCGAGACCTATACGGTCAACACCGCGAGCAAGCCCTACACCGTGCAGAACATTGCGACCGACACGACGCTGACCGAGAACATTGCACGTACTCTCAGGGTCGAGCGGGCGTTCGACGCCTACAACAATATCACCAGCATCAAGGACTACGGCCGCACCGACGTCAGCGGCGACGAGACCTGGACGGTGGCGAGCTTTGCGCCCAACACGAGCGCCTACATCGTCTCGCTGCCGAGCAGCCAGACGGTGCGCGCCGGGCTGGACACCAGCTTTGCCTATATCGGCTATGACGAGACCTATTATGACGGCAACACCGGCGCCACGCCGCCGGTCAAGGGCAATCTCACCCGCAAGCGCAGCTTCTCCGATTACTACTCGGGGCCGCAAAAGGAGGTGAACCAGTACTTTGCCTATGACACCTATGGCAACACGATCTCTGCGACCAACGGGCTCGGCCACAAGAGCGAATGGGATTATGAGGCGACCTATCACTTTTACCCGGTAACTGAACGCGCGCCGCGCTACTTCGCCACGGGCGGACAGGTGGCGGATACGCGCTTCGTCTCGACCGCCACCTACAATGCCGTCTGCGGGCTGCCGGCGACGAAGACCGACATCAACGGCCTGATCAAGACCTTCACCTACGATCCGTTCTGCCGGCCCTATCAGGTCTCGCAGAGCGTCACCGGCGCTTATGCCAAGACGCGCTTCGAGAACGAGGGCAATCCGGCGACACAGGCTCTGGCCAAGCTGACGCCGCTGCCCAATGGGGCGGGCGAGGATTTTGTCCGCTCCTATTATGACGGGCTTGGCCGGGTCTATCGGGTGGAAACGCCCGGAGAGACGGTGGCGGGAGCAAAGCGCATTGCCGACACCGACTACGATCTGCGTAGCAATGTCCTGCGCACCGCCTTCCCAAGGTTCGTCGGCGACACCGCGCAGTGGACGACCAACTCCTACGACTGGAACGA
>NZ_JAMYUA010000037.1:0-58726 GCF_040322715.1 Mesorhizobium sp. M0106 | reverse complement strand
CACCGTCTTGGGCAGGCCCTCTTCAATCGTGTTGTCGGGGCGCACGACCTCGACCTGGGCAAAGCTCGCCACCAGCCGGGCCGTGCGCGCCGCCCGACCAGGCCGCGCGCGCAGCTCGACCATGGCCTCTCCGGCGGCCTGCAGCGGTGCGGTCGACAGCTTGCCGCCGCCCTGGATCCGGCGGTCGTGCATGGCGCGGGTCAGAATGTGGAAGCCGGGTTCGGGTACAAGCGCCCACTTGCTGTAGATGTCGCTCTCGCGGTCGCTCACCTCGGTCACCAGTGCAGCCGACTTCAACACCGGCTTGGCCGCCGCGGCCGTGCTCAACCAGCGCTCGGACTCCTTGTCGCACAGAGGCCGCTTGGCATGAGCAACCTCCACACGCCCCTCGCGCGTCCACACCCGGCCCGCCACCAGCCCCAGAACGCCGCCCGTCTCGGCATCGATGCCCAGCATCGCGTGCAGCAACACGCCACGGCCGCCGCCCTTGCCAATCTCGCCAAGGCCACGCCGATACTCCGGCGTCGTCGCGAAATTGATCTCACTGGTGTCCTGGATCGCCAGCACATGACGACCGGCGCTAGCCTCAGCCGTCGCAGCGCCCCAACCTTCAATCAGCCTGTCCGTCGTCACCCGAGCGTTCGCCAGGAACCGACAAAAGCCCACGATCCCGCTACGGGCTCCTCCAGCCAAGCGGCGCAGGCACACGCTCTCGCGCGACACCATCCGCTCCAGAAGCTGGACCCCCTTTTTTCGAGCCGTTCGTCACCGAACGACCCCAACAATCCCATAGATGACACCGCGACGCCTCCCTCAGTACGTCGCCTACAGAATCACACACCAACCCGACGCCGCAACTCACAGATGAGTCATCGACGCAACGAAAAGATGTGTGCATCCCCTAGCACTTTCGTGGGGGCGAGGAACCCAAGCTGGAACGAAGCCGCGAAACCTCGCCGTCCCGCTGCACCGGGTTCAACCACCCATCGCCTGCTGATAAAACTCCGGCTTGAAACCAACCAGTATGCGATCGCCAAGTTCCAGCACCGGACGCTTGATCATCGTCGGTTTGGCCAGCATCAGCGCCTTGGCCTTGTTCTCGTCCAAGCCCAGTCTGTCCTCGTCCGACAGTTCACGGAACGTTGTGCTCGCCTTGTTGAGCAGGATTTCCCAGCCGACCTTGCCTGACCAGCCGTCCAGCCGATCCGCTTCAAGCCCGTCTGCCCTGTAGTCGTGAAAGCGATAGGCAACATCGTGGCTCGCCAGCCAGGAACGCGCCTTCTTGACCGTATCGCAATTGGTGATGCCGTACATGGTGATCGTCAAAACGCGTCCTCGGACCAGTCGAATCTGACGGCACCCTAAAACCGCGCCTCTCGGTTTTCCAGCGGCCTCGCCGGCCGTCTGCGATTTTCGCGCTTGCCAATAGTAAGGAATCTTCCTAACTATTTCCCGAGCTAATTTGAGGCAAGGAAACGACCATGACGGGCCTGCAGACCGAAAGCCCCCCGCCCATTGACGGCATTTTCCGGGCGCTCGCCGATCCGACCCGGCGACGCGTGGTCGAGCGACTGAACCGAAGCCCCGCCTCGGTCAGCGAGCTTGCCCAGCCGTTCGAGATGGCCCTGCCATCCTTCATCGAGCACCTCAGGGTTCTGGAAGGCAGCGGGCTGGTGCATTCGGAAAAGGCCGGCCGCGTCAGGACCTACCGGCTCGCGCCGGAGCCGTTGAAGCTCGCGGAAAACTGGTTGGCCGAGCAGCGTGCGCTGTGGGAGCGCCGTCTCGACCAGTTCGACGATTACGTGCTGAAACTCAAGGAGACAGACAGATGAATATGGTGCCGTTGTTCCAACCCGATCCGAAGCTCGACCTCGTGCTCGAACGGACGATCGAGGCGCCGCGAGAACTGCTGTGGATGGCCCTGACGAGACCCGAGCATGTCAGCCAATGGTTCACGCCGAAGCCGTGGATCATCACCGATTGCGAGATCGACCTGCGGCCCGGCGGCCTGTTCCGCACCCGCATGCAGTCGCCCGACGGCAAGGAGGTCAACGATAGGCGTTGCTGCTACCTCGATATCGTCCAGGACGAGCGGCTGGTGTGGACCGATGCGCTGCTGCCAGGCTACCGGCCGTCAGGCGACCCATTCATCACAGCCGTCATATCGCTGCAATCGCATGGCGAGACGACGCGCTACACCGCCACCGCCATCCACCGCGACGAAGCCACGCGCAACAGCCACGAGGAGATGGGCTTCCACGACGGCTGGGGCACGGTGGCGGATCAGTTGGCCGGCTATCTCAAGACGATCTGAGGCGACCCTGCTTCGCACTCACATTGCGGCCACGGAGCCGTCGTGGCCGTTCAACCGAACGCCGATGCCGAGGCACCAACGCTCGCAACAAACTTGACGGTTGGCGTAATGCCAATGTTGAACGCTCAGGCGCCGTAGCCGATGATGCCCTTGATCTCGAGGAAATCGTGGATGGCCCAGTCGGCATATTCGCGGCCGTTGCCGGACTGCTTGTAGCCGCCGAAGGGCGCAAACGTATCCCATTCCGGATAGTTGATCGACACCTGCCCGGCACGCAGGCGGCTGGCAATCTTGCGGGCGTGGTCGATATCCCCGGACTGGACATAGGCAGCCAGGCCATAGACGGTGTCGTTGGCGATCTTCACCGCATCATCATCGTCATCGTAGGAGATGACCGACAGGACCGGCCCGAAAATCTCCTCCTTCTCGATGGTCATGCCAGGCCTGACGTGGCCGAAAACGGTCGGTCGCACATAATAGCCACGGTTGAGGTGTTCAGGCCGGCCGGGGCCGCCGGTGACCAGCGTCGCACCCTCGGCGATACCGGCCTCGATCAACCGCTGGATCTTGTCGAACTGGACGTTGCTGACCACCGGCCCGAGCTTGGTCTCCTCCGAGCGCGGGTCGCCGACCTTGTGCCGTTCGGCGGCCTTCCTGGCGATCGTCAGCGCCTCGTCGTGACGGGCGGCCGGTACCAGCATGCGGGTCGGTGCATCGCAAGACTGGCCGCTATTGCCGAAGCAGGCGTTGACACCCTTGCGCACCGCCGTCTCGAAGTCAGCGTCGGGCAGCACGATGTTGGCCGATTTGCCGCCCAGCTCCTGCGCGACGCGCTTTACCGTCTCGGCCGCCGTCTTGGCGACGATGATGCCGGCCCGGGTCGATCCGGTGAACGAGACCATGTCGACATCGGGATGGCCAGCCATGACCTGGCCGACATCCGGACCGGTGCCATTCACCATATTGTAGACGCCCTTCGGCGTGCCGGCGGCGTCCATCACCTCGGAAAAGATGATGCCGCTGATCGGCGCGATTTCGGAAGGCTTTAAAACGACGGTGCAGCCGGCGGCGATGGCCGGCGCCACCTTGCAGACTATCTGGTTGAGCGGCCAGTTCCACGGTGTAATCAGCGCGCAGACGCCGATCGGCTCCTTGACCACCATGGTGGTGCCGCGCTTCTCGCTGAATTCGTAATCCTCCAGCGCCTTGATAGTGGCTTCCATGTGCGCCCTGCCCGCCCAGGCCTGCGCCTCGCGCGCCCACCTGATCGGCGCACCCATTTCCTGGCTGACCGCCTGGGCGATGTCCTCGTAGCGCTCATTGTAGACTTCGAGGATACGCTTCAGCAGCTTCAGGCGCTCGGCCTTGGTCGTTTGCGAAAAGGCCGGGAATGCCGCCGTGGCTGCAGCCACGGCCTTGTCGACATCGGCTTTCGAGCCGACCGAGATTTTGGTGTAGGCCTCTTCAGTGGACGGATCGATCACATCCAGCGTTGCCGGAACCACGGGGCCGACCCATTTGCCGCCGATGAAAAAATTGAGATGATTGCTCATGGGCCGTGCTCCGGTTTTCTGGAAATGAGTGAGACTAGCTAGGCAGCATAGGGCAGTTGGCACCACGGCGCAGGCTGATATGCGCCACGTCGCCGACGCTGAATTGAAAACCCTCTGTCCGGCGCGGCGCGTCGATCACCACCTGTGTCCCCTGCCCCAACTCTGCATGAAGGCGCAAGGTGCGGCCGTGAAAGACGATGCTGTTCACCCGCACCGGTGCAGTACCGGCCGCCGCCTCGGTCGTGGCCAAAAGGTCCTCCGGACGCACGCCAATGGTGCGCACCGTGCCCTCGCCAGGCAGCTCGCCTTTATCCGAAATCGCTTCCAGCGGCAGAGCGCCGGCGATGAACCGCAAGCGCTCGCCGTCACGGCCGACAAAGCGCGACTGCAGAAGGTTCATGGTGCCGATGAAGCTGGCGACGAATTTGGTGGCGGGGCGGTCGTAAAGGGTCGCCGGCGGCGCAATCTGCTCTATGCGGCCCTTGTTCATGACGACAATGCGGTCTGAGATCGACAGCGCCTCGGTCTGGTCGTGCGTGACCATGACGAAAGTGGTGCCAAGCCGCGACTGCAGCCGCTTCAGTTCGACCTGCATCTGCTCGCGCAGATGCGCGTCGAGCGCCGACAGCGGCTCGTCGAGCAGCAGCACACGCGGCTCGCAGACGATGGCGCGGGCAAGCGCGACGCGCTGGCGCTGGCCACCCGACAATTCGGACACGCGGGCGCCGAGCTTCTCGGCAAGGTCGACCATGGCGAGCGCTGCGCCGACGCGCTTTGCCTGTTCGGCACCGGAGAGCTTGCGCAGCGACAGGCCGAAGCCGACATTTTCGGCAACGTTCATGTGTGGGAACAGCGCGTAGTCCTGGAACACGGTATTGACAGGACGGTCGAAGGGCCTGAGCGCCGTGATGTCGCGGCCTTCGAGCAGGACCTTGCCGTTCGACGGGCTCTCGAATCCGGCGATGACCCGCAGGCTGGTGGTCTTGCCGCAGCCGGACGGTCCGAGCAGGGTCAGGAACTCGCCGCGTGAAATATCGAGATCGACGGCGTCGAGCCCGATGATGCCGCCGGGGAAAATCTTGGAGACCTTGTCCAGCCGGACGAGCGGATCAGGCGCCATCGCGAACCTCGGACGGTTTGGTGGTGTTGACCCACAGGATCTGGCAGCGCTCGCTGCCCGGATTGCGGAAGGCATGCAGCAACGTGCTCTTGAAGGCGAAGCTGTCGCCGGCCTTCAGCCCATATCTGGTCGAATCGACCACCAGCTCGACCTCACCGGACAGGACGAAGCCGAATTCATGGCCGGCATGAACGTAGGCTTCGGCGGTGCCACCACCGGCTTCCACGGTCACCAGCATGCCGGTCAGCGTGGCGGCCGGCGGCGACAGCAGCGCCTTGGCGATGCCTTCCGACTTGACCGGGATCTGCCGCCGGCTGTTGGCGCGCACACAATAAAGATCGTTGCCGACATCATTGCCGTCGGCGATCAGCGCCGATGGCTCGATGTCGAGGGCGGCGGCAAGCGGCCAGATCACGCGGACCCGCAATGACGACATGCCGCGCTCGATCTGGCTTAGCGCACCTATCGAGACACCGGCTTTGGCGGCAAGTTCGGCCAGCGAGAGATTGCGTTCTAGCCTGAGCGCCCGCACGCGCCGGCCGACCCTGACGTCGGCGTCGTCCTTCGGCTTCTCAGCCGCTTCGTCCAGCATGTCCATTCGTTCGTCCTTGTTACAGTATTTTTGGCCGGCGCCGCGTGGTCTTCCCTTCTCCCCCTTGTGGGAGAAGGTGGCCGAGCGAAGCTCGGTCGGATGAGGGGTGTTCCAGAAAACACCAACGCCTCATTCCTTCCAACACCCCTCAACCGTCTTGGCGCTGCGCGCCAATCCACCTTCTCCCACAAGGGGAGAAGGAAGAGCGAACTCAGCCGCCTGCCTTGACCTTCTCGAACATCTTGGCGAGTTCGTCATTCTGTTTCATCGGCCCGGTGAAGATCGTGGTCTTCAGCATCACCTCGGGATCGGAAGGCAGCTGCAGTTTCTCCAACTCCTCCTTTGGCACGGCGGCGAAAGCCGAGCTGGTCGAGCTGCCATAGCCGTAGGCCTGGATCAGATACTTTCCGGAATCCGTTTCCAGCCGGCTGTTGATGAAATCATAAGCAAGATCGACGTTCTTGGCGTCCTTGAGCATGACGAAGCCGCAAGCCCAGGTCAGCATGCCTTCCTTCGGCTTCATGAACTCTACAGGCACGCCCTGCTTCTTCAGCGAGGTGGCCGAGGCGTTCCAGGTCATGGCCGCGACCAGCTGGCCGCTCGCCAGTGCCTGTTCGACCGAGGTCATGTCGGTGGTGTAGTTCGAGAGCAGCGGGCGCTGCTCGCGCAGTTTTTCCGCCACCTTGTCCATCTGTTCCGGTGTCATGTCGAATGGATTGACGCCGGCCAGAAGGGCCGCCACCACCGGTGTGTCGTGGACGGCATCGATGGTCGCCATGCGCCCGGCATATTGCTTGTCCCAGAGCAGGTTCCAGCTGGCTTCCGGGTTCTTCACCAGATCGGTGCGGTAGAGGATCGAGGTATTGCCCCAGTCCCACGGCACCATCCAGACCTTGCCGTCGCCGGCCTGCAGGTCGGGCAGGTTCTTGAAGACCGGGAAGATCGAATCCCAGTTCTTGATGCGCTTGGTGTCGATCGGCTGCAGCAGGCCTTCCTTGTTCCAGCGCGCCACCTTGTCATAGCAAGGGTGCGCGATATCGGGGCGGAAGCCGGCCTTGACCTTGGTGAAGGCGTCATCGTCGTCGCCAAACATCGAGGCTTCGACGCCATCAGGGTGCGCGGCGAGGAAGCTCTTGTTGAAGTCGGGCAGCTCGTAACCCGACCAGGTGAAATATTGCAGCTTGTCGCCGGCAAAGGCGACAGTCGATGCAAGCGCCAGCGCGAAGGCGGCCAATCCGGTTTTCGCTGCCTTTGTCGTTATCGATTTCAAGTCGAATGCCATTGCAGTTCTCCTCTTTCGGTTTCTTCTGGTTTTGACAGGCTGGCGGGCGCTGGCCGCCGGGTGGCGGCAAGCCCGCGATGGCGCAGGATTTCGGCGAGTGCGGCGATGACGAACGACACGGCCAGGATCGCCGTGCCGAGCGCCATGACGGTCGGCAGCGATTTCGGGAAGCGCAGCTGGCTCCAGATATAAAGCGGCAGCGTCGGCTCGGTGCCCGCGAGGAAGAAGGCGACGATGAACTCGTCGAACGAGGTCAGGAAGGCCAGCATGAACGCCGAAATAATGGCGGGCAGGCTGAGCGGCAGCATCACCCGTCTGAAGGTCGTCCAGTCCGAGGCGCCGAGGTCGAGCGCTGCCTCGCGGATGGTCTTCGGGATGGCGGCGAAGCGGCTGCGCATGACCACCACCGTCGTCGGCAGCGCCACCAATACATGGCCGAGCACAATGGCAATGCGCGACGGCCCGAAACCGGCGAGATTGACCAGGATCAACAGCGAGATGCCGACGATGACGCCGGGGATCAGGATCGGCAGCCGCGCAATGGCACTGATCGTGGCGGCCAGCGGCGAGCGGCCGTAGAGGTCCATATAGGACACGGTGATGCCGCAGAGTGTTGCGCCGGTGGCGGCAATGGCGCCGATGACGAGGCTGGTGGCAAGCGCACCGGACAGCGCCGAATTGCCGACCAGCGTGCCATACCACTCCAGCGTGAAGCCTTGCAGCGGAAATGCCGCCTGGATCGAATTGTTGAATGAAAACAGCGGGATCAGCAATATCGGCAGATACAGGAACACCAGATAGGCAAGGACGTAGGCTCCGAGCCAGCCGCCGCCTTGCTTTGCGTCCAGGCGCGCCGTGTTCATGTGCGGCTGCCGTATCGGCGGTCGGCGAAGCGCACCACCAGCACCACGGCGAGAATGACCAGCATGACGGCGACGGCGAGTGCGGCGCCGAACGGCCAGTCATTGGCCTTGCCGAACTCGGCCTGGATCAGTGTGCCGATCATTGTACTGGCAGGGCCGCCGACCAGCGCCGGCGTCACATAATCGCCGACGGTCGGCACGAAGACGACGAGAGCGGCCGCCAGCACGCCCGGCATCGAATTGGGCAGCACGATGCGGCGGAAACTGGTGAATGGTTTTGCGCCGAGATCGGAAGCGGCCTCGAGCAGCGATTTCGGGATGGTCTCCAGCGCCACATAGATGGGCAGGATGGCGAACGGCGCATAAGCGTGGGCGAGCGTGACGACGACCGCTGCCGGCGTATTAAGGAAGGCCAATGTCGGCTCCGACCAGATGCCGCTTTCGATCAGCGCCGAGTTCAGCACGCCATTATAGGCAAGCACGATCTTCCAGGCGAAGACGCGCAGCAGATAGCTGGTCCAGAACGGCAGGGTCAGCAGGAACAGCAGCAGCCCGCGCCGCCGCCCGGCATGGAAAGCCAGATAGTAGGCAACGGGATAGGCGGTGACGACGGTTGCCAGCGTCACCAGGCCGGCGATGCCCAGCGAGCGCAGCGTCACCGTCCAGTACAGCGGATCGGTGGCCACAGTGACGAAATTCGCAAGGGTGAAACCAGCCCCCAGCAGCGAGCCGTCATTGCCGCGAAAGGCGAGAAAGAACACCAGGCCAAGGGCGAAAAGGATCAGCAAGAAGGTGACCAGCCCGCCGGGCAGTAGCATGGCGAAGCGGAAGGCCGGCGAAGACCGGGTTTCCGGCAGCGACTGCGTTACGACGATGGTCGACATCGGCTGTCCATCGAAATTTGAAATCGATTAAGCATTTTTCATATTTGTGAAATTGTCAAGCTGTTTCATGCTTGGGAATGAACGTCAGCGTTCGAACGCGTCCAGCATCCGGTACCAGGCGATCGTCGCGGCGACGCCGACCTGCCGAAACGCATGAAACGGAATCGGCCGGATCGGCGAGACCGGGAACGGCAATTGCCTGGTGTCGCCGCTCGACAGGTAGGAGGCTATGCGCTCGCCAAGCGCGGTCATCAGGCCGATGCCGCGGCCCTGGCAACCGACGACCGCCAGCAGACCCTTCTCTGGCTCGTGGATATGCGGGAGATGGTCCGGCGTCATTGCCACCCGGCCGAACCAGCGCTTTTCAATGGCCACATCGGACAGCGCCGGGTAGAGCCGCAGCAGCGCGCGCTCCAGATGCGCCCAGTCGGCCGGGCCGTTCGGCAAAGCCATGCGGCCGCGCCCGCCGAGCACCAGCCGGCCGTCGGCACTCTTGCGGTAATAGACGAGGATGCGGCGCGAATCCGACACTGCCTGCCCTTCCGGCAGGATAGCCGCCGCGAGATTGGACGTTAGCGGTGCTGTCGCGATCTGGAAGGAATGCAGCGGGACGATCGTCTCGGTGAGGCCGGGAAGCAGGCCGCCGGTATAGGCGTTGGTCGCCAGGACAATCGCCTTGGCCTTGAGTTCGGCGCCGCTTTCCGTAGAAACGTGCCAAATGCCAGCATTCTTGCTGATCTGCATCACGTTCTGGCGCTCGGCGATCTTTACGCCCGCCGCTGCAGCGACGCGCGCCAGTTCCGACGTGTAGGCGAGCGGATCGATGACACCGGCGCGCCGATCGAGCCAGCCGCCGAGATAGCCTTGCGCGCCGGTCATCGTCGCGATCTCAGTCCCGCTCAGCAGCCGGACATTGGCGCCGCGGGCACGCCACTGCCGATCCCGGTTCGCCGCCGCTTTCAGCGCGGTCTCGGTATGCGCGGCCTGGATCCAGCCATTGCGGACGAACGGCACCGCCAGTCTTTCGTCGCGGATCAATTCGAAGACGGTGTCAGCGGTCGAGGCGGCAAAGTTGACGAGCGCTTCGCCGCGTTCGAGACCAAAATGCTCCAGCAGCCAATCCGGATCGTATTTCAGGCCGGGAATGACCTGACCGCCGTCAGGCCGGATGCGCCATTGCCAATTTCGCCGGCCTCCAGCACCTGGACAGCAAGGCCGAACCGGGCAGCGTGCAAGGCTGTCGACAGCCCCATGATACCGCCGCCGACGATAACGACATCGACGCATTGGCCGGCGGGAAAAAGCGACTGGAACGCGGTGGCTGTCCGCGGCTTCTGCCAGATTGGATCGGAAAACCGTACGGGCAAGCGTCACCTGGAGATTTCAGTAGGTGAAAACCCTAGCGACGGTTTCATTATTTTGAAAGAGCGTTTTCCGTCGCCGTTGGCGCACGTCAGGCTCGATCAAGGTCCAGCGATGCGAAGACCGCTTGAAAGAATTGACAAAGCTCGCCCTGCAAACGGGATAGACCTTTGGCGGGAATTTGTTGAAAGTGCCGCGGCCGAAGGACTAGACAACAGGAAATGTAAGCCATGACGAACGCCACACATTTGCCCGCCGAAGGCCTCTTCGTGGGCCGCGCCCGGGCGAGCGATGCTTCCCATCCGCTGGTGGTCACGGTGCGTGACGGCACGGTCTTCGACATCACGTCAAATGTGGCGCCGACCGTGCGCGACGTTTGCGAATTGCCGGATCCGGCGGGGCACGTCCGCTCGGCCAAGGGGCGGCCGATCGGCCCGCTCGATGCCATTGCCGCTAACAGTTTCGAGACAGCGCGCGATCCGGGGAAACCGTATCTGCTGTCCCCCGTCGACCTGCAGGCGATCAAGGCATCTGGCGTCACCTTTGTCGTCAGCCTGCTCGAACGGGTGATCGAGGAGCAGGCGCGCGGTTCGGCGGAAAAGGCCGACGCCATTCGCGCCGACATCGCCGGGCTGATCGGCCACGATCTGTCGAAGCTCAAGCCCGGCTCGCCGGAAGCGATGGAGATCAAGGCCAAGCTGATTGCGCGCGGCGCCTGGTCGCAATATCTGGAAGTCGGCATCGGCCCCGATGCCGAGATCTTCACCAAGTGCCAGCCGATGGCCTCGGTCGGCTTCGGCGCCGATGTCGGCCTGCATCCGGTTTCGACATGGAACAATCCGGAGCCGGAGATCGCCATGATTGCCGCCAGCAGCGGCAGGATTGTCGGGGCGACGATCGGCAACGACGTCAATCTGCGCGACGTCGAGGGGCGCTCGGCGCTGCTGCTCGGCAAAGCCAAGGACAACAACGCTTCGGCAGCACTTGGCCCCTTTATCCGGCTGTTCGATGAGACGTTTTCCATCGGCGACGTGAAGCAGGCGATCGTACGGTTGAAAGTCGAAGGCGAGGATGGGTTCTCGCTGGAGGGCGCAAGTTCGATGGCCGAGATCAGCCGCTCGCCGGAAGAGTTGGTCGCCGCCGCCATGGGGCCACATCACCAATACCCGGACGGGCTGGCGCTCTATCTCGGCACGATGTTCGTGCCGTCGAAGGATCGGGGCGAAACAGGCAAGGGCTTTACCCACAAGGTCGGCGACATCGTCACCATATCGTCGGAGAAATTCGGCGCCTTGGTCAACCGCGTGCGGCTGTCGCCCGACTGCCCACACTGGACCTACGGCGCCAGCCACCTGATGCGCGACCTCGCCAGGGCCGACCTCATCTAGTCCCCCAGCCTAACATCCGATAGATTCTAGAATTCTCTGGTTGGAAATTACCTGCTCGTCGGCATTCGGGAGAGTCCATTGATCGTCGCTCTTGAGGGCAAGACCCTTGTCGTTACCGGCGGAACGCAAGGGCTTGGCGAGACCATCGTCCGGCTGGCCTCAGCCGACGGCGGCGAAGGGATCGCCATTGTCGGCCGCAATGCCGAGCGTGGCAGACGCATCGCCGAAGAGCTTTCACGACCAAGCCGGCCCGTCGTCTTCATCCAGGCCGACCTTGGAGATCCGGCCGCGCCTGCAGCTGTCATGGCGGAAGCGATCAAAAGACTCGGCCGCATCGATTGTCTGGTGAACGCCGCGGCCCTCACCGACCGGGCCTCTCTGGAAACTGGCACAATCGACGACTGGGACAGGTTGTTTTCCGTCAATGCGCGCGCGCCGTTCTTCCTCATGCAGGGGGCCGTAGCCGACATGAAGACACGGCGGGCGGCGGGCGCCATCGTCAACATACTGTCGGTGAATGCGCATTGCGGTGCGCCGGACCTTGCCATCTATTCCGCAACCAAGGGCGCGCTTTCGACGCTGACCAGAAACATTGCCAACGCGCATCTTTCCGATCGCATCCGCGTCAACGGCATCAACATGGGCTGGGTAGCGACGCCGGCCGAACAAGAGATGCAGGCGAGCACGCTGGGCAAGGGCGAAAACTGGGCAAAGATCGCCGCCGCCGGCCTGCCGCTTGGTCGATTGCTGACCATGGACGAAGTCGCCCAGCTAACGCTGTTCCTGCTCAGCGACGCCTCCGGGCTGATGACCGGGACGCTTATCGACCTAGAGCAATCCGTGCTCGGCGCGCCGCCGCGCAGCATTGCATGACGGTCGCAAGGCCGATCGTCGGCCGCCTGGAAAATATCAGCCAAACTGATGCAATCTGATGGGATTGCTGATGGCGCGGTGCCTTGCGCCAACGTCCATTGGCAATCGAGGCTTGCCATCGATCGAAAAAGGGAATGCTCTAATGCGCCCAGGTCGACGCTGGCAAAATGCGACCACCGTTTTGGCCGCGCACGGCTTTTCGCGGTGATCGTCGTCGGAGGAGGAGTTCGGTTCAAATGGGAGGAAATCAAATGCTGACGAGGCTAAGACTGCTTGTACTTGGCTTGATGGTGGCGCTGGCCATTCCGGCCGCGGCACAGGCCAAGACGTTCTACTGGATTTCGCATGGCGGCCCGGCCGATCCGGTCTGGACATACTTCCTTGCCGGCGCCAAGCAATGGGCGGCGGACACCGGCAACACCGTCAACACGTCGTTCCACAATGGCGACGTGGCGTCGCAGCAGGAGGCTGTTCGCGCCGCAATCGCCGCCAAGGCCGACGGCATCACCACGACCAGCCCCGATCCGGGCAGCCTTGTCGAGATCGTCAAGGAAGCGCGGGCGGCGAACATCCCGATCATCAACTTCAACACGCCCGACCCAAAGGCGGACTTCAACGCCTATGTCGGCGGCGACAACGTCACCTTCGGCAAGCATTGGGCTCAGTATTTGGTCGACAAGGGCCTGGTGAAGAAGGGCGACTTCGTCTGGATGCCGGTCGAAATTCCCGGCGCCACCTATGGCGTCCAGGAAGAGGAAGGCATCAAGAGCGTGTTCGAGCCGCTCGGCATCACCTACGAAATCACCGAAGCGACGCTCGACCAGGCCGAAGTGATCAACCGCATGGTCGATTACCTCACCGCCAACAGAGCCAAGGTCAAGGCGGTTATCGGCCTCGGCGACCTTGTAACCGGTTCGATCAAGCGGGTGTTCGACCAGGTCGGCGTCAAGCCGGGCGAAATCCCAGTCGTCGGCTGGGGCAACTCGCTCGACACCACCCAGGAAGTGCTGAACGGCTACGTCAATGCCGGCCAGTGGCAGGATCCGCAGGCGACCAGCTACGTCGCGCTCTCGCTCGCCAACATGGCGGCGAGCGGTATTCCGCCCGGCTTCGACGTGATCACCGGCGCGCTCTACGAGAAGGACACCGCGGCAGTCTACGACAAGATCCTGTCCGGCAAATAAATCCGCGATCGAGTTGGTCACGGCCGCTTCGGCGGCCGTGACTGTCTCATCATTCCGCCGAAGCCGGTTGCGCTCTCGGCCAAATCCAATCCTATCGCGGGTCCAAGGTGGAAAATCGTTCTCTTATCCAACGCTCGATCGCGCGGCCCGAGTTCGGGCC
This sequence comes from Mesorhizobium sp. M0106, assembly GCF_040322715.1. NCBI lineage: Bacteria > Pseudomonadati > Pseudomonadota > Alphaproteobacteria > Hyphomicrobiales > Phyllobacteriaceae > Mesorhizobium > Mesorhizobium sp. M0106. The sequence goes on along the minus strand of NZ_JAMYUA010000037.1, from coordinate 45,151 downwards.
GTTCGTGCTGCTCGTCGTCGAGATCGCTGTGTTCTGGGGCATCAACCACGACTTCCTGTCGCCGCAGAACATCTCGAACACGCTGGCCTTCACGGTTGAGCTCGGGCTGATCGCGCTGGCGATGACGCTGTTGATGACATCAGGCGAATTCGACCTCTCGGTCGGCTCGGTGTTCGGCTTCTCGCCGGTCCTGATGTGGACGTTATTCAACAGCGGCGTCGTCTCGCTCGAAGCCGCCTTCGTCATCGCGCTGGTGGTCGCTGCGTTTATCGGGCTGGTCAATGGCTGGTTCGTGACGCAGCTCAAGATCCCGTCCTTCCTGGTGACGCTGGGCATGCTGCTGGTGGTGCGCGGCACCGCTTTGTTCGTCACCAACGGGTTTCCGCAGCGGACCTGGAGCGCCGAGGGCAGCTGGCTGGCGGAAGCGCTGGTCGGCGATTTCTTCATCGGGCCGTTCCGGATCTATATGTCGCTGTTCTGGTTCATCGCCGCCGCAATCGCGCTCGGCTACGTGCTGACGCAGAGCCGGACCGGCAACTGGATCCAGGCGGCCGGCGGCAACCCGAGTGCTGCAAGGGCGCGCGGCGTCAACGTCAGCGGCGTCAAGATCGGCCTGTTCATCCTGTCGTCGATCCTGGCCTCGCTTGCCGGCGTCATCTCCTCGCTGCGCACCTCGGCGGCCAACCCCAACAGCGGCACCGGCTACGAACTCGAAGTCATCGCCATGGTGGTGATCGGCGGCACGGCGCTGACCGGCGGGCGCGGCACAATCATCGGCACGGTGCTCGGTATCCTGATCCTGCGCGTGATGCGCAACGGCATCGTGCTGATCGGTGTGCCGGGCCTTGCCTATAATATTTTCATCGGCGCCATCATCCTCGGCATGATGGCGCTCCATTCATGGCTGGAACGCCGGCATCAGGCAGGGACTTGAACCATGGCCGAACCGCTTGTCCGCATGGAAAATATCCGCAAGTCCTATGGCCGCGTGCAGGCGCTGGTTGATGCCAATTTCCATGTCAACGAAAGGGAGATCGTCGGCCTGCTCGGCGACAACGGCGCCGGCAAGTCGACGCTGATCAAAGTGCTGTCGGGCGCGGTCCCGCTGACCAGCGGCGACATCTTCATCCGCGGCAAGAAGGTGAATTTGCGCAGTACCAGCGACGCCATCGCGCATGGCATCGAGACGATCTACCAGGACTCGGCGCTGGTGACGCAGCTGTCGATCGCCCGCAACCTGTTTCTCGGGCGCGAGCCGATCAAGCCGCCGCGCTTCCTCAATCGGATGGACCAGGAGGCGATGAACGTGGTTGCCCGCGACCTGCTCAAGCAGGTCGGCATCTCGAAGAACATCCCGCCGACGACGCCGATCGGCTCGCTCTCAGGTGGCGAGCGGCAGGCGGTGGCGATTGCGCGCGCCATGCATTTCGACAGCGACCTCATCATCCTCGACGAGCCGACCAACAATCTCGGCGTCGCCGAAACGCAAGGCGTGCTGAGCTTCGTGCGCAGCGCCCGCGATTCCGGCCATTCGTGCATCTTCATCGCCCACAACATCCATCATGTCTTCCAGGTGGTCGACCGCATCGTCGTCATGCGCCGCGGCAAGGTGGTCGCCGACGATATCGACCCGAAGAAGACCAGCGTCGCCGAAGTCGAACGCGTCATCACCGGCATGTCGGACAAGGAGATCCATGACGCGCTGGTCGAGGGCACGCAACGGCCCGGCTGAGCAGCCGGGGGTCGGCCTGATCGTCAAGGCACTGGATCGCATCGCCACATGGTTGCGACATGAAAGCCACCGTTTCGGATATTGCCAGGAGCTGCGGCCTGTCGACCGCGACGGTCGACCGCGCGCTCAACAACCGGCCGGGGGCCAGTGCCGCCAACCGGCAGCGCGTTATGGAGGCGGCCAAGCAGCTCGGCTATCTGCCGGTCGTCGACCAGGTCGCGTTGCCGTCGCGGCCGGCGCATCTCGAATTCTTCCTGCCGATCGGCAGCAATGCCTTCATGGCCGATCTGGCCAGGCACATCGAGGATTATGCGGCGCGCCTGCCGCTGGTCGCCTCCTGCCGCATCCACAAGCTCGCCGGCATCTCGCCGAGCGCCTTGCAGGCGGCCGTCGAAAACCTCTCGCTCAAGGCGAACGGCGTCGGCGTCATCGCCATCGATCATCCGAGAACGCGCAACATCTTGCGCGAGATCGTCGAGGCCGGCATCCGCCTGGTCACGCTGGTGTCCGATGTTCCGGGTGCGCCCCGCTCGGCCTATGTCGGCATCGACAACCGGGTGGCCGGCCGCACCGCGGCGCTGCTGATGGGACGGTTCCTCGGCGGCCGCCAGGGCCATCTGGCGATGGTCGTCGGCTCACGCTCCTATCGCGGCCATGAGGAACGCGAGATGGGCTTTCGCTCCGTGCTCGGCGAGGAGTTCCCCAACCTAACCGTCACCAGCGCCGTCGAGATCAACGACGAGCCGGAGGCCAGTTATACCGCGACCATGAAGGCGCTGCACAACGAGCCGGAGCTGCTCGGCATCTACTGTATCGGCGCCGGGCGCTCGGGCGTGGCAAAAGCATTGCTCGAAGTCAGGCCGCAGACGAAGCCGGTGTTCATCTGCCATGATCTGACGCGCGAGACGCGCGGCTATCTCGTCGACGATCTGCTCGACGTCGTCATCGACCAGAATGCGCGGCTGATCGCCGAACAGTCGGTCATTCGCCTGCTCGGCTCGATCGCCTCGTCGGCGCCCTATCTGACGCGGAAATTCATCGAGCCGCGTCTGATCTTCAAGGAAAATGTCCCGGTGCAGTGATGCCACGCGAGGGCGATGGTCGCTCGGGCCTCGATCGTTAAAATTCGGTTGATACCGCAAATCTGCACATCACCTATGCAACTTTTGTGGTTGCCGAATCATTGGGCAATCGATAGTTTTGCAGGTGTCGGCCATCTACTCCTCCCAGATGCGATGCCGACGCTGAGTGCGGTACACCTCCTCCCGTGCCGTATTCGAAATCGAGCCCGCTGCCACCTCCTCCCGGCAGCGGGCTTTTTTTGTTCCGGCTCCGGGATAGCGGGCGATGCTGGGATCGTGACTGGCACCGGACACGATTGCTGATCCGCGGATCGATGAGCTTCGCTGCGACCGCCGCGGCTTGTCGGGCAGAATCCTGTCACACTTGTCACTCTCACCGGTTCGCCGGCGGCCCTATCCTGCCTCACGACCAGCAATCAACGCCGCGCCGGCCATGGTGCGGAGGATCGGCACAGGAGACGCGAGATGGCACATCGCGATGGGACGAGACATCACCCGGCGGCGCGGCCCGCAATCGAAACGCCACGTATCGTTTCGCCGCTTGTGAGACTATCTGGCCCTGAAAGACGTGATCAGGCCTTCCGCCATGCGGACGAACTGCGCGCTCGGGCCCTCGGCGCCGACGCTTTGCAGGCTGACGCGGGCGCCCTCGAGCAACAGCGACAGCGTGTCCGCAAGAAGCTCGGCCTGTCCGATGCCGGCATCGCGACACAGCGAGACCAGCCGCTCGCGCTGGGCTTCCTTGAGTTCCTTGATCACTTGCCTTGCCGGATGATCCGCCTCGCTCAGCTCGATGGCGGCGTTGGCCATGTCGCAACCGCGGCGATCCGACATCAGGCAATCGGCCGCCATCCGGACCCAGGCGTGCAGCTGCGCCAGCTTGTCGCCCGGATTCTCGGCCTCGAACTTTTCCCACATCGCGTTGGCGCTGCAGGCGGTCGCCCGCAGACATTCGATGATCAGGTCGTCCTTGGACTCGAAATGCCGGTAGAGCGTCATCTTGTTGGTGCCGGCGGCCTCAGTGATGGCGTCGATGCCGACGCCGCGAATGCCATGCTTGTGAAACATGTCCCGTGCCGTCTCCAGGATCCTGTCCCGGGGGCGAACACGCTCCACAACACCGTCTGTCATCAAAACCTCCGTGATCGCGTTTCCCGAAATTCCCTCGGTGCACCTCTTGACTAGGGTGTTACCGGTCTGTAACGTTAGAGATGTTACTTACCTGTAACACCCGCATTGCATCATGTCAAACTCGCAAGTGCCGGCCATCAGCCCCGCCCCGATCGGCAAGGGGACGAACCGCACCTTACGGCCTCGGCCGGCGAGCAAGAAAACACCCGATCCGCGGCTTACCGCGGATCACCAAAAACCAGGAGCCGCTTCGATGTCGCAGCGCAATGATCTGACGATCGATGAAGTCGTGAAGGATCCGATGATCCGCATGCTGATGAAGGCCGACCGCGTCGACCCGCGGTCCTTCGAGGCGATGCTGCGTGCGCTGGCGGACGAACAGGCCGAGCGCCGCAATGCGCCGCGCCGCCTTGAAGATTTCGGCTTTCTCGAAGATTCCGGCTCAACACGCAGCCGGCGGCTTTCCAGGGTGGCCAGGGCCTTTGGCCGGGCCAGAGCATCGGGCGAGGCGTGCATATCATGGTAAACTTCTTCATTCATCGTCCGATCTTTGCGTCGGCGATCGCCATCATCATGGTGCTCGCCGGAGGGATCTGTTATTTCCTCCTGCCCGTCTCGCAGTTTCCCGACATCACGCCGCCCCAGGTCGTGGTCAGCGCCCACTACCCGGGCGCCAGCGCGCAGGTCGTCGCCGACACGGTGACGACGCCGCTCGAACAGCAGATCAACGGCGTCCAGGGGATGACCTATATGTCGTCGTCGAGCTCCAATGACGGCTCCTCGACGATCACCATCACCTTCGACGTCGGCTACGATCTGAGCACGGCGGCCGTCGACGTCCAGAACCGCGTTTCGCAGGCGGCTTCCTCGTTGCCGGCCATCGTCAATCAGGGCGGCGTGACGATCAAGAAGCAGAACCCGAACTTCGTCCTGATCGTCGACCTCACCTCGCCGGACGGTTCCGTCAACCCGGTCGCGCTGAGCAACCTCGCCTATCTGCAGGTGGTCGATCCGCTGAAGCGCCTGCCCGGCGTCGGCGACGTGCAGATCTTCGGCGAGCGGCGCTATTCGATGCGCATCTGGCTCGACCCCGACAAGCTCGCCAATCTCGGCATTACTGCCGTCGACGTGCAGAACGCCGTCGCCGAGCAGAACGTCCAGGTGGCGGCCGGCAAGATCGGGCAGTCGCCGGCTCCGGCCGGCACCGCCTTCGAGATGCAGGTCAACGCCGTCGGCAGGCTGAGCGATCCCAAGGAGTTCGGCGACATCGTCGTGCGGGCCAATACCGCCAACGGCTCGCTGGTCAGGCTGCGCGATGTTGCGCGCATCGAGCTCGGCGCGCTGCAATATTCGTCGTCGGCCTTCTTCGGCAAGGACCCGACGGTGGTGCTCGCGGTCTACCAGATGCCGGGCTCCAACGCGCTCGATCTGCAGCAGCGCGTCAAGGACAAGATGCAGGAGCTGTCGGCCCGTTTCCCGAAGGGCGTCAGCTACGCCATGCATTACGATACGACACGTTTCGTTTCGGCCTCGATGCACGACGTGCTGATCACGCTCGGCGAGGCGCTGGTCCTGGTCGTCGCCGTGGTGTTCATCTTCCTGCAAAGCTGGCGCACCACGATCATCCCGACGATCGCAATTCCGGTGTCGCTGGTGGCGACGCTGGCCGTCATGCATATGCTTGGCTTCTCGCTGAACATGCTCAGCCTGCTCGGCATGGTGCTGGCGATCGGCCTCGTCGTCGACGACGCCATCGTCGTCGTCGAGAATGTCGAACGCCAACTTGAGGCCGGCCTCAAACCGCTGGCTGCCACGCGTACCGCGATGGCGGAGGTTACCGGCCCGATCATCGCCACGACCGCCGTGCTGATGGCTGTGTTCGTGCCGGTTGCCTTCATTCCCGGCGTGTCCGGCCGGCTCTACAACCAGTTCGCCCTGACTGTGGCGATCTCCTTCGGCATCTCGGCCTTCGTCTCGCTGACGCTTACCCCGTCGCTCAGCGCCGCCTTCCTGCGCCACCGGCCGGAAACACAGTTCGTGCTGTTCCGCTGGTTCAACATGGGCTTCGAACGGCTGGCGCATGCCTATGCGAATGGTGTGCGCATTCTCATCCGCCTGCGCTGGATCATGCTTGGCGTGTTCGCGGCCGGACTTGTCGCGACCTATTTCGTCTGGCAGCGCCTGCCCTCGACCTTCCTTCCGGTCGAGGACCAGGGCTATTTCTTCGTCGTCATCCAGCTCCCCGACGGGGCCTCGCTGGAACGCACCGACGCGGTGGCGCAAAAGGCACGCGACATCCTGCAGAACACGCCCGGCGTCGACATCGTCGGCTCGATCAGCGGCTTGAACTTCCTGACCAGTGCCGCGCAGTCGAATTCGGCGGTCGAATTCGCTATCCTGAAGCCATGGGACGAACGCGGCCCCGATCAGAGCGCGTCTAAGCTCGTCGCCGACGTGCGCAACAAGCTGCTGCAAATTCCAGAGGCTTTTGCGCTGAGCTTCGACCCGCCGTCGATCCCGGGCATTGGCACCACCGGGGGCTTCGAGTTCCAGGTCGAGGACCTGACCGGCCGCGGCAGCGTGGCGCTCAACGATGCGACGCAAGCCGTGATTGCCGAGGCGCGCAAGCAGCCGGAGCTCAACCCACAGCAATTGTTCTCGTCGTTCTCGACCTCCACGCCGCAGTTCAACTACGATCTCGATCGCGCCAAGGCGAAGCTGCTCGGGCTCAACCTGCCGGACGTGTTCAATACGCTGCAGATCTATCTCGGCTCGCTCTATGTGAACGATTTCAACCTGTTCGGCCGCACCTTCCGGGTGACCATCCAGGCCGACAAGGATTCTCGCGCCGGTCCGGCCGACATTTCGCGGCTCTATGTCCGCAATGCGTCGGGTGGCATGGTGCCGCTGAGCACGCTGGGCAAGCTTGTGCCCGTCGTCGGCCCCGAGACCGTGCCACATTACAACAACAATGCGTCGGCCCTGATCAATGGCGGCGCCGCGCCCGGCTTTTCGTCCGGCCAGGCGGTGGCGGCAATGGAACGTGCCGCTGCCACGGCATTGCCGAGAGATTTCGGCTACGAATGGACCGGCATCACCTATCAGGAGCTCAAGGCGGGATCGATCGCATCCGTCGTCTTTGGTCTCGCGATCGTCTTCGTCTTCCTGATCCTCGCCGCGCAATATGAGAGCTGGGCGATGCCGTTCATGGTGCTGCTGGCGGTGCCGCTCGCACTGTTCGGTGCATTCGTCGTGCTGTGGCTGCGCGGCATGCAGATCGACGTCTATTCGCAGATAGGCTTCGTCATGCTGATCGGACTGGCGGCCAAGAACGCGATTCTGATCGTCGAGTTTGCCCGGCGCCGGCGCGAAGAAGGCCTCAGCATCGTCGACGCCGCGATGGAAGCGGCGCGGCTTCGGCTGCGACCGATCCTGATGACCGCCTTCGCCTTCATCCTCGGCGTGCTGCCGCTGATGTTCGCTACAGGTGCAGGTGCGGCGAGCCGGCAGTCGATCGGCACCACCGTCTTTGGCGGCATGGTCGCGGCGACGATCCTGTCGCTGGTGTTCGTGCCGGTCTTCTATGCGGTGATCGAGCAGCTGCGCGAGCGCCGCAGCGAGAGCGAACCGGTTTCCGAAGCGACCGAACAACCAACTGCCGAACCCGCCTTCGAGCCATTGGCCGAAGCGGCTGAATAGGACTGGAGAATTGATCATGCGTAAATGGAAAATCGCGCTGGGAACGGCCGTCGCCCTTGGGGCCATTTCGGTGGCGAGCGTTCACCTGCTCGACATGGGCAGCCTCAGCCTCAACGCCGGCACAGCCGGGGCGGCAACCCCCAAGCCGGAAGCCTTTGTCATGCCGGTGCCGGTGGTGAGCGTCGTCAAGAAGACGATCCCGATCTATCTCGACTACGCCGCCCGGGTGGAGCCGATCCGCAGCATCACGCTGCAGGCGCGCGTGCCGGGCTATCTGCAGGAGCAGGTCGCCACCGACGGCAGCGACGTTGCAAAGGGCGACCTTCTCTACAAGATCGCGCCTGAGGATTTCCAGGCTGCCCTCGAGCAGGCGAAGGCGCTTATCCAGCGCGACACGGCGACGCTCGACTATGCGCGCTCCAATCTCGGGCGCGGCAGCGAACTCGCCAAGAGCGGCTATCTCGCCAAGGACGTGTTCGACCAGCGCACCAGCACCTTGCGTGAGGCTCAGGCCTCGCTCGCCGTGAACCAGGCCGCCTTGCGGACCGCCGAGCTCAATTTGAGCTACACCGAAATCCGTGCCCCGTTTGCGGGACGTATCGGTCGCAGCCAGGCTTCCGTTGGAACGCTGGTCAGCGTTGCCGGCACGGTGCTCAATTCGCTGGTGCAGCTCGATCCGACCTACGTCACCTTCAATCCGAGCGAAACGGACCTGACACAGATCGAGCAAGCCCGCGCCGCGGGACCGATCAGTGTCGACGTCCTGCTTCCCGGTGAAACGGAACCGCGCCAGAAGGGCAATCTTACCTTCATGGACAACACGATCGATCGATCGACCGGCACGATCACGGCACGGGCGACGGTCGGTAACGGCAAGTTCACGCTGCTGCCCGGCCAATATGTCCGCGTCCGGCTGCACGTCAAAGAGCAGCCCGATGCGCTGATGGTACCGCAGACGGCACTCGGCTCAGGCCAGCTCGGCAAATATCTCTATGTCGTCGGCAAGGACAACACGGTCGACCAGCGTATCGTTTCGCTCGGACCGACCAATGGCGATCAGGTCGCCATCTTGAGCGGTGTGGCCGAAGGCGACCGGGTGATTACCGGCAATCTGCAGAAGATCGGCCCGGGAATGCCGGTCTCGCCGCTGCCCGAGAAACCGGCCACCTGATAACCCCCATCAGGTTCCGGTCCCGCGGCGCCCTCGGCTCCCACGCCAAGGGCGCCGTTTTTGCTGATGTTTTCGACACGGCCGATTCAAGCCGTTGTGCGAACGGCGGCTCTGGCGACGATGGCAGCATAGAGGCGCTCTCCAACTGTGAAGGCAGTTTGTGGATCAGCAAACGAGACATCCATCCAGCCGACGGCTTGTCGCGGCTATCGCGCGAACGCCCGCTTCGACCTGGAGGGATGGACTGCTGGATTTAGGCGGCATAAGGCACCGTCTTCCAGGTCAAATCCTGGCGCAACGGTTTCGCCGGTCAGGCCGCCTGCAGGATCCGGATCCCGTGGCGTCCGGTAAGCTCGATCACGCGGTTAATCATGCCAGCGGTCGGCGGGCCGGAGGGCGCGTCCTTGGATGCAGCCTCTTCGAAGAATGCGATCATCTCGTCGTCGACGATCGCCATGAAAATAACCGGCACGGGACCAGCATTGCGATAGCCATGGGGCGCGTTGCCCGGAATGGTGACGACATCACCGGGTTCCACCTCATATTCTTGCGCGACCCCATCGATCATTGTCCATATCGTGAGGGTGCCCTCGAGAATGCGGAAAATTTCCGCGGAAGGATGCGTGTGGGGCGGCGTGCCGCTTCCAGGAGGTACCGTGACGTCGATCACGTTGAGTGCCGTCCCAGCGAGCTTTGCCCGGACAGCGACCTGATCGCCCATCACCCAGAAGCCTTGAACCGAATCGGCCGGATGGACCGTCGCTTTGGTCTTATCCCAAGTCACTTGCTTTTTCCTTTCGAACAGCGCCTTGCTGCGATTTTGCCGCATTGAGCAAGGCGCGAATTGCCCAGGCGGCTGCCTCTCCGGCCTCACGGCCGGTAAGACCCCAGTAGTCTTTCATCGTCTGCCAGGCAGTGGCGCTGAACAGGAGCTGGATCACGGCCTCAAGCTGGCGCGCCGCCTTCGGGTCCATTCCGTTTGCGACTTGCGAAAGGCTGCTCTGAAAGGCACGTTGCCGCTCACCATTGGCTTGCAGGCGCATCTCGCGCCCGGTAGCGCTCGCATGCGAGGCTCTGACTACGCCTTCGATTGCGTCCAACGAGGCGAAAAGGTCGGGAGGAAGATCGATCAGATCCTGCTCCCGCTCAGGCCAGAACCGCACTCCCAGCGAGGCATTGGTGCTGGCCCAAAAGGCTTCCAAAAGCGCTTCCTTCGTCGGGAAATGGCGGAAGATGGTCCGTCGGTTTACGCCCGAAACCTCGGCAACCTCATCGAAGCCAAGGAGGCTGTACGGATTTTGCTCCAGAATCGTTCGAATGGACGCGAGGATGCGCTCGCGCGTAGCCTGCGCCTGCTCTGCCCGCAGCGGGCTCTCGTATTTCTGAGTCATCGTTTGTGAATTCATGTCACTGCTAGTGACACAAACCTTCCCAGTCGTCAATGGACATTGCGAAGGCTACGCACCAGGTTGTCTCCCGCTGTGAGAAGCCAGCTGACGCTCAGCGGCCGGGACCTGGTCGGCTTGCATGGTCAGGCTGGCTGAGGCCGGAAGGGCGCCAATGTCTCCAGGATCGAGAATCCAGCTCTTGTTAGATTGTCGACAATCTGCTTGTCTTGCTTTCGGTTCCCTGGAGCAGCCGAATGGCAAAGCTGGATTTCAGTCCGATCGCCGACACGACAAGACGCGCCGAGATCGTCGCGCTGCTGAGGCGGGCGATCCTGACCGGCCGGCTGGAACCGGGGCAGAAGCTCAACGAACTCAGGATTTCCGAGCAGATGCGGGTGAGCCGCGCGCCGCTGCGCGAGGCGATGCGCGAATTGGTGCAGGAAGGCATCCTGACCAGCATTCCCTACGCCGGAACCTTCGTCATCAACGTCACCGCCAAGGACATCGACGATGCCTATTCGCTCAACAGGGTGCTCGACGAATTCGCCATCGCGCGGACCTGGCCGCTTCGCGACCAGCGCTTCTTCGACGAACTTGACCGGCGCCATGCGGCGGTGAAGCAGGCGACGCGCGAACTGGACACGACGCGGCAGATCGAAACGGCGCTGCAACTGCATGGCCTGATCCATGAATGGGCCGACAATTCGGTGCTGCTGGAGACCTGGCAGCGGCTGACCAGCCGGTTGCAGATGTATTTCGCCCTGCACCAGCGGGCGCGCAACGAGCCGGTGCCTGCCGAAGATGCTCACGAGACCTATGTGCGGCTGCTCAAGGGCACCGACATGCCCGCCGCCCAGCGCCATGCCAAGGAGCATATCGATTTCGATTTCGAGGCACTGCTCGCCTATGCGCGCGGGCTGGAACAGCGCGGCTCAAAGGGCGCCGGCGCCGATCGTGCCGGCCGACTTAAAGCCGGCTGAGCCCGACAAATTTGACGGACATCCCGGAACACAGACAACGGACAGAAAACGTGCAGATCAAAACCATCAAGGCATATCATGTCGTGCAGCCCTTCGTGGACGGGCCCTACCGCATGTCCAAGGGGCGTGTCGCCGATGCGTTCGACGCGATGATCGTCGCCGTCATCGCCGATAGCGGCCTCACCGGCTGGGGCGAGATGGCGCCGCTTGGCAATTTCTATTCGCCTGCCTTCGCTGCGGGTACTCGCGCCGGCGTCGTCGAGATCGCGCCGCATCTCATTGGCCATGACCCACGCGGGCTTGCCAGTATCAACAGGCTGATGGACACGGTGTTCAAGGGCCATCCCTACGTCAAGTCGGCGCTCGACATGGCATGCTCGGATCTCGCGGCGCGCGCCGCCGACGTGCCGCTGGTCACGTTGCTTGGCGGCCGCGAGAGCGAGACGGCCGAACTCTACAAGGTCGTCACCCACGGCACGGTCGACGCGATGGCCGCGCTCGCCAAGCGCATCGTCGGGGAAGGATTTCACCGGCTGCAGGTCAAGGTCGGCGGCAACGTCCATGACGACATCGAACGCGTCACAGCCGTTGCCGCCGCGGTGCCGAAGGGCACCGTCATCTTCTGCGACGCCAATGCCGGCTGGACCCCTTACCAGGCGCGCCAGTTCGTGGATGCGACGCGCACCATCGACTACACGTTCGAGCAGCCCTGCACGACGATCGACGAATGCCTGTCGGTGCGCCGCTCGCTCGACAAGCCGATGGTGCTTGACGAATCCGTCGCCTCGCTGGACGATATGCTCGACATCCACCGCAAGGGCGCCGCCGACGGGCTGACGCTGAAGATCTCGCGCCTCGGCGGCGTCACCAAGACGCGCCAGATCCGCGACCTTGCCGTCGACCTCGGCTTCATGATCACGGTCGAGGACACTGGCGGCGCCGAGATCGACACATCCGCCATGGCGCATCTGTCGCTGTCGACGCCGGAGGAGCGCCGGCTGCACGCCATCGCCTTTCACGAATGGGTGACGGTGCGCACCGCATCCAACATGCCGCCGGTTTCGGGAAGCCGTATGGGCATTCCGGATGGGCCGGGCCTCGGCATCGATGTCGTTCCCGGCCTGCTTGGTGCGCCCTTCTTCGAAATCGGCAGCTGAGCTGCAATAAGGCTGCACCCAATCAACCTGAATATGCCGCGTCCTTCTGACTGCGGAGGCACGGCCGTGTGGATTGACCGCTCATCCAATCGTCTTCGGCCGATTGCAGAGCGACAATGCCCAATTGCCGGTTGAAATATTTTTCATTTGCAAATAGAAATGTTCAAACGTTGATTTGGACGCTGCGGCGCGTCAGGAACTGGAGGAAGCGACATGTCCCATCCGCAATTTGCAGCGGAACTTCTGCAGCGCGCTGAACAGCAGGGGCCGATCACCATCGGGCTTGCCGGCGCCGGACAGATGGGCACCGACATCGTCGTCCAGGTCGCGCTGATGCCGGGCATGCGGATCGGCGCCATTTCCGAAGTCAGGCCGCAAGCAGCGATCGACGCGGCGCTGCTCGCTGGCCATGACCGTTCCGACATCGTCCATGCCGGCAATGCGGCCGCGATCGACCGCGCCATCGAGGCCGGCAAGATCGCGGTGACCGAAGATTTGCATGCGCTGGCGGCGGCCGGCCGGATCGACGTCATCATCGACGCGACGGGCAATCCCAATATCGGCACGCTGTTCGCGCTGGACGTGATGAAGAGCGGCAAGCACATCGTCATGCTCAATGTCGAGGCCGACATCACCATCGGCCGTTTCCTCAAGGACGAAGCGCGTAAGGCCGGCGTGGTCTATACCGGTGCGGCCGGCGACGAGCCGGCCTGCACGCTGGAGATCATCGGCTTTGCCAAGAGCCTCGGCTTCAACATCATCGCCGCCGGCAAGGGCAAGAACAATCCGCTGAAGATCGACGCCATGCCGGCCGACTACGAGAAGGAGGCTGCCGAGCGCAACATGAATGCGCGCATGCTGGTCGAATTCGTCGACGGCTCGAAGACGGCGATCGAGATGGTGGCGATCGCCAATGCGACCGGCCTAGTGCCCGATGTGCCGGGCATGCACGGCCCGACCGCGACGCTGGAGGAGTTGGCCAGCGTGCTTTGCCCGCGCGAGGATGGCGGCGTGCTGCACCGCAAGGGCGTTGTCGATTACTCGATCGGCAAGGGCGTGGCGCCCGGTGTGTTCTGCATCATCGAGACCCGGCATCCGCGTGTGCTGGAGCGCATGATCGACCTCAAGGTCGGCAAGGGCCCCTATTTCACGATCTTCCGGCCCTATCATCTGACCAGCCTGGAAGTGCCGCTGTCGGCGGCGCGCGCCGTGATCTACAAGCGGGCCGACATGGAGCCGCTCGACCATCCTGTGGCCGAGGCGGTGGCGGTCGCCAAGAGCGATCTTGGCGTCGGCCAGTCGCTCGGCATGATCGGCGAGAACGACTATCGCGGCTTCGCCATGACTTGGGGGGATGCACGCGCCCGCGGCGCCCTGCCGCTCGGCCTTGCCGAACGCGCCAAGGTGGTCAAGCCGCTCAAGACCGGCGACTTCCTGACCTATGAAAATTGTGTACCCGATGATTCGATGGTGATAACCCAGATCCGCCGCCGTCTCGACCAGTCGGACGGACGGTTCGTTACAAACGCAGCCTGACCCCGCCGGATCTCCGCCTGATGGACGATGTCGTAATCGGGATCGACGCCTCGACCACGGCCGTGAAGGCGGTTGCCTTCGCGCGAGACGGCGAGGAGCTGTTCCAGGCGCGCGAGCCGTACCCGCTTTCAAATCCGAAGCCCGGCCATTTCGAGCAGGACGCCGAACATTGGTGGACGGCGCTGCTTGGCGCATTGAAGCAGGTCACCGAGGCGGTCGGCGCTACGCGGGTGGCGGCGATCTGCATCGCTCACCAGCGAGAGACCTTCACGCTGGTGGACAGCGCCGGCAAAGCACTCATGCCGGCGATCCTGTGGCTCGACGAACGCGCCCGGCCGCAGGTTATCAGGCTTTCGGCCGAACTCGGCCGCGAGGCGATCCGCGACTGGAGCGGCAAGCCGCCGGACCCGACGCCGGCGCTCTACGCCATTGCCTGGCTTGCCGAGCACCAGCCGCAAGTGCTTCGCCAGGCAGCGGCACTGGTCGACGTGCACGGTTTCTTCGTCCAGCGGCTGACCGGGCGATTGGTCACCAGCACCGCAAGTGCGGATCCGCTCGGGCTGCTCGACGTCGAGAAAGGTACCTGGCATCCCCGCCTCGTTGCGGCCGCCGGACTGCAGATGGAGCAATTGCCCGAGCTGGTCGCGCCAGGCGTGGTCTGCGGCAGTCTTTCCGCAAGCATAGCGCAGCTGACCGGCCTGAGGGCCGGCACGCCGGTCGTTGCCGGCGCTGGGGACGGCCAGGCGATGGGCCTGGGCATGGGCGTCTACGGCGAGGGCAAGAGCTATCTCTCGCTCGGCTCCGGCGTGGTCAGCGGCTGCTATTCCGGCAAGGTGAAAACCTCGGACGCCTTTCGCACGCTGGTCTCGCCGACCGGCTCCGGTTTCATGCTGGAGACCGTGCTGCGCTCGGGCATGCAGCTGGTCGACTGGATCGTGCGAACCACCGGTTCGCCCTCGGCGGCAGCGCTGGAGAAAGTGGCGCTGAATGTTGCCGCGGGCAGCGAGGGCCTGCTCATCATGCCCTATTGGGCCGGCGTCATGAGCCCGTATTGGGACGGTGCGGCGCGCGGCGCCATTGTCGGCCTGTCGCTCGATCACCGGCCGGAGCATCTCTTCCGCGCTGTCCTGGAAGGCATCGCCTTCGAGCAGGCCGTCGCCACCGAGGCCATGGAAGCCCAGGCCGGCGGACCGGCGGCGATGATTGCCGCCGGCGGCGGCACCAATTGCGCGCTGCTAATGCAGATCATGGCAAGCGTGCTCGAGCGGCCGCTCTCGGTTTCGCCGGTCAACGAAGCCGCCGCACTCGGCGCTGCCATGCTGGCGGCAGCGGCTGTCGGCTGGTTTGCCTCGCCGGAAGCCGCAGCAGAGGTAATGGCTGCCGCTCCCACCAGGCATGTCGATCCGGTCGACGGGCTTGTCGCCGCCTATCGCAGCCGCAAGGAAATCTACCGCGACCTTTATCAGGCGACGCGCGACATCCACACCCGCCTCGGCGCTCTCGGCGAAATCTAGCGTTTGAGCAGGCCCTTGGCCGCGTCTTCGTCGGTGATCAGAACCGATACCTTGGTGTTGGCGAGCGCAGCCCGCATTACCGCTACCTTCTCGCTGCCTCCCGACACCAGGATGATGCTCGGGATATCCGACAGATCCTGCAGCGGATAGGCGCAGACGCGGCGGTTGACCTCGTGGTCGACCGGGCGGCCCTCGGCGTCGATGAAATGACACAGAATATCGCCGACGGCACCGGCCGCCTGCAATTCCTCGAGTTCGCTTGGCTTGATGAAGCCGTAATTAGCGATCGGGCTGTCGTTGGAAAACGAGCCGACGCTGAGCACGGCGATGTTTGCCCGGCGTGCACGGAAGACGACGTCCTGAACGCTGCGCTGGCTCATGAAGGCGTCGCGCTGCTCCGGCTTGTCGGCATAGACCGGCACCGGCAGCAGGAAGCACTCCGCACCGATCTTTTCGGCGAAATCCCAGGCGCTTTCTGTCGGGTTGAGCGGCTGGGCATGGGTGAGGCCGCCAAGCATCGAAACCACCGTCGTCCTGGCGATGGGCCGCCGCGGCAATTCATTGATGGCGAATTTCAGTGTCCGCCCCCAGCCCAGTGCGATGACATCGCCGGCATTCACATGGTCGGCCAGGTAGGCGGCGGCGGCGTGGCCGATCATCAGCGGCGCGTTGCTTCGGTCGGCCGCCGACGGCACCACAACAGCCTGGCTGAGCCCGAACCGCTGCTTGAGGCTTTCCTCCAAAATCACGCATTCGACGACGCTGTCGCGGATGCGAAACTGGACGACACCCTCTTCGCGGGCGGCGGAGAGAATGCGGTGCACCTTGATGCGGCCGACGCCGAGAATTTCGGAAATCCGCTCCTGTGTAAGACCCTCGACGTAATAGTGCCAGGCGGCGCGGGCCTTGAGTTCGGCGTCGGGGAAGCGCGAGGCTCTTTCGTTCTCTACGATCGTCATCTGTTTGCCTTGCCGCAGCCGCCGGCTCTGCTCATGATATTCCAATCCGGCGACTTCGAAATGCCCAAGATTTCGGAGACCTTGCGTAAGGCAAACCGACGGACAGCGCAAACCCGTCGTCGAATGAAGCGGCAGGCCTTGACAATTTTCCGACGAACAGTTTAGCTGAACAAAATTGCATGTTAAAGATAAATTGTTCACAGGGAGGGGCCTGGTGAGCAAAGTGGCCCGGTGATGCAGCGCCGGATTGCTGTGGAGGAGACAAAGTGGCTGTGAGCAACGACGCAAGCAATTTGAAGGCAGGCGAGTTGAAGGCAGGCTCTGGCGCACAGGCTACGGCGGGCGCAAGGTTTTCGGCTGTCTTTGCCGGAACCATGGGGCCGCTGATCGGGCTGGTTCTGCTGTGCCTGGCGCTCTCGCTGACCACCGACACCTTCCTGACCATCCGCAACATCCTCAACGTGCTCGACCAGGTCACCGTGCTCGGCATCATGGCGATCGGCATGACGCTGGTCATCCTGATCGGCGGCATCGACCTGTCCGTCGGCTCGGTGCTGGCGCTGGCTTCCATGGTGATGGGCTTCGTCGCCCATCCGGACTATCTCAATCTCGGCCTGCCCGCCGGCATCGCCGCGGCCCTCGTCGTCGCCGGTCTTTGCGGGCTGCTTTCGGGCCTGCTGGTCACGATCACCAAGCTGCCGCCCTTCATCGCCACGTTGGCGATGATGTCGGTGGCGCGCGGCCTCGCCAACATGATCACCGACGGCTCGCAGATCGTCGGCTTTCCCGACTGGTTCACCAGCCTGTCGATCATCCGCCATTTCGGCTTCCTCTCGGTCACCGTCGGGCTGATGATCGTGCTTGCCGTCATTTTCGCGATCTTCCTGAATTATCGCGCTACCGGCCGTAGCCTGTACGCAATCGGCGGCAGCGCCGAAGTCGCCCGGCTGTCCGGCATACCAGTCAAGTCGCTGACAAACTGGGTCTATGCGATCTGCGCCGTGCTGGCCGGTCTCGCCGGCATCGTGCTTGCCGCCCGACTCGATTCCGTCCAGCCGAGCTCCGGCCTTGGCTACGAACTCGACACCATCGCGGCGGTGGTGATCGGCGGCGCCAGCCTGTCGGGCGGCGTCGGTTCGATCGGCGGCACAGCCATCGGCGTCCTCATCATCGGCGTGCTGCGCAACGGGCTGAACCTGCTCGGTGTCTCGCCCTTCATCCAGCAAGTGGTTATCGGAGTGGTGATCGCGCTGGCGGTGGCCACCGACACTTGGCGGCGCCGAGCACAATGAAGAATGGGGCACAATGAAGAATTGGGCTCAATGAGATTCGCCCCGATATTCGGGCGAAAACGGATCGGTGATCCGAAACTGGGAGTTGTTCGGCCAAGGGGCGCCGCGATGCGCGGGCAGGACAGATTGAACATCAACGGAGGAATAAACATGCTGACCAAACGTTCATTGCTGCTTGCCGCCGCGGCCGTCATCCCGCTGCTTGGCCTGTCCGACATGGCCTCGGCCAAGGAGGCCAAAAAGCTCGGCCTCGCCGTCGCCAATCTGCAGGCCGACTTCTTCAACCAGATCAAGCAGTCCGTCGAAGCCTACGGCAAGGAAAAGGGCATCGAGGTCGTTACCGTCGACGCCAAGGGCGATTCGGCGACCCAGGTCAGCCAGGTGCAGGACCTGATCACGCAGAACATCGATGCGCTGATCTATATTCCAGCCGGCGCCACCGCCGCCACCGTGCCGACCAAGACCGCCAAGGCTGCCGGCATCCCAGTCGTCAATGTCGACCGCAACGCCGATGGCGCGCCCGGCGATACCTTCATCGCAACCAACAGCGTGGCATCGGCCAAGGCGGTTTGCGACTACATCGCCAAGCAGGCCGGCGGCAAGGGCGAGCTGATCATCATCCACGGCCAGAAGGGCACGACGCCCGAAGTCGACCGCTCGAAGGGCTGCGGCGAAGCGCTGAAAGGCTATCCCGACATCAAGGTTGTCGGAGAATTGTGGAGCGAAGGCTGGCACCAGGACGAAGGCTTCAAGCTGACGCAGGATCTGTTGCAGTCGCACCCCGACGTGTCGATCGTCATCGGCCAGGCCGACGCGCTGGCGCTCGGTGCGGCGCAGGCCGTCAAGGTCGCCAATCCCGGCCACAAGGTCTGGGTTGCCGGCTTCGACGGCGACGTGGCGGCGCTCAAGGCACTGAAGGACGGCGTCTTCGACGTGACCGCGACCCAGCAGACCCAGGGCATGGGCCGGCTCGCCGTCGATGCAGCAATCAAGCTGGTGGCCGGCGAGACCATTCCCGCCGAACAGCTGCAGGATGCGACGCTGACCACCAAGGACAATGTCGAGCAGTTCATCGCCAAGCATCCCTGATTGAGATCAGTCCGGCAATCGACGAGCGCAACGATGTCCACCGATCCTCGCCACACGCACAGCCCCCATAACGGGCTCGTCGTCAGCGGCCTCTGCAAAAGCTACGGGCCGGTGCAGGTCCTGGCCGATGCGAGCTTCGACGTGCGGCCGGGCGAGGTCGTGGCGCTGCTTGGCGAAAACGGCGCCGGCAAGTCGACTGTCTCGAACATCATCGCCGGGTCGACGAAACCCGATGCCGGCACCATCACCTGGCGGGGGAACGCTTATTCCCCCGCCAATCCTGCCGCGGCGATCGACGCCGGCATCGGCATGATCCACCAGGAGCTGAAGCTCTTGCCCGATCTGTCGGTCGCCGAAAACGTCTATGTCGGGCGCCTGCCGATGCGTGGCGGCCGCATCGACCGCGCGGCAATGAATGCACGGGCATCGGCCCAATTGAAGCGCCTCGGCCTCGATGTCTCGCCCGAGCGCAAGGTGCGCACGCTGCGTATCGCCGCCCAGCAGCAGGTCGAGATCGCCAAGGCGCTGACGCTCAATGCCGAGCTGCTGATCTTCGACGAACCAACGGCAGCCCTTGGCAGCGAGGAAACGGAGCTCCTGTTCCAGCAAATCCGCAAGCTCAAGGCGGAAGGCATGTCCTTCATCTATATCAGCCACCGGCTGGACGAGATCGCCCAGATCGCCGACCGCGTGGTGGTGATGCGCGACGGGCGCATCGTCGCCCGGCACGAGCGCGCCGATATTCCGGTGCGCACTGTCGTCGAGCAAATGGTCGGCCGCAGTGTCGAGCGGATGTTCCCTACGATATCGGCGCCGGGCAACGACACGCTGCTCGAGGTCGAGAACCTGTCCTCGCCGGAACGCAGCTTTCAAAATGTCAGCTTTTCAGTGCGGGCCGGCGAAATCCTCGGCATTGCCGGGCTGATCGGCGCCGGACGCACGGAGCTGGTGCGGGCGATCGCCGGTGCCGATCCGATCTCATCGGGATCGGTGCGCGTCGCCGGCAAGCCGGTGCATCTCCATGGCCCGGCGGCGGCGATCAAGGCCGGCGTCGTCCTGGTACCGGAAGACCGCAAGGCGCAGGGCGTGGTGCTCGACCAGACGATCGGCGAGAACCTGGCGATCGGCAATTTCGACCATGTGGCGCCGAATGGATGGGTGTTTCCGAAGGCAGTGCAGAAATTCGCCGAGGCCGGCATTCGCCGGCTTGGCGTCAAGGGCCGGCCGAACCAGGCGGTCAGCAAGCTTTCAGGCGGCAACCAGCAGAAGGTGATCATCGCCAAATGGGTGTCGCGCCCGCCCAAGGTGTTCATCCTGGACGAGCCGACGCGCGGCATCGACGTCGGTGCACGCGCCGCGATCTATGATGTCATCGCCGACCTTGCCCGTTCCGGCATGGCGGTGGTGGTGGTGAGTTCCGACCTCGAGGAAGTGCTCGGCCTGTCGCATCGTGTGCTGGTGCTGAGCCGCGGCCGGCAACGCGGCATTCTCGACCGCAGCGAAGCAAGCAATATCGCCGTGATGGAACTCGCCACGAGCTAGGACGCCCATCGAAACAAAGCGCAGCAGGTGGTATCCTCCCGGGCACCAGACCGCGCGGGGCGCCAGCAACAGAGTTGGCGCCCCTTTATTTCCGGAGGACGGCGGTTGGAGCAGAGGGACCGACGATGAAATTATTCGACCTTCATGGTGACGTGGCACTTGTGACAGGCGCCGGCAGCGGCATCGGGCAGGCAATCGCCATTGGGCTGGCCGAGGCCGGCGCCGACATAGCCTGCTTCGGCCACGCCTCGAAAGGCGGGCTGGAGGAGACCGCGCACCGGATCACGGCACTCGGCCGCAAGGCGCTGGTGCTGAACGGCACAGTGACTTCAGAGACCGATCTCGCGGCCGCGATAGAGCGTACGGAGAAGGAACTCGGCGCGTTGACCATCGCCGTCAACAATGCCGGCGTCGCCGGAGCTGAGCCGGCAGAGACGCTGTCGCTGGAGAAATGGCAGAAGCTCTATGACGTCAATGTCAGCGGCGTGTTCCTGTCCTGCCAGGCCGAGGCCCGCGCCATGCTGACGCGGCGCAAGGGCTCGATTATCAACATCGCGTCGATGTCGGGCTCGATCGTCAATCGCGGCCTGACCCAGGCGCATTACAATTCGTCGAAGGCCGCGGTGATCCACATGTCGAAGAGCCTCGCCATGGAATGGGCCGATCGCGGCTTGCGCGTCAATGTCGTCAGCCCCGGCTACACGCTGACGCCGATGAACAAGCGGCCGGAGGTCGCCGACCAGGTCAGGATCTTTGAGCGCGACACGCCGATGGGCCGCATGGCGGCGCCGGAAGAGATGGTCGGCCCGACCGTGTTCCTGGCCAGCCGCGCCGCGAGTTTCGTCACCGGCATCGACCTGATCGTCGATGGCGGCTTTGTCTGCTGGTAGGAGAAAAGATGCAGAAGCGATTCCTAGGAAAAACGGCGGTCATCACCGGCGCCAGCGGCGGCATTGGCGCGGCAATGGCCAGGCGCTTCGCGGCGGAAGGTGCCGCGGTCGTCGTCAGCGCCATCGACCCGCGCGTCGAAGAGGTCGCCGCCGATCTCAAGGCTACGGGCGCCAGGGTCGCATCGCTGCGCATGGACGTGACCAAAAAGGACGAGGTCGTCGCCCTCTATGACCTGGCCGAGCAACAGTTCGGCCGCGTCGACATCTCCGTACAGAATGCCGGTGTCATCACCATCGCCAGGATCGAGGCGATGACCGAGGCCGAATGGGACAAGGTGATGGCGGTCAACACCAAGGGCGTGTTCCTGTGCTGCCAGGAGGCGATCGCGCGCATTCGCAAGCATGGCGACGGCGGCCGGCTGATCAACACCGCATCCGGCCAGGCGCGGCAGGGCTTTATCTACACGCCGCATTATGCGGCCTCGAAATTCGGCGTCGTCGGCGTCACCCAGAGCCTGGCCAAGGAAGTGGCCAAGGAGAAGATCACCGTCAACGCGATCTGCCCCGGCATCATCGACACCGATATGTGGGCCTATAACGATGCCGCATGGGGCAAGTTGATGGGCGACTACAAGCCCGGCGAGCTGATGGCCGAATGGGTGAAGAACATCCCGATGGGCCGCGCCGGCAGCGGCGAAGATGTCTCCGGCCTGGTCAGCTTTCTGGCCAGCGACGATGCGGCCTACATCACCGGCCAGACCATCAATGTCGATGGCGGCCTGATCATGTCGTGAGCGGCGGCGCGGGCCAACGTACCATCCACCGGGATCTGAAAGCCCGCTTCGCTGCGTTCAGACTGGTCGGCCGGCCCGTGCCAATCCATGCTCCACGAGCCGGTCGATGATTTCGGAATAGCTGACGCCGCTCGCCGCCATTGCCTTGGAATACATGCTGATATCGGTGAAGCCGGGGATGGTGTTGATTTCATTGACCAAGAACTGCATGTCCGGTGTCAGGAAAAAGTCGACGCGCGCCATCCCGTCACAGCCGACGGCTCTGAAAGCCCTTGCGGCCACGTCCCGCATGGCTGCCTCGACCTCCGGCGGCAGTTCGGCCGGCACTCTTAGCGCCGCGCCGTTCTCGTCGATGTATTTGGCATCGTAGCTGTAGAAATCGTGGCTTTCGGCCGGCACGATCTCGCCTGGCCGCGAGACGAACAGGTCGCCTCCCGGGTCCTCCAACACGCTATATTCGATCTCGCGCCCACGAATGAATTCCTCAGCCAACAGCTTGCAATCGTGCCGGAAGGCTTCAGCAAGCGCTCCATCGAATTCCTGGCTGGCATGGACTTTTCCGACGCCGACAGACGATCCCTGACGCGCCGGTTTGATGAAGAACGGCAGGCCGAGTTCGCTTTCCAGTGCAGCGAGGGCGGGTGCCGCACCTTCATGGATCGTCACTGAGCGCGCGATTGGCAGCCCCGCCGCTTCCAGGAGCCGTTTGGCGATGTCCTTGTCCAGCGCGGTTGCCGAACCCAGGATGCCGCAGCCGGCGAGCGGCACCCGAGCCACCTCGGCCACCCCCTGTACCGAGCCGTCTTCGCCATGAGGGCCGTGCAGGACAGGAAACAGGATGTCGATCTTCGGCAGATCATAGGGCGTGCCGTCGGCCGGGATCGCCATCATCCGTCCGCGCCCACCCGGAACCAGGCAAACTTCCGTGCCGGCCGCAGGTTTTGCGAGCGTACCATCCTGGAAGCTGCTCAGCAGCCACTGTCCTTCGCTCGTGACGAAGATTGGGAGGGCATCGTATTTGGCGGACAGCAGCGCACGCATGACATTGGTTGCTGAAAGCACCGAAACGTCATGTTCGGCGGAACGTCCGCCAAAGAGCACGGCAATTCGCAGTCTGTTCAAGGAAGAGGTCATGAAAGCCTCGGATATGATCTGGTGTTGAAAGGTCACAAGCCGGCGGCGATCCCGCGTTTGGCGAAGACGTAAGGCATTTTGGTCTGCTGCATTGTATCGGTACCCTGTCCTTGCGGCTCGCACACGGGATGACCGGCAATCTTGGCTTTTTTCAAACTCATCTACGGGTCCCGCAGAAAGACGGGCCGTGAAATTGGCACCGGCGTTAATCGTTGCGCGACGTGAACGTTGGTATATATAATTTCATCCCATGAAAGTGGCTCTGGGCGAGTTGCCGAGCCAACAGCCGAGATCATGGGACTTTTGATGGTTTGCCCCTCAAGACCGGCGATCGATCCGTGGATGACTGCCTTGGTAGCAATCCTTCGGCAGTCATGACGCGGCCGGTCCCGCCACATCTTCACCAATTTGGGCACCACCCCCGTTTTGCGCCGGCATCCGCTTCGGCAGCATTGTGGCGCCTACGGCCTTGCGCAACGACCAGCTTTTCCAACACAATCAAAAAAGACGCAAGAAGGGAACGAACGATAACGTCCACCAGAGCTTGACAGGAGAACAAGCATGTCACTTCGGAGCATGATTTCGAATTTCTCAATGGGAGCCTTAACACTTGCCGCAGCCGCACTGACATCTTCGGCCTATGCGGCAGCGCCGGAATCCAACGACCCGATCAAGATCGCACTGTTCGACTGGACCAGCGTCAATCTGAACGCCAAGATCCTCGGCGGCATCCTCGAAAAGCTCGGCTATACCGTCGAGTATCCGACCGCCGACTATCTCTCCAGCCTGACCACCGGCCTGACCAATGGCGACATTGATGTCGGCCTGGAATTCTGGGACACGACGGCCGGCGAGGCGATGAAGGCCTCGGACGCGACGGGCCAGACCGAACGCCTCGGCAAGCTCGGACCCAAGGCCAAGGAAGAATGGTGGTTTCCCGAATATATGAAAGAGAAATGCCCCGGCCTGCCGAACTGGGAAGCGCTGAAAGACCCGAAATGCGCCGAGGCCTTTTCGACGGCCGAAACCACACCGAAGGGGCGCTATCTCGGCGGCCCGGTGACATGGGAAGGTTTTGACGACGAACGCGTCGAGGCGCTGAAACTGCCCTTCACCGTCATCCATGCCGGCACCGATGCGGCGATGTTCGCCGAACTGGACTCGGCCTATCAGCGCAAGGCGCCGATCATGCTGTGGATCTATTCGCCGCATTGGGCGCCGGCCAAATACAAGGGCGAATGGGTCGAATTCCCCGACTATACGACAGAGTGCTACACCGACCCGAAATGGGGTGTGAACCCCGACGCGAAATATGACTGCGGCAAGCCGCATGGCGAGATCTGGAAATATTCCTGGGCCGGCATGAAGGACAAATGGCCTGTCGCCTACAAGGTCGCGAAAAACTACACGGTCGACACCGACGAGCTCAACAAGATGAGCGGCGAGATCGATCTCGAAGGCAAGACGCCGGAAGACGTCGCCGCCGCCTGGATCGCCGCCCACGAAGCCGACTGGAAAGCCTGGGCCGAGTGACCGTCTGACTGGAAATCCGACGACCCGGCCATCCGTGGTCGGGTCTCGATCCCGTGTTCCAGAAGGACGATCGCATGACCGATACGATTGAACAGGCGGCGAAAGCGGGCAACGATGCCCGCCCGACAAAGCTTGCCTGTCACAATGTCTGGAAGCTGTTCGGGGCGGACGCGGCCAATTTCATCCGCCGGCGCGACGGCAAGGCCAGCCTGGCGGACATCGCCGCTGCCGGACTGGTTGGCGCGGTGCGCGCCGTCGATCTCGAAATCCGCCAAGGCGAGATCTTCATCATCATGGGACTTTCGGGGTCCGGCAAATCGACGCTGGTGCGCTGCATGTCGCGGCTGATCGAGCCGACCCACGGCAAGGTCGAGTTTGAAGGCAAGGACCTGCTCAAGATTTCCGATGCCGCGCTGATCGAGCTGCGACGCCACCGCATGGGCATGGTGTTCCAGAATTTTGCCTTGCTGCCGCATCTCAACGTACTGGAGAACATTGCCTTCCCCCTCGGCATCCAGGGGCAGGACCGGCCGACGCGCGAGGCGCGCGCGCGGGAAGTGATCGAGCTGGTCGGCTTGCGCGGTCGCGAGCATTTCTATCCGCGCGAGCTTTCCGGCGGCCAGCAGCAGCGTGTCGGCATCGCCCGCAGCCTCGCCACGAAGCCGGAAATCTGGTTCCTCGACGAGCCGTTCTCGGCCCTCGATCCGCTGATCCGCCGTGAGATGCAGGACGAGCTGATGCGGCTGCAGACCATGCTGCACAAGACCATCGTCTTCATCACCCATGATTTCGACGAGGCCATCCGGCTGGCCGACCGGATCGCCATCATGAAGGACGGCGAGGTGATCCAAATCGGCACGCCGGAAGAGCTGGTGGTCAACCCGGCGACCGACTATGTCGCCGAATTCACCCGCGACGTCGACCGCGCCAAGGTGATCTCGGCGCGCAGCCTGATGCGCGCCTGCGACGGCGCCGAGTACGGCGGCACGGTCGCGCCGGATGCCAAGATATCAAGTTTTTCGGCTGATATCGTCTCTGCCGGCAAGCCCTTCGCGGTGGTCAACGGCACCGGCAAGCCGATCGGCGAAGTCACGCCGCAGGCGGTGATCGATCTTCTCGCCGGCATAGAACGTCGTGGGGCCGGCGCATGACGGTCACGGCAAGCGCCAGCGCAGCGAGGCCCCGACCGGTTCAAACCTGGCTGGCGATCTGGGCCTGCGCGCTCGCCGCCGTGCTTATTGTCTTCCTGCTGCAGGAAAGCCTGCCCTGGGCGGTCAATTACCCGGCCGGCGCGATCGTTCCCGTCGCAGACTGGGTCGGTGCGCTGATGAACTGGGTGAAGTCGAACTTCTCCTGGCTGACCCGCTCGATCACCGCGGTGCTCGGCGTGCCGCTCGATTTCGCGCTCGCTCTTCTGGCCAAGAATTTCAAGATCGGCCATGGCGCGGATATGATCGTCTTGCCGCGCCTGTCCTGGGTCGGCGTCTGCGCTACCGCCTATCTTGCCGGGCGCGCCGCCGGCGGCTGGAAGCTGGGTGCGCTGGCCGGCGGCTGTTTTCTCTACATCGCGCTGTTCGGGCAGTGGACCAGCGCCATGCTGACGCTGGGCTTGATCTCGATCGCCGTGCCGTTTTGCATTGTCACCGGGCTGTTCGCCGGCATCTGGGCATGGCGCAAGCCTTGGGCGGAGAGGTTGTTGATCTCCCCTGCCCTCGATCTGATGCAGACGATCCCGACCTTCGCCTATCTGATCCCGATGCTGCTTCTGTTCGGCAACAGCCCGGTCTCGGCAATGATCGCGACGGCAATTTTCGCGACGCCGCCAATGGTGCGGGCGACGATGCTCGGCCTGTCGCGGGTGCCGTCGGAGATCGACGATTTCAGCGAGATGGCCGGCTGCACGGCACGGCAGAAACTGTGGCGGGTGCTGTTGCCGTCGGCGCGGCCGACATTGATGGTCGGCGTCAACCAGGTCATCATGCTGGCGCTCAATATGGTGATCATCGCCTCGATGATCGGCGCCGGTGGGCTCGGCTATGACGTGCTTTTGGCGTTGCGCGCGCTCAAGGTCGGCGAGGCCATGGAAGCTGGCCTCGCCATTGTCGCGCTGGCAATTGCACTCGACCGGCTGAGCCAGGCGATCGCGCACAATCACGCCAAGGGCAATGTCCGCCATCAGGCCAGCACCAGTTTCTGGCGACGCTATCCCAATCTGACGCTGGCCGTCGCCATTCTCGCCGCCACCACGCTGCTCGGCCTGTTCGTGCCGGCCTTTGCCGCGGTGCCGAAAGCGATCACCTTGACCACCGCGCCTTTGTGGAAGGCGGCGGTGAACTGGATCACCATCAACTTCTTCGACACGATCGAAGCGTTCCGCGTGGCGCTTATCCTCAATGTGCTGAACCCGGTGCGCGCCTTCTGCGAGGGCTTTCCGTGGCTGGGCGCGGTGTGTCTCCTCGGCCTTGCCGGCTACCAGCTCGGCGGCTTGCGCCTCGCCGCCCTGGTCGCGGCTTTGACAGCGTTCTGCGCCGTCACCGGACTTTGGGAAAAGACCATGGCGACGGTCTATTTGTGCGGCATCTCGGCCTTTGTCGCCTGCCTGATCGGCATCCCGATCGGGCTGATGGCATCGCGCAGCGACCGCTTCGAAAAGATCGTCACGCCGGTCATCGACACGCTGCAGGTGCTGCCGTCGTTCTGCTTCATCATTCCGGTGGTCATGCTGTTCAGGGTCGGCGACGTCACCGCGATGATCGCCACCGTCGCGTTCGCCGTGGTGCCGGCCATCCGCTATACCAATCACGGCATTCGACAGGTGCCGCCGGCGCTGATCGAGGCGGCGAAGGTTTCCGGCTGCACCAGGCGCCAGACCTTCTTTCGCGTGCAGCTGCCGCTGGCGTTGCCCGAGATCATGCTCGGCGTCAACCAGACCATCCTGATGGCACTGGCGATGATCATCATCTGCGCCATGGTCGGCACGCGCGATCTCGGCCAGGAGGTGTTCATCGCCCTATCCAAGGCCGATTCCGGCCGCGGCATCGTCGCCGGCCTGGCCATCGCCTTCATCGGCATCGTCGCAGACCGGCTGTTCAACGCCTGGACGGCGAAGGCTCGGGCAAGGCTGGGATAGTCCGGAATAGGACGGCCTCAGGAAACTGCCGCCAAGCGCGCCGTTAACGAGGCACCGATCCCTACACCTAAAGACATAGCCATTCGGGATTATTGCTCGTTCTTGCCTCACATCGTACGGCTGTGATGGGACGGGTAGGCTCAACAGGAGAGCGGATAATGTCTAAACGCGTTCCCTTTACTACCGGTGATCTAGCAGATCATCAGCGGGGTATCGATGACGCCCTCACAGGCGATCCGAATACGAATATCTTGACCGGCGACGCTGGCGGCAGCCTGCTCGATTTCTCAAGAGGCGGCAACGACACCTTTACGGAAACCGCACCGTCGACCTACACCTTCTACGGCGACGCGGCTCGGAGCTTGTTCAATTTTGCTCGGGGCGGTGACGATACCTTCACCACGGGGCTGTCATCCTCCACCACCACTGCCTTTGGTGACGCGGGCGACGATATGTCGGACCATAGCAGGGGCGGCAACGATACCTTCACCAGTGGAGTGGCAAGGCAGGTAGTCGATACCTTCTATGGTGACGCCGGCGGCAAGATGTTCGGCTATGCCCGTGGCGGGGATGACACTTTCCTGACCAGCACTGTGCAAGGAGCTACCCACACCTTCTACGGTGATGCGGGCGGCGAAATGTCGGATCACAGCAAGGGCGGCAACGACACCTTCCAGGGCTCCAGGCAGGCCACGAACACCTTCTTCGGTGACTCCGGCAGCAACATGTCCGGCAATGTCCAGGGCGGCGACGACAGCTATACGAGCCGGACCGACTCGCTCAACACTTTCTACGGCGATGCCGGCGGCGATATGTCAGGCCACAGCAAGGGTGGCAACGACACCTTCACGAGCAGCTTCTTTTCCACCAACACTTTCTTCGGCGATGCCGGCGGCAACATGTATGACCACGCTCAGGGCGGCGACGACCATTACACGGACACGGGTGGGGCGCTTCTGAGCAAAACTCTCTATGGCGATGCGGGCGGTGATCTTTCCGGTTTCGCCGAGGGCGGCAACGACAACTTCACGAGCGCTGGTGGGTCCCAGATAAGTTTCTACGGTGACGCGGGCGCCAACATGTCCGACCACTCTCGCGGTGGCGACGACACGGCCGTGCTGCAAGGCACTCATAATTTAGGGTATGGCGATGCGGTCACGATGCTCGGCAGCGCTGTGGGCGGCAATGATTCCCTGACTGGTGGCGACAGGAACTCCGGTCCGGATGTTCTAAGCGAGTTGTACGGCGACGCCCTCGCTATGTCCGGTTCCGCCAGGGGCGGCAACGACATTCTTACCGGGGGCCACAACAGCGAAAGCGGCCAGGTCCGCAACTTCCTGTGCGGCGACGCTCTACAAATGTCCGGTTCGGCTCTGGGCGGAAACGATACCCTGTATGCCGGGAGCGCGGCACCCGGCTGCACCGTCATCAACGACATGTGGGGTGACGGGCAACTGAGCGAACTGGCTCAGGGCGGCAGAGATCAATTCATATTCAAGGACGATGGTTCAATGACGGTCGGAACCCAAAACACCATCTACGACTTCAGCCAGACCCAAGGCGACACCATTGTATTTAGTGGCCTGGAGGGCGTGCAATCGTTCGATGATCTCACAATTGCGCAAAGTGGAACCGACACCATCATTACCGCAGGAGTCGATCAAGTTACTCTCGCAAACTTTACAAGCCCGCTGACGACGAGTGACTTTTTGTTTGTCTGAAAGCGAAGCTCTTATCGCATTCGAAGAGGGGAATGCCTGAGAATTCGTTGAGCATCGTCGCGCGGCCGGTCGCCCCAATAATGCTCGCCCGGCCGATCGACAATCCCAGCCGCAAGTATGGATCAAGCGGCCAGGAATCTCTCGGTCAAACGAGCCCAGAGCGCTGCGCCGACGGTCAGATTGCCGTCGTTGAAATCATATTTCGAGCTGTGCAGGATGGCTGAATCCTCGCCGTTTCCGAGGCGCAGGAAGCAACCGGGTTTGTGTTCGAGGAAATAAGAAAAATCTTCGCTGCCGGGGATCAACGGGCAGACGGACACCTTGTCCTGACCGACGAGTTCGACAGCGATGTCTGTCGCAAAGGACGTCTCGCGCTCGGAATTGACCACCACCGGGTAGCCGCGCTGGTAATCGATCTCGACCGTTGCGCCATGCGCCTGCGCCACAAGTGCTGCGATATTGCGAATACGCTGCTCGAGCGTGTCGCGGATCTCGGCCGAGAAGGAGCGGACGCTCAGCGTGATTTCGGCGTGTTCCGGGATGACGTTGGAGGCCGTGCCTCCGTGAATCGTGCCGACGGTGACGACAGCCGTCTCGATCGGGTTGACGTTGCGCGACACAACCGTCTGCAGGGTCATGACGATGTTGGCGGCAGCGACGATCGGGTCGACCGTCAGGTGCGGACGCGAGGCGTGGCCGCCACGCCCGGCGATCCTGATGGTGACGGTATCGCTCGCCGCCATCAGCGGCCCGGCGCGCATCAGGAACGAACCCGTCGGCGCGCCCGGGTGGTTGTGCAGCCCGAATATCGCATCGCAGGGAAAGCGCTCGAACAGGCCGTCGGCGATCATCGCCTGCGCCCCGCTTCCCTTGCCGGCTTCCTCGGCCGGCTGGAAGATAAGGTTCACCGTACCGTTGAAATGCCGTGTGCGTGCCAAGTATTCGGCGGCGCCGAGCAGCATCGTGGTGTGGCCGTCATGACCGCAGGCGTGCATCTTGCCGCTGGCCTGGCTGGCATAAGGGAGATTGGTAGCTTCGGTGATCGGCAGGGCGTCCATGTCGGCACGGATGGCGATGCTGCGGCCGCTGCCCTGGCGCAGGCGGCCGACGACCCCGAGCCCGCCGACATTGCGCGTCACCTCATAGCCCCAGCTTTCGAGCCGTTCGGCAACGTATGCAGCCGTTTCGTGCTCCTGGAATGAAAGCTCGGGATGCGCGTGCAGGTGCTGGCGGGCCGCTGCAAGCTCGGCGGCCTTGTCGGCGAAGTCGGAAATGTCGGCGAACTGGTTGGAGGTCTTTGGCATGGGAGGTCCTTTGCCGGCCGAGCAGGTGCCGCGCCGGCTTTGCTTTTAGATGAAACGGCTTAAGAAAGCCCGCGTGCGCGGGTGCCTGGGTTTAGCGAGAACCTCGTCCGGAGGCCCGGCCTCGATCACATTACCGTCGTCCATGAACACCACCCGATCCGCCGCTTCGCGGGCGAAGCCGATCTCATGCGTGACCACGATCATGGTCAAGCCCTGCCTGGCGAGATCGCGCATGGTGGCGAGCACCTCGCCGACCAGCTCCGGATCGAGCGCCGACGTCGGCTCGTCGAAGAGCATCAATTTCGGGCGGATGGCGAGCGCACGGGCGATGGCGACGCGCTGCTGCTGGCCGCCTGAAAGCTGGCGCGGATAGGCGTCGATCTTGTCGGCAAGACCGACACGGGTCAGCAGTTCGCGGGCGTAGCCGATCGCCTCCTTGCGGTTCTCCCGGTGAACGCCGACCGGAGCCTCGATGACGTTCTGCAGGGTCGTCATGTGCGGATAGAGATTGAACTGCTGGAACACCATGCCGATCTTGCGCCGCTGCGCGGCGATCGCGCGGTCGGAAAGCTTGTCGAGGCGGCCGTCGTGCAACCGGTAACCGATCTGCTCGCCGTCCACCTCGATCGACCCCTGGTCGATCGCCTCGAGATGATTGATGCATCGCAGGAAGGTCGACTTTCCGGAGCCGGACGGTCCGAGAATGACCACCACCTCGCCAGGTGCGACGTCCAGATCAATGCCCTTCAGCACCTTGAGCGGGCCGAAGGCCTTGTGAACGTTGCGCGCCCGGACCAGGGGCGTGTCATGCGCGCTCATTGGCGGCCTCCAGGGTGGCGGTCGCCGTCTTCTCGCGCGCGCCGCGGTCGCCGCGGCTGTAGTGGCGTTCGATCGCGCCTTGCGCGACATTGAGGACCGAGGTGATCAGCAGGTACCACAGCACTGCAACCATCAGCAGCGGAATGATTTCGAAGGTGCGGTTGTAGATCGACTGCACCGAGTAGAGCAGGTCGGCCATGGCGATGACGCTGACAAGCGACGTCGCCTTGATCATGCTGATCAGCTGATTGCCGGTCGGCGGCACGATCGACCGCATCGCCTGCGGGATGATGATGCGCCGCAAGGCCCGCGCGCGGGTCATGCCGAAGGCTTCAGCCGTTTCGGCCTGTCCCTTGTCCACCGACAGCAGCCCGCCACGGATGATCTCGGCCATGTAGGCGGCCTCGTTCAGCGCCAGACCAAGAACGGCGGCCGTCAAAGGCGTGATCAGGTCGTTGGTGTTCCAACTGGCGAAGCCGATGGAAATGCGCGGAAACAGCGTCGAAAGGTTGTACCACAGGATCAGTTGCACCAGCAGCGGCGTTCCCCGGAAGAACCAGATGAACAGGCCGGAGAGAAGGGATGCCAGCCTGTCGTTCGACATGCGCGCGATGGCGAGCAGCAGGCCGAGCACGATACCCAGGATCATCGCCACGACCGTCAGGCCGAGCGTTACGGAAAGCCCCTGCATGACCGTCGGATCGAAGAAATACTGGGCGACCACCGGCCAGCCGAAATTCGGGTTGACCGCGACGATATAGGCGAAGCCGGCTGCCACGGCGACGGTGAACGCCCAGAGCGCCAGCCGGACGAGCGGAAACGGCCGGTGGGCTCGTTTGACGTCGCGCAGCGCGTCGTCGGGATGTCGCGGCAGCCCGGCCGCGTAGGCAGCGGTGGCGTCGGTCATGGCAGCCTCTACTGGCCCTGGTTGATGCCTGGCGCATCGATCATGTTCTTCTCGAGACCCCACTTCTTCATGACCGCGGCGTAGGTGCCGTTCTTCATCAGGATCTTGAACGCGTCGAGCAGCACGCCGCCCAGCGGCGAGCCCTTCTTGACGACGGCGCCTTGATAGATGTCCTTGAAGCCGTTGGCCTGGCCGACCCCGGCGAGTTCCAGCTGGCCCTTCGCCTGCTCGACGAAATAGGTCAGCGGCGCCTGCGAGGAGAAGAATGCGTCGGAGCGTTTCGACCGGACGGCCAGTATCGAGCTCGGCTGGTCGGTGAAGGATTGCACCTCGACGGCCGGCTTGCCCCCCTCGGTGCATTTCTGCGCCTGCTGCTTGATGACCTTTTCGGCCGAGCCACCCGACATGACGGCGATGCGCTTGCCGCACGCGGTGTCGAGCGAGGTGATGCCTTGCGGGTTGCCCTTCTCGACGGCGAAGACGACGTATTCGCGCACCCAATCGATGAAGTCGTTGGATTTCTGCCGGTCGGGATAGTCGCCGACAGGCCCCATCGCGAACTGATAACGGCCGGCATTGATGCCGCTCAGCAAAGCCGGCAGGCCGGCGACGGAGGCATGATCGACCTCGATGCCGAGCAACTGGCCGATGGCGTCCGAAATGTCCTTGGTCGCCCCTGACAGTTCGGTGCCGGTGACGATCTCATAGGGCGGGAACGAGCCGTTGTTGACGGCGGTGATCTTTCCCGCCATGCGGATCTCTTCCGGCAGCCGGGCCCGCAAATCCTCGTTCACCGATTGCTTCTGGATATCCTGGGCAAAGCTGGCCTGCGCCAGCATGGTGACGAGCGAGGCGAGTATGAAGCTGATTGTCCTCATGGCATTCTCCTTCGTGTTCTTCGTTGTGCGTTGTCAGGCTGCGGTGGCCCGCGATCTGGCCTCGAAAGGAAACAAGGCTTCGGCGGAAATCGGTTCCGCCAGAATGCCCTGGGCATGGAGCTCGGTGACGAAATCCTCGATCATGCGCTGGTTGGCGGGCAGGCCGCTGGCGTTCCAGGAGGCAGGCAGGTCGCGTCCCGTGTGGAGCAGCTCCTCGAGGATCCAGGGCGAGGTATCGGCATATTTTCGGCGCTTGCCCGTCCAGACGCGCTGGCTTTCGTCGATCAGCCTGGCGAGTTCCTGCGGCAGCCAGGGGTGCTCCCTGACCAAGGCGGCCTTGACGGCGACCAGATGCATGCCCGGGACATAACCGACGTCGGCGAAATAGGCGCGTTCGGCCGCGCGAAAATCGCGCAGCACTTGCCGGAAGCCGGAAGCCGGGCCGAAAAAGCCGTCCGGCATGAAGGGCGTGAAAACGGCGTCGAGCTCGCCTTGCGACAGCAGCTCCATCATCGGGCGCTCGCCTGGTGCTGCTTCGATGCGCCCCGGCCTGCCGAATCCGTCGAGGCGGTCGGCGATCGGGTGCCCCGATGTCAGCCTGCCGGCGAACCAATAGGCATCCTCGACGCCGACGCCTTCCCGGCGAAGCGCCGCGCGCGTCCATGTGTTACCGGAATCGCGCCAGCCGGTCACGCCGATGCGTTTGCCGGCAAGGTCGGAAAGCCGTTCCAGCGGGCTGGTCTCGACCGTTATGATGCAGCGATGGCGAAAGCCGCGCATGATGAAGCACGGTAATCCAACCACCGTATCGACGCCCGAAGCCATGGCCGACACATAACGGCTGAATGAGACCTCCGCCGCATCGTAGTTCGGATCGGTACCGATATCCGCGATCAGCGTAGCGACACGATCAACCTTCACCGACAAGCGGCTCGAAGTAACGTCACCCAGCACCAAAGGGGTGAGATAGTCCCAATCGCGGGTGGCTACAGTGATGGAAACGGGCATCGGCATGAACTTCAACGCTATGTTTGACCGGCGATTGGTAAATGTTTATTTTTGGCCGATCAAATGTTATTATGTTATTGAACATTAGCTTTAATGGTCGCGGGTGCCGATGGATTTCGATGCAGGATGGTTCGCTGATCGCCTTGGCGACCGCACGATGCGCGGCATCGCGCGCGAGACCAGTGCGCTGATCAGAAGCGGCGCACTGCCTGTCGGCGCAAAGCTTCCGCCGGTGCGCGATCTGGCCTATGTGCTTGGCGTCAGCCCGGCGACGGTCTCGCAGGCGTGGAGCGAGTTGCGGCGCTACAAGATCATCGGCGGCCGCGGACGCAACGGCACCTGGATCATGGGCAACCGCTTTGCCGCCCGGCCCGAGCGCCACATGAGCGGCGGCAATTACGGACAGGATGTTCTGAATCTGGCGATCGCGGAGCCCGATGTGAGGCTCTTGCCGCCGCTCAACATCGCGCTGGCGCATGGTGCGCGCGCCGAAAAGCTCAACAGCTACGAGCGGGTGCGCATCCTGCCCGAGCTGGAGGCCGCAGTGCGCCCGTCATGGCCGTACGATCCCGGCGCGTTCCTGGCCACCAATGGCGGTTACAACGCCATCTACACCTTGCTGCATGCGCTGGTCCCGCCGGGGGCGCCGGTGGCCATCGAGAACCCGACGGCGCTTCGCCTGCTCGACATCCTCGAGGATCTCGACGTGCCGATCATCCCCGTGGATTGCGACAGCGACGGTCCCTTGCCGGATGCACTTGCCAACGCTCTGCGGCAGCGGCCCGTCGCGTTCCTGTTCCAGCCGCGCGTCCATTCGGTTACCGGCGCCTGCATGTCGTCGGCGCGGCTGGAAGTCATCGGCGACCTGCTCGCCGGCACCGACGTGCTGATTGTCGAAGATGACGGCGTCGGCGATATTGCCTCGGCGCCGCGCATTTCGCTTGGCCGGCGTTTTCCCGATCGCGTCGTCCATATCCTGTCCTATTCCAAGACCCATGGCCCGGATCTGCGGCTCGCCGTGCTGTCCGGATCGGCGACGATCGTCGAGCAGATCCAGTCCTACCGCAGCTTCAGCTCGGGATGGACCAGCCGCATCCTGCAGGCAGCCACCGCCTGGCTGCTGCAAGACCCGGCCACGGCCGCCCTGGTGGAGCAGGCGAAGGAGGTATACCGCGGCCGTCGCGAACGGCTCGCTGGCGAACTGGCGAAACGCAACGTCGCGATCGACGCCGGACATGGGCTCAGCGTCCTCATTCCCGTTGCCTCGGAACCTTACGCGATGGTCACGCTGGCTGCACATGGTATCGCGGTCCATGCCGGGGCGAAGTTTTCGACCGGAAAGACCAGCGCCGTGCGCGTCGCGACGAGCATCCTGAGCGAGGAGCACCTCGAGCACGTCGCAAATTCCCTGGCGCTGGCAGCCGACCCGGCGCGGGAAATTGTCTGACGCAAGTCAATCGCCGTTCGGACTGCCTACTCCGCCGCGACGCCCTTCACTTCGAGATAGCTCTCCATTGAATCGTCCATCGCCTGCAGCCAGGGCGTGTGGTGCAACGGCGCCATCGTGCCGGTCATCAGCGAGCGATAGGCATGGTCGCGGAAGCCCATAATGTCTTGCGCCTTATGGTGCTCCCATTCCATGAAGGTCTGATTGACGGCCTCGACATCGAAGCCGGGATAGTCGCTCTGCTCCATCAGCTCCCTGGTGTAGTCGCCCTGGAACCAGATCATCTGCTCGGCGTCTTCAAGTGTTTCTTCACGTGCCCGCCATTTCCGGCCGTGCTCGGCCATCGCTTCGGCCGAGGGCAGCTTGATGCGGCCCATGATGACGTCGCGGGCGAACCAGGCCTGCGCGTCGAACATGTTGAAGGTATAGAACTGGTCCTGCATGCCGATATAGGACAGCTTCGGGTTTTTCTCCCAGACGACGCCCTCGTAGAGCCCGTCCGGCCACATACGGTTGGCGGTCTTCAGCTTCAAATCCTCGGTGAGGAACGGGAAGGAGTGGAGATAGCCGGTGCACAGGATGATAGCGTCGACGTCTTTGGTGCTGCCGTCCTTGAAATGCGCGGTCTTGCCGACGACCTTCTGCAGCAGCGGCACTTCCTTCCAGTTCTCCGGCCATTTGAAGCCCATCGGCTTCGAGCGATAGCTGGAGGTGATGGATCTGGCGCCGTATTTGTAGCATTGCGAGCCGATGTCCTCGGCTGAATAGGAGCGGCCGATTATCAAAATGTCCTTGCCCTTGAATTCCATGGCGTCGCGGAAATCGTGGCTGTGCAGGATACGGCCGTTGAAGGTCGAAAAGCCCTCGAAATAGGGAACGTTGGGCACGGAGAAATGGCCCGAGGCGACGACGACATTGTCGAACTCTTCCGAGTAGGTGACGTCGCTGGTGCGGTCATGCGCGGTGACCGTGAATTTTTTTGTCGTTTCGGAAAAGGTGACCATGCGCACCGGGCTGTTGAAGCGCACCCATTGGCGCACGCCGGATTTTTCGACGCGGCCCTTGATGTAGTCCCACAGCACGGCGCGCGGCGGATAGGAGCCGATCGGCCGGCCGAAATGCTCCTCGAAGGTGTAGTCGGCGAATTCGAGACATTCCTTCGGGCCGTTCGACCAGAGATAGCGGTACATCGAGCCGTGCACCGGGTCGCCGTGCTCGTCGAGGCCGGTGCGCCAGGTGTAGTTCCACAGGCCGCCCCAGTCGGACTGCTTTTCGAAGCAGACGATTTCGGGAATATCGGCGCCCTTGTCGGCGGCCGACTTGAAGGCCCTGAGCTGGGCCATGCCGGACGGCCCGGCTCCGATGACGGCAACACGATCTTTCATTGCGGGCCTCCCGATCTCATTTCCCTAACGAAACAAATTTCACTGACAGGACAGTAATTGCCCCTTCGATGCTGTCAACAGGGCTTGTCGCGAAACCGCGTTTCGCCCAGCTGGATTTCCAAGCGACGCAGTAGCTCGGGCGAAATCCGGACATTGCGCAATTCGACACGGGTGGCTTGCCGTGGCAGTTGCGCTTCTGTATCGGCACCGAATATGTTCACCGTGAGTGAAATGAATCGGCAAGGTCCGGGGTGGCAACATGGCGAAAAAAGCATCCAGTCTAAAGCCCGCTGCGGCCGTCGTCGCCGCCAAAGCCAAGCCGTCGGTCGCTGCAATCGATCCGCGCAAGATACGCGCGCCGCTCACCCAGAACCCGCACGCCATTCGCGACACCCGCGAAAAGGTCCTGGAGGTCGCCATCGGCCGCGAGGTGCGGGCCTTCCGCAAGAAGCTCGGCATTACGGTGGCCGATCTGGCTGCCGCCACCGACATTTCGCTTGGCATGCTGTCGAAGATCGAGAACGGCATCACCTCGCCATCGCTGACCACGTTGCAGGCGCTGTCACGGGCGCTCGGCGTTCCCGTCACCGCCTTCTTCCGCCGCTTCGAGGAAGAGCGCAGTGCCGTCTTCGTCAAGGCCGGCGAAGGCCTCGACGTCGAACGCCGCGGCACGCGCGCCGGCCACCAGTACAATCTGCTCGGCCATATCGGCTCCAACACCAGCGGCGTCGTCGTGGAACCCTATCTGATCACGCTGACCGAGGATTCCGACGTGTTCCCGACCTTCCAGCACGAGGGCATGGAATTCCTCTATATGCTCGAGGGCGAGGTGGTTTACCGGCACGGCAGCAATCTTTACCCGATGAAGCCCGGCGACAGCCTGTTCTTCGACGCCGACGCGCCGCACGGACCGGAAGTGCTGAGCGTTCTGCCGATGCGCTATCTGTCGATCATCTGCTACCCGCAGAGCGCGGGGTGAGCCGGAGATGAGGGCGCACAAGCAATCCTGGATCGCTGCACTCCACGGCCACGGTAACGGCATGGATCCTAGGGTCTCCGCTACGTCGCTTCGCTCCTGCTTCGCCCTAGGATGACGAAGGCGTGGGGTCCAAGGCTAATCGCGGATGTCGGAGATTGGCAGTTGCATCGCGGCTTAGAGGTTGGTGGCCGACGGCAATTCGCAAGTTTCGAGGTTAGCTGAAGCGTCCCTCACTTCGTCATCCTAGGGCGGAGCAGGAGCGAAGCGACGTAGCGGAGACCCTAGGATCCATGCCGTAATCTCCACGCGCTGCTACGTTGAACTGCAGGGCAAGCTCGTCCTCGATTGGTCGCAAGGGGGCTAAAGGCCGGCGCTCTACGGCGCCCCCCTCTGCCCCGCCGGGCATCTCCCCCTTTTGGGGGGAGATTGGCAGCTTGACGGGCAGCGCGAACCTCGCAAACAGAACCTCAATCCGGCCCAAAACCCGGCGAGGTCGCACTGCCGTCATCCAATTTCGACAGCCATTCGACCAGCGTCGCGCGGTAGCGCGTCAGGCCTTTGTAGGCGGCGAGTTCGTCTGGCAGGTCGCGGATGACGCGGTGCAGGCGCCGTGCCCATTTCGGCTGCGTCACCAGCTCGTCCATCTTGATCAGGTAGCAGCGGATCGGGAAGACGATCGCATTCGAGCGCGGCAGCCGCCAGAAGCTCTGCAGCTCGACGCGCAGATGCACTTTTTCGCCGACATTTTCCGGCGTCACCGTGGCGCGGTCCGGACCCCATTTGTGGTAATTTTCCGGGCTGGTATCGAGGCGCGGATTGATGGTCATCGTCCAGTTCAGCCGGCGTGCGGGTTTGCCCTGCTGGATGTTGGTGAGGAATTTCAGCGCCCGGACGAATATGCCCTTCTCATGCGCCAGCGGCACCGGCGCGTGCCATTCGAAGAAGTTCATGCCGATGTCGAAATCGAGCGACCAGTCGGCCTGGGTGGTGACCATGCCGGCATCCATCCACAGGTTGCCGTCGCGCTGGTCGAGGATGCAGAAATCGCCCTGGCTCTGGCGGGTGATGTATTCCATCGGCCCATAGGGCAGCGTCGAGACATCGCCAAAGGTGAAGCTGTCGTCGATGCCAAGCGGCCGGTTGATCCAGCGCCAGCGGTCGCCATCGCGCGTCAGCGTGAAATGCTCGGGATAGCCCAGCGCCTGCTGCTCCATCAAAAGCTCGAGCAGATCCCAGCCGGCCAGCGTCATGTGCGGCAGCGACTGGCAGCGCAGCGGATCCTCGGCCAGCACCAAAGCGCGGTCCTGCATCTCGGCGACATAGTGCTCGTCGACGTCGATCAAATTCTCCAGCACGCTGCCCTTCGGCCCGACGACATGCGGCTCGATGTTGACGGCATACATGTAGCTGTCTTCATGGAACGGGAACGGGAACCGCCTGATGTGCTCGGGGCTGTTCCTGAAGGTAAAGTCGTCGCGGAACGTTTCCTTGCGAAAGGTGATGCCCAAGCTCGCCTCCTATCTTTCCAGCACCAGCGACCTGCCCTCGAAGCGCGAGACGCAGGGCATGATCTTGCAGCCCGAACGGTGGTCTTCCTCGCTCAGCCAGTGGTCGTTGTGGATGAATTTGCCGTCATGCGAAATGACGTTGGTCTCGCACTGGCCGCAGACGCCGCCGCGGCAGAGATAGGGCGGATCGACGCCGGCCGCCTCGATCGCCTCGAGCAGGCTCTGCTGCTCGTCGACACGGATGGTCTTGCCGCTGAGCGCCAGCGTCACGTCGAAGGGGGCGCCGGGCTGCGGCGCCGCGAAATGCTCGAAATGCACGGTCTCCGGAGGCCAGCCGAGCGCCGCGGCACGCTCGCGCACCCAGCCAATCATGCCCGACGGGCCGCAGACATAGAGATGCGTGCCGAGCGGCTGCGATGACAACAGCCGGTCGAGATCGACGCGCTCGTCGCGGTCGTCGTGATAGAGCCTGACCCGGTGATCGTAGCGCTCTCTCAGCAGGTCGGCATAGGTGCCGAGCGAGGCGGTGCGGCAGGTGTAATGCAATTCGAAATTGCCGCCTTCCGCCGCCAGCTGCGCGGTCTGCGCCATGAACGGGGTGATGCCGATGCCGCCGGCCAGCATCAGATGCTTCCTGGCGCGCAGATCGAGCGAGAACAGGTTGACGGGATAGCTGACCACCATCTCCGTGCCCGGCCTGACCTGCCTGTGCATGAACAACGAGCCGCCGCGGCCGGCGTCGTCGCGGCGCACCGAGATGGTGTATTCGCGGGTGTCTAGCGGCGAGCCCATCAGCGAATAGGGATTGAGCCTGGTGCGTTCGCCATCGCGCATCTCGACGACGACATGGGCGCCGCCGGAGAAGGTCGGCAAAAGCTCGCCGTCGCGCCGGCGGAAATGAAAGCGCGTCACCAGCTCGTTGACCGGGACGACATCGCTGACGACGACATCGAGCTTAGTTGTGCCGGCGCTCATCGAAAGACCTCCTCGATCGGAGGAATTTCGCTGCGGTCCTCGGCGTTGATGCAGACGCCCTGGAAGGCGGCGAGGCGCCGCGAATAGTGGTCGCGCACCAGAAGCAAGAGGCCGCAATGCGAACAGGTTGCCGGCTGCGTCGTCACGTTGTCGGTGATGCCCTTGCAATGGACGCACTGCATGCGGCGCGCCAGCGAGCCGCGATGCTCGGTCTGAACCGAGGTGTGGTCGATGCCGGCTTCGAGCGCCGCCTGCATGGCCTGGCCGATCAGCCCCTCGGTGCCGGCGAGATAGAGCCTGAGGCCCATATGGGCGTTGGCCAGCATCTGCTTCAGCCGCGGCAGGGCGCTGGCAAAGGAATGACCGAGGTAGAACTGTGCCGGCTTCAGGGCTTCGACCGCATCGGCGTATTTGCCGTCGCGGCCGGGAATGAAGATGATGTGGGCGCCGCCGAAGAAATCCGCCGGTGCCTTGGCGGCCAGATCGGCAATGGCCAGCGCTCCTTCTGCATCCGCTATGAAAAGATGATGCTTGCCGGGCTGCGGAGACAGGGTCCCATAGACCGGCCGGCTGATGATGCTTTTCGCTGCCATACCCGCAGTATGCCTCAGCCTTTCGCCGTGCGCTTGGTCTTCTTCGGATCGTCGAAAGGAAGCGGCTCGGCGGTTGCGCTGATGGGGCCGCTCTTGTTGCGGATCTCGAGCCTGGTGCCCTGTACCGCGCAGTTGACGTCGAGCCGGGCAATGCCCATCGATTTTTTGACCAGCGGCGAATACATTGCGCAGGTCACCACGCCGACCTTTTTGCCGTCGCGATAGACCGGTGCGCCCTCGTCGGCCGGCTCCTTGCCTTCGAGCAGCACGCCGAAGATCTTGAAGCGCTCCTTGCCCTTGAGGCGGTAGTGCTCCTCGGCACCGCGAAAGCCCGTCTTGCCGGGGCTGACGGTGAAGTCGAGACCCAGCTCCCACAGCGTGTCGCCGGGGCCTTCGTTCTCAAACGGGTATTTCTGCGAATTGTCGTAGGGGTAAAACAGCAGGTAGCTCTCGACGCGCAGCATGTCGAGCGTGGTGAAGCGGCACGGGATGATGCCGGCGCTCTTGCCCTCGTCGAGGATCCTGTCCCAGATCGTTCCGGCGTCCTGGCCACGGCAGAAGATCTCGTAGCCGCGCTCGCCGGTGTAGCCGGTGCGCGAGATCATCACCGGAAAGCCGAACAACTGCGTCTGCATGTGGTGGAAATAGTTGAGGTCGCGAATGCCGGGCACATGCTTTGCCAGATAATCCACGGCTAGCGGCCCCTGCAGCGAAAGGTCGTGCAGATTGTCGTCGAAGCGCAGCGACACGTCGCGACCGACGCAAGCGCGCTGCAGCTCTTCATGGCCGGTGCCCGAGCCATGCACGACCATCCAGGAATTCGGGCCGGTGCGGTAGAGGATGCAGTCGTCGGTGAACTTGCCGGCCTCGTTGAGCATGCAGGCATAGGCCGACTTGCCGGGATAGATCTTTTCGACGTCGCGCGTCGTCGCCAGATCGATCAGGTGCGAGGCGTGCGGCCCGGTGATGTGAACCTTCTTCAAGCCGGACACATCCATCAGGCCGGCCTTGGTGCGGATGGCGATATACTCTTCGTCGGCGTCCTTGTCGTAGGTCCAGGCGGTGCCCATGCCGCTCCAGTCCTCGAGCTTCGAGCCGAGCGCGCGATGGCGATCCGCAAGCGTCGAAAATCTCCAGGATGCCGTCATCCGCTGTCCTCCGTTCGAAAGAAACGTTTTTGCTTTCCCCTGCTCCCTGCACACAGGCGGGAGCGTTGCCTTGAATATTGATCGCAAACGCCGGGAGCCTGCAATACCCGTAAGCAAATAATTTCATTGTCAGGCAAATCCGGCGGGCCCAAACAAACGGTTAACGTCGCGTAAAATCGTCTTGACAATTCCAGAATTCGGCTGGATTTTATGAAAAAAATTTCACTCTCTTGAAAGAGGGCAATGACCGGCCAATCCGGACCGGCGTTGAAAAAGGGGAAAGCCGATGTCCGACCTGCAACAGCGCGTGGAAGCGTTGTACCGTTCCGACGTGCGTGGATCCATGCTCCTGATCGTCTGCCTGTGGGCGACGATCCTCTTTGTCCTGTTCATGACATGGCCATACGTCCCCGACGCAGGCATCAAGCTCGTCGTCGCGGTCGCCGCCGCCGCCGTGCTGATCTTCAACACGGCCGCGATCCTGGCGATGGTCAACCACTACAAGGAAGACAAGGACTTCATCTACGGCCTCGACATCAAGAATGCCGACGCCTACCGCAACCGCAAGTCCTGAGGGGAGACGCATGGCCCGCTATACACCGCCCGAACAGAGCAAGGCCGGACAGGTTTTCGATATCGCCGTCGTCGTGGTCGCGATTTTCGTCGCGCTGTGGCTGCCGCTGAAACTAGGGCTGGCAGGGGCGGCAAAATCCATCGACGCGCTCGACGCCAAGACGTGGGAAGCGCTCGGCCAAAACCCGACCATGGCCTCGATCTGGGAAAAGCTCGGCTACACGCCGGAAACCGCGCACGACGTCATCCAGAACCGGTTCCACTACATCATCGACTGGCCGACGCTGATCATCATGGCGGCAGTGCTGATCGGCTATTTCATCTTTCTGTTCCGCGCATCGGACCGCGAATACCGCGACGTCATCGACGAAAAGTTCGGCGACAAATAGATAGGAAGCATCGTCATGTGGGTGGCACTCTCTTACGCATGCTGGGGCATCTCGATCGTGCTCGCGCTGTGGATGCTCTACGACTGGTTCAAGATCGACACGACCTATGCCGAAGAGATGCTGACCTCGTCCAGGGAAGGCGAACTTGAAGCCGTGTCCGAAAAACACCGGATCTGAGTGGGGGATTGAACGATGACGATCACGGCTGAACCAGCGGTGCAAGTGCAAGGCGACAGGGTTTCACTGCTCAGGGTGCTCGGCCCCGCCCATGTCTGGGCGCTCGGCGTCGGCATCGTTCTGGTCGGCGAATTCACCGGCTGGAATTTCGCGGCGGACAAGGGCGGCGCGCTGGCGGCGCTGATCGTCTGCTGGATCGTCGGGCTGCTCTACACCTCGGTCGCGATGATCGATTCCGAAGTTACCTCGACGGTTGCCGCCGCCGGCGGCCAATATGCGCAGGCCAAGCACATTGTCGGGCCGCTGATGGCCTTCAACGTCGCGCTGTTCCTGGTCTTTGCCTACACCATGCTCGAAGTGTCGGACGCGATCCTGCTCGGCGACACCATCGTCGCCAAGGCCGGCGTCGAGGGCCTCAACCACAATTCCTTCATCGCCGCGACCATCGTCGTGCTGGCATGGCTGAACTATCGCGGCGTGCTGATGACGCTCAACGTCAATTTCGTCATCACCGCCATAGCCTATGTCTCGATCGTCATCCTGTTCTTCTCGGTCAGCCCGTGGACGCAAGGCGCCGTGCTCAAGC
Source organism: Mesorhizobium sp. M0106 (assembly GCF_040322715.1). Taxonomy (NCBI): domain Bacteria; kingdom Pseudomonadati; phylum Pseudomonadota; class Alphaproteobacteria; order Hyphomicrobiales; family Phyllobacteriaceae; genus Mesorhizobium; species Mesorhizobium sp. M0106. Next base: position 1,001 of record NZ_JAMYUA010000037.1, on the reverse strand, counting down.
TGAACGAGTTGGTGACCCCGGGCAACGCCCTGCCCTATGGCTGGATCGGCGTCATCGCCGCCTTCCAGTTCGGCATCTGGTATTATCTCGGCATCGAGGGCACCACCCAGGCCGCCGAGGAAGTTCGCTCGCCGGCGCGCTCGCTGCCCTACGGCACGATGGCCGGCATGATCACGCTTCTGATCGCCGCCGCCATGACCTGGTATGTCTGCGCCTCGCTGATGCCCTGGGAATATCTCGGCATCACCTATTATCCGCTGTGGGACGCGGGCAAACTGACCGGCAGTGCGCTGCTGGAAAACCTGTTGTTCATCGCGACGCTGCTTGCCGCACTCGCCTCCGCCAATGGCTGCATCAACGACGCCGCGCGCGCCTGGTTTTCGCTCGGCCGCGACCGCTATCTGCCGACCTGGTTCTCGGCGGTGCATCCGAAATACCGCACGCCCTATCGCTCGATCCTGTTTCTGCTGCCGATCGCGCTCGCCTTCGCCTTCATCGCCGACCTCAACCAGGCGATCACCTTCTCGATCCTGTCGGGCGTGCTGCAATACACCTTCATGAGCATCAACATCATCATGTTCAGGAAAAAGTGGCCGCTCGGCTCGATCCGCCGCGGCTACACCCATCCGTTCCATCCGCTGCCGGCTATCGTCTTGTTCTGCCTTTGCGTGGTCACCTTCTTTGCGATCTTCCTCGGCTTCGGCTCGCAGCTGATCGCCATGGTCGCCTTCTACTTCCTGATCTCGCTATGGTTCCACTTCTACCGCTACAAATTCGTGCGCCGTGGTGCCCAGTTCACCATGCCGTGGCCGAAACCGCAGGGCTACTGACAGGAGTAAAGGAGGCTCCCCCCAAAACGCAGCGCAATCGCATATGGGAAAGTTGGCCCCCCCCCCCCATTGCCCCCCCAATGGGGGCGGGCAAAAAGGGGGCTCCGCCCGAAACCCCGCGGGGGGGGGGTGCGGCGGGGGGGATGGGCCCCACATATACCCCCCCGGGGG
>NZ_JAMYUA010000036.1:0-60799 GCF_040322715.1 Mesorhizobium sp. M0106 | reverse complement strand
CGCTCCTTCGCTCAACTGCCTCTCCAAAGAATCCTTTCTCAGCCTAAACTCAACCCCAAAATCGCCATATGCGATTCCCCTGCCCTCAAGGGGGAGATGGCCGGCAGGCCAGAGGGGGGTGGGCTCGGCCATGGTCAGGTGTTTCCTTCGATCAACACCTGTCGTAGCGTCGGGTAGCGCGACATGCGTACGCGTCATCCGGCCGATCCCCGCGTCACTGCCGGCATCGTCGCGCTCGCCGCCATCGCGCTGCTGATCGGCGGTGCATTCGCCGGGCTCGTCGTCGAAGCCACACGCGACCTGTCCGGCGCCGCCGCCGCTTTCGATTCCTATCTCTTGCGCGTCGTCCGTTTCACGCTCTGGCAGGCTCTGCTGTCGACCCTGCTCTCCGTCGCACCGGCGCTGTTTGTCGCGCGTGCACTGTCGCGGCATCCACAGCTTTTCGGGCGAGGCTTCATCCTGCAGCTTTTCGCCGTGCCGCTGGCGCTGCCGGCCATTGTTGCCGCACTCGGTGTCTTGGCGCTCTATGGCCGCGCCGGCTATTTTGCCGGCACGCTGGGCGCGCTAGGCGGCCAGAGCTGGCCCGGCATCTATGGCCTGTCGGGCATACTCGTCGCCCATGTCTTCTTCAACCTGCCGCTAGCGACGCGGCTGTTCCTGGAGGCGTTGCAGACCGTGCCGGCCGACCAATGGCGGCTGGCGAGCCAGCTTGGCATGGGTGCTGCGCCGGCCTTCCGGCTGATCGAATGGCCACCGCTGCGTGCGGTCTTGCCCGGCGTTGCCGGGCTCGTTTTCATGCTGTGCATCACCTCCTTCACCATCGTGCTTGCGCTCGGCGGCGGACCCAGCGCGACGACGCTCGAGGTTGCCATATACCAGGCGCTGCGTTTTGACTTCGACCCGGCGCGGGCGGTGACGCTGACCCTGCTGCAGATTGCCCTGACCTTCGTCGTCGTGCTGGCCTTGACGCGGCTCGGCGCCAATATGGTCGGGGATGCCAATCTGCCGGTGGCGCCGCGCCGGTATTTTTCAGCCGGTGCGGCCGAGACCGTGCTGAACGCATTGGCGATCGGGCTCGCACTGCTGTTTGTCGCCGGGCCGATGGCGGCCACGTTGGCAGCCGGGCTTGGCGCCGATCTCGGCCGCCTGGCCGGCGAGAGCGCGGTGCGGCAAGCGACGGCGACCAGTGCCGTGCTCTCCCTCCTATCGGCGCTGCTCTCTGTGGCGTTGTCGCTGTCGCTGGTTATGGCGCGCCGGGCGCTGGCGCTCACCCGGCGGCAGGGCCGGCGGACACTGCTCGAACATCTGGCCGACACCGGTGCGGGGTTCGTCCTGGTGGTGCCGCCCATCGTCATCGGCGCCGGCTGGTTCCTGCTCTTGCGCACCGTCGGCGATGTCTTTGCGATTGCCCCTGTCATGGTGGTTGCGGTCAATGCGGTGATGGCGATGCCGTTCGCCATCCGCGCCATCCGCCCTGCCTACGACGCGGCGAGCGAACGCCACGAACGGCTCTGCGCACAGCTTGGTATCTCGGGCTGGAACCGGTTGCGGCTGGTCGACTGGCCGTCGCTGCGGCGGCCGCTCGCCACCGGCTTCGCTTTCGCCATGGCGCTGTCGCTCGGCGATCTCGGCGTCATTGCGCTGTTCGGCAGCGATTCCGTGCAGACCTTGCCCTATCTGCTGCTGGCGCGCATGGGCAGTTACCGCACCGAGGATGCCGCCGGCCTGGCGCTGCTGCTCGGCCTTGTCTGCCTGGCGCTGGTGTTGGCCGCGGACTGGCTGGGAAGGGGCGAGAAATCATGATGCCGACCAGCCCGGAACGGTCCATTTCGGTGGAAAAAGGCGCGGCCGTACGACTCGATAATGTCTCGTTCAGCTATGGTGAAACGCCGCTTATATTCGATGTCGATTTCCCGGCGTCGGAAATCACCGCCATTATGGGGCCGAGCGGTTCGGGAAAGTCGACGCTGCTCAATCTGGTGGCCGGCTTCGAGACGCCGCGGTCAGGCCGCGTGCTGATCGGCGGCGCCGACGTCAGCACTGCGCCGCCATCAGCGCGGCCGGTATCGATGGTGTTCCAGGAAAACAACCTGTTTGCCCATCTTTCCGTCGAGCAGAATGTCGGGCTCGGCCGCTCGCCTTCGCTCAGGCTGAGCGAGGCTGACCGCGCCGCAATCGCCGCAGCGCTGAAGCGCGTCGGCCTTGCCGGCAAGGAAAGCCGGCTGCCGCGCGAACTCTCCGGCGGCGAGCGGCAGCGCGTCGCGCTCGCCCGGGTCCTGGTGCGCGACCGGCCGGTGTTGTTGCTCGACGAGCCGTTCGCTTCGCTCGGACCGGCACTGCGCGACGACATGCTCGACCTGGTGGCCGACGTCCATTCGGAGCAGCGCATGACGGTGCTATTCGTCACGCACCAGCCGGACGATGCGCGCCGTATCGGCCAAAACATGGTTTTCCTGGATGGTGGCACGGTTGCCGCGACGGGCACCGCGGCCGATTTTTTCGTCGGGGCTGGACCGGAGGCATTCCGACGCTATATCGGCTCGGGTCCGTTTGCGGTTGGATCACGAGATGTTGCCCGGAAGCGGACATAATTTATGGTCAAACCGGCGGAAGGCGAAGCGGCGCTTGCTTGCCATGGTCGAGGTAGTGTGGCTAGGTCCGCCAGGAGCTGGTCCGGCCTAGACTGTGATTTGCCCTTGCTGCCTCGTATCTGTCGGACGCACGAAGGACGCCGTAGCACTTGATTTTGCGCGTGATGCTTTCCGGAAATCGCGTCCGATTTTCGCGGTCACGTGCCAGGACTTGAAAGGAAGCCGATCTGCCGACCGGCATCGACAATCGGAGGGTGAAACCGCTGGCGCGCTTTCTGGCGCTGGCCGGTCTCGCTGTGGCGCTGGCAAGCTGCCAGATGTTCACGCCTCCCGACGTGCAGGAATCAGGCTTCCAGCCCTCCGACAAGCCGATCACGGTCGATAATGTCGCCGCCAACGGCAAGCTCGCTCAACTGGCGAAGGCCCAGCACCCGCGCATCCTCGCCACCTATGGCGGCGAGTATTCCGACCCCAAGCTCGAGCGCATGGTGGCCAAGATCGTCGGCAGACTGACCGTGGTGTCGGCCAACCCAACCCAGACCTACCGCATCACCATCCTCAACTCGCCCAACGTCAATGCCTTCGCGCTGCCGGGCGGCTATCTCTACATCACCCGCGGGCTGCTGGCGCTGGCCAACGATTCCGCCGAGCTTGCCGCCGTCATCGCGCATGAGATGGGCCACGTTACCGCCAACCACGGCCTGCAGCGCCAGCAGCTGGAAGCCGAAGAGGGGTTGGCGACCAAGGTCGTTTCGGACGTGCTCGGCGACAACCCGACGGCCAAGGCGGCGCTGATCCGCGGCAAGCTGAGGCTGGCCCAGTTCTCGCGCAATCAGGAGCTGGAGGCCGACGCCATCGGCATCAAGTCGATCGGCGAAGCCGGTTTCGATCCCTACGCCGCCGGCCGCTTTCTGCAGTCGATGTCGGCCTATACCGATTTTCGCTCGATCAGCGGCGCTACCGACGCCAGCCTCGACTTCCTGGCGACGCACCCCAACACGCCGCAGCGTGTAGACCTCGCGCAGCGCCACGCCCGCCAGTTCGGCGCGCCCGGTGTCGGGTCGCGCGACCGCGATTCATTTCTTGCCGGCGTAGACGGGCTGCTTTACGGCGACACGCCGGAGGAAGGCTATGTGCGCGGCGAAACCTTCCTGCACCCTGGCCTCGGCGTGTCGTTCTCGGTGCCCAACGGTTTCGTCATCGACAATTCGGCGGCGGCGGTGACGGCGACCGGCCCGGGCGACATGGCGATCCGCTTCGACGGCGTTTCGATCGACAAGAACCGCTCGCTGACCGACTACATCCGCAGCGGTTGGGTTGCCGGCCTCGACGACAGCAGCGTGCGCCAGGAGACGATCAACGGCAACGAAGCGGCAACCGCGCATGCCGGCGCCGATGGCTGGCAATTCGACATTGCGGTGATCCGCGCCGGCGGCCAGGTCTACCGCTTGCTGACCGCGGCACCTTCGGCCAGCACCTCGCTGAGCACGGTGGCGCGCTCGGTCAGCGGCTCGTTCCGCATCCTGAGTGCTGCCGAGAAGGCAGCGTTGAAGCCGCTGCGTATCCGCATCGTCACGGTGCAGCCCGGCCAGACAATGGGCTCCCTGGCCGCACAGATGGTCGGCGTCGACCGCAAGCTGGATTTGTTCAGGGTGCTCAACGCGCTGTCGCCGGGTGCCGCGGTTTCGGCCGGCGACAAGGTCAAGATCGTCACCGACAAATAGCAGCCGACGCGATTCAGGCTGCGAGAAATTCCGGATTCTGCTTTACCAGCGCCGCCTTGAGCTTTTCCATGGCGCGCGCCTCGATCTGCCGGACACGTTCCTTGGAGATGCCGAGGGTCTCGCCGAGCGCTTCGAGCGTCGCGCCCTCGTCGCTCAGCCGGCGTTCCTCGATAATCCTGAGCTCGCGCGCATTGAGAGCGCCGAGTGCCGTCTTCAGCCACACCGAGCGGCGTTCGACGTCGATCGTATCGCCGACGACCTCATCGGGCAGCGGGTCATCCGAAACCAGGAACTCCATCCGCTCGGTTGCGCCCGCATCGTCGGCTAGCGGCGTGTTGAGCGAGCTGTCCGGCGCCGAAAGGCGGGAATCCATCATCGCCACATCGGCCTCCGATACCCCGAGAGCCGCCGACACTTCGCGGTAGAGCGTGGCATTCGACATCTGCTCGGCGCCGTTTGCCAGGCGGGCGCGCAGGCGCCGCAGGTTGAAGAATAGCGCCTTTTGCGCCGAGCTAGTGCCGCCGCGCACGATCGACCAGTTGCGCAGGATATAGTCCTGCATCGAGGCGCGAATCCACCAAGTCGCGTAGGTCGAGAACCGCACCTCGCGCTCGGGCTCGAAACGGGCCGCTGCCTCCAGCAGCCCGACATGGCCTTCCTGGATCAGGTCGCCCAGCGGAAGGCCGTAGTGGCGAAACCGCGACGCCATGGAAATGACCAACCGCATATGCGCGACGGTGATGCGGTGCAGCGCGTGCTGGTCATTGTTTTCCTTCCAGCGCAGCGCCAGGAGATGCTCTTCGTCACGTTCCAGATAAGGGGCTTTCATCGCCGCGCGAACCATGGTCCGTCCTGCACTGTCTTCCATCATGCCGCGCTCCTGCTCCAGGCGTTGCGGTGCAATCGAATCGTGAGTTGGCGCCGATGGTTGAAATGGCGGCGCCGCGCCCTACAACAGCGAAGAACGTGCCATGCGGGGGAATGTTCCCCCGGACTGTCATGTCGATTGTGCTGTTCCAGGCGATTCGCCACCGGCCTTGACTCAGCCGGATGGCGCCGGGAGATGCTGGTTGAGAATTGGATTTCAAGGGCGCGAGATTTTTGAAATTTAGTTTCTTATTCTGGCATCGCGCATCTGTCATTTTCCGGCACTCGCAATGACGCCGGACATCGGCCAAGGACGGGATCACAGAAAAATGAAATGGCTCAAATCGCTCATTATCGCCGGAACGCTGCAGGTTCTGGCCGTCGCCGCCAGTCATGCCGGCGCCAATCTCGACCAGATCAAGCAGGCCGGCGTCTTCAAGGTCGGCACGGAAGGAACCTATGCGCCCTTCACCTATCATGATGCTTCCGGCGCGCTGGTCGGCTTCGACGTCGAGATCGCGCGGGCCATCGCCGAGCGCCTCGGCGTCAAGGCCCAGTTCCTCGAAGGCAAATGGGACGGGCTGATCGCCGGTCTCGACGCCAACCGCTACGATGCCGTCATCAACGAGGTCGGCATCACCGAGGCGCGCAAGGCTAAATATGATTTCTCCGATCCTTACATCGCCTCCAAGGCAGTGCTGATCGTGCGCGGCGACAACACCGACATCAAGGGTTTCGCCGATCTCAAGGGCAAGAAGGCGGCGCAGTCGTTGACTTCGAACTTCGGCAAGCTGGCTGAAACCAACGGCGCCGAACTCGTCGGCACCGACGGCTTCGACCAGTCGATCCAGCTGCTTCTTACCGGCCGCGCCGACGCCACCATCAACGACAGCCTGTCCTTCCTCGACTTCAAGAAGCACAAGCCCGACGCCAATGTGAAGATTGCCGCCCAGGAAGAAAACGCCGACTATTCCGGCGTCATCGTGCGCAAGGGCGATCCGGAACTGGTGGCCGCCATCAATAAGGCGCTGGCCGACATCAAGGCCGACGGCACCTACAAGAAAATCGCCGACACCTATTTCGGCCAGGACGTTTCGAAGTAAAACGGCTTTCTCGTGTGGGCCGAATGCCGGCCCGCGTCGTTCGTATCGCGGCGAGCTGTCTTTCGACGGCCCGCCGCTTTCGCGTGATATGAGCGACGGCAATCTGGCAAGGAGGAGCCTTCGTGCCGCACTGGCTGCAATTGATGCTGGAATCCCTGCCTACGCTGCTGTGGGCTGCACTGATCTTCACCGTGCCGTTGACGCTGCTGTCGTTTGCATTCGGTCTTGTCCTAGGCCTGGTTGTAGCGCTTGTCCGGCTGTTCGGTCCCAAACCGCTGGTCGCCGTGGTCCGCTTCTACGTCTGGATATTCCGCGGCACGCCGCTTCTCGTGCAACTGTTCCTTATCTTCTACGGCCTGCCATCGGTCGGCATCCTGCTCGACGCCTTTCCAGCAGCACTGATCGGCTTCACCTTGAACATCGGTGCTTATTCGTCGGAAATCATCCGCGCCGTCATCGGTTCGGTGCCCAAGGGCCAGTGGGAAGCGGCCTATTCGATCGGCATGACCTGGGCCCAGGCAATGCGGCGCACCATTCTTCCACAGGCGGGCCGCGTCGCCGTGCCGCCGCTGTCCAACACCTTCATCTCGCTGGTCAAGGACACTTCGCTCGCCGCCGCCATCACTGTGCCGGAGATGTTCCAGGCAGCGCAGCGCATCGTCGCCACCACCTATGAGCCGCTGATCCTCTATGTCGAGGCAGCGGCCCTCTATCTGGTCATGAGCTCCGTGCTGTCGGCCTTGCAGGCGCGGCTGGAAACGCGGCTCAACCGTTATGGCGGCTTCCTGGAGGCGCGCGCATGATCGGCCTCACCAACATCGAAAAGCGTTTCGGCGACAATTTGGTGCTGAAGGGCGTCACCGTCACGATCGAGGAAGGCAGCGTTACGGCGCTTGTCGGGCCGTCGGGCGGAGGGAAGAGCACGCTTTTGCGCTGCATCAACCTGCTCGAGCTGCCGACTTCAGGCACGGTACGGATCGGCGACGATGCACTCGAATTCCATCCCGGCGGCAGGGTCTCGACCAGGGATATCCAGCGGCTGCGGCTGCAGACCGGCATGGTGTTCCAGAATTTCCAGCTGTTTCCGCATCGCACTGCGATCGAGAACATCATGGAGGGGCTGGTGACGGTGCTGAAATGGCCCAAGGAGAGGGCGCGCGAACGGGCGCTGGCCCTGCTCGAAAAAGTCGGCATGGCGCACAAGGCCGATGCCTGGCCGGCGACCCTGTCGGGCGGCCAGCAGCAGCGCGTGGCGATTGCCCGGGCGCTGGCGCCTTCGCCGAAGGTCCTGCTCTGCGACGAGCCGACCTCGGCACTCGATCCGGAACTGGCGCAGGAGGTGGTTGACGTGCTCGGCAAGCTCGCCAGCGAGGGCACGACCATGGTGATGGCGACGCATGACCTGCGGCTCGCCTCCAAGATCGCGCGGGAAGTGGTGTTCCTCGATGCCGGCAACATCGTCGAACAAGGCCCGGCCGCGGTGCTGTTCAGCAACCCGGAACGCCAGCGGACCAAGCGGTTCATCGCCACGCTGAAGCACGAGGCGGAAAGGGAGGGCGGCGAAGGTTAGATATGCCCGTCGCCGGTCAGCTAAGACAAAAAAACCCGGCGCGAGGCCGGGTTTTCCATGTTTCCTGGGCGAAAAGGCTCAGGCAGCTTCTTCCTGCTCGGCTTCCTCGTTGTCGGCCTTGGCGCCGCGCTTCGGGCCCTTGTTGAGGTTCACCTCGATGAGGCGGACCGCTTCGGTCTCCGACATGCGGTTGACGGCCGCGATCTCGCGGGCCATGCGGTCGAGGGCCGCCTCGTAGAGCTGGCGCTCGGAATAGGACTGCTCCGGCTGGTTATCGGCGCGGTAAAGGTCGCGCACCACTTCCGAGATCGAGATCAGATCGCCGGAGTTGATCTTGGCATCATATTCCTGGGCACGGCGTGACCACATGGTGCGCTTGACGCGGGCGCGGCCCTGCACGACCTTCAGCGCGCGCTCGACATAATCCTCTTCCGACAGCTTGCGCATGCCGATCGAGGTCGCCTTGGCGACCGGCACCTTGAGGCGCATCTTGTCCTTCTGGAAGTCGATGACGAACAGCTCCAGCTTGTGGCCCGCGACTTCCTGCTCGTCGATCGAGACGATCTGGCCGACACCATGCGCCGGATAAACGATGTACTCGCCGGTCTTGAAACCGTGGCGCGCTGCGGTGGACTTCTTCTGCGGGGTGATCGTTGCCATTACGCCCTGAACTCCTTGTTGTGGTACCGGCATCGTGCCGGCCCGAACTCGTGCGACCGGGGTGACCGGTCCTCAGCCACACAACGATGAACTCACCGGAAAGGCCAGGACCGGCAAATCGCAACATTGCGACCGCCTGCCCCAGATCGCTCTGGTCCGGATTGAGAAATTCACCTTTCAGTGATTTGGGGCGTTTGCGCCATAAATCGACGTTGTGTCACCGGCATGTTTGGTTGATATAACACAAAAAGTCGGAAGAATCAAGGTTTTGCTGCACGCGCGAAGGCCACGCGCCGTCGCCGCCTGTCAAGGCGGTTAATGTATCACGGCTGTTACGCGGCGTCAGGCCGCCGCAGCCGGCAGGCTCGTCAGTCGCCTTCGCCGGGCTCGGGGGAGAAATATTTCTCGAACTTGCCAGTTTCGCCATCGAAATTCTTAGCGTCGGCCGGCGGCTCCTTCTTGGCGGTGATGTTGGGCCATTTGTCGGCATATTCGGTGTTGATCTGCAGCCATTTGTCGAGGCCCGACTCGGTGTCGGGCTTGATCGCGTCGGCCGGGCATTCCGGTTCGCAGACACCGCAATCGATGCACTCGTCCGGGTGGATGACGAGCATGTTCTCACCTTCGTAGAAGCAGTCGACCGGACAGACCTCGATGCAGTCCATGTATTTGCATTTTATGCAATTGTCGGTCACGACGTAGGTCATTGGTCGGCTCCGGGACGTCCCATTTTGTTGGGCTTTTTTGGTGAGGTAACGCCTTTGTCCGCCGGTGGCAAGGGCGGCCCCTGCCAGCGGTGCCGCGGTTTCCGGAATGGAATTCCGGAAGGCCGGCAAAGCGGGCGTTCGACCTTGCTCAATCGTCGCCGAGCAGGCGGTCGGTCTGGCGGCGTTCCTTCTTCGTCGGGCGACCGCTGCCGGCCTCGCGCAACGGCGGCACCGCATCCGGAAGCGCCTCGCCCTTGGGCGCGGGGGGCGGCGACATGTCCTCGTAGAGCAGGCGGGCCTCTTCGGCCGGGCCACGCCGTACGCCGGTGCCAAGGACTTTCCAGACGAAGATCCGCCGCTCCAGCGTGATGGTCAAAACGTCGCCCGGCCGGACCGTATCGGAGGCCTGCGCTGCTTTGTCGCGATTGATGCGGACGCGTCCGGCGACGACCAGCTTGGCTGCCAGCGTGCGCGATTTTACCGCGCGCGAGAAGAACAGCCACTTGTCGATGCGCTGGCGGGCATCAGTGACCATTGGACGAGCAGCTTACTTCTTCAGCTGGTCGCGCAACGCGGCGAGCTTGGCGAAGGGCGAGTCCGGATCGAAGCGGACCGGGCGTTCCTCACGCGGCTTTGGCTGGAACGCCGGCTTTGCGCCTTGGGCGCCGCCTTTGCCGTCCTGCCGGCCAGCCTTCCAGTCGGGCCGGTTTTCGCGCCGGTCCGGGCGTTCACCTTGCGGCTTGCCGGCGCGCTGATCTGCCGCGTCGCCTTGCGGCCTGGGCTTGAACTTGCTGCGATCGAAGCGCGGCTTGCCGGCGCCGTCGCGCTGGTCGTGGCGCCCCTGACGGGCGGGCCGGTCGCCCGGCGTCGGTTGCCCGCCGGCATCTACCGGCGCATCGCTGCGGCTGTCCGGCGCAGCTTGACCATTGCGCGCGCGATTGTCCCGATGATTGTCCCGGGGGCGGTTGTCATGCTGGCGATGACGCGGGCGCTGGTCGAAACGACCCTGCCGCCATAACAGGATGGGTTTTGGCTCCTCGGCTTCTGGAGCAGCTTCGCCGGCGACGGCTCCTGCCGTCGCTGCAGGTTCGGCCGGCGATGCTTCCGTAGTGTCGGAAACCGGCGGTTCTGCCGGTGCCGCAGCCTCAGTTTCCGCCCCAGGTTCCGCCGTTGGCTCGGCCGCCGGTTCCGCAGGCGCTTCAGCAGTCGCCTCCGCGGCGGGCCGGGTCTCTTGCGTGACTTCTGCCGCAGCTTCAGGGGCTGGAGCTTCCGCGACAGGCTCTGCCGTCGCTTCGGTCACAGCTTCGGCCGCCGCCTCCGCAACAGGAGCCGCATCCGACACAGGTTCCGAAGCCTCCGCCGGCGGCTCTGCCGCGGCAGATGCTTCCGCCATCCTCGCCTGCTCGACTCGCGCAGCCTCTTCCGCCGCCTGCTTTGCAGCGGCCGCGTCACGCGCGGCATTATCCTGTGCTTCGAGCCGCGCCTTGACCTCGGCCGCCGGTTTGGCATCGGCGCGATAGCCGAGTCCCTTCAGGATTTCTTCCATGTCGTCGGCGGTGGCGCCGAGAATCGACATCATCGGCGGCGTCACCATGAAGGACTGGCCGTCATAGGCGCCGTCGGGGCGAGGACCGAGGCCCGGCTTCCAGTTGGTCGCCGGCCGGATCAGGTCGGCCAGCCGTTCGAGAATATCGACGCGTACAGCACGCCGGCCAAGATTGCGGTAGCCGGCAAGCTTGTAGAAGGTCTTGTCGAAGGTCGGATCGATGACCACCGAGGTGCGGCCGGAGGCCAGTGCGTGAACGACATCGCCGAAACCGGGCTTGTCCTTGCCGTCGTTTCTCAGCGCCCACAGCAGCGTTATCAGCCCGGCCGGCGCCGGTTTGATCAGCGCCGGCACGAAGACATGGTAGGCGCCGAAGCGCACTCCGAGACGGCGAAGCGCCGCGCGGCCTTCCTGGTCGAGCGACTTCATCTCGTCGGCGATGTCGCGACGGTTGATGAGGCCGAAATGCTCGACAAGCTGGAAAGCGATGCCGCGGCCGATGCCGGTGATCTGCTCGGCATTCTTGAGATCGACCAGCGGCTTCAGCAGGGATTCGATCTGGAAATTGACGAAGCGCTCGGCGCGCGCCGCAACCTTGTCGCGGGCCGGGCCGGTGAGTTGCTCGTCGGCCAGCAGAACCAGACGCGGCTTCAAAGCGTCTTCGCCGGCGACCAGCGTGCCGATCGGGGCGCCGATCCAGCGCAGCGTGCCATCCGAACCCAGCGCGATGTCGCCATTGGCCGAGGCGCCGAAGCGCTCGGCCCGCGCCTCGAACTCGGCGGCAAGCGCCTTCTGCGCCGCCGCCCGCACCGCCTTGGCGTCTTCGCCGCCGGCGCTCTGGTCGGCGGTGAAGCGGAAACCTTGCAACTCGCCGACGTGATGGCCTTCGACGAGGACGGTTCCGGTTGGGCTGATTTCGGCTTCAGGCATCGTGTTTTCTCTAAGGCGCCGCATGAGGACGGAAGTCCTGCGGTCTACAAAACGTTTCGTCAACCGCTCATGCAGCGCATCGGACAATCTGTCTTCGATTTCGCGCGTCTTTTCCTGCCAGTGTGCCCGATCGGCCAGCCAGCCGGGCCTGTTGGAAACGAAGGTCCATGTGCGGATCTGGGCAATCCTGTGCGATAACGTGTCGATGTCGCCTTCGGTGGTGTCGGCACGGCGCACCTGCTCGGCCATGTAGTTCTCGTCGACATGGCCATGCCTGGCAAGGTCCATGTAAATGGAGGCAATCAAGTCGGCGTGCTGGGCCGGCGCGATCTTCCTGTAGTCGGGCAGCGCGCAGGCTTCCCACAGCAGCGCCACGCGCCTGGCATCGGTGGTGAGTGCCCGGACGTCCTCGTCGCGCGACAGATGCTCGAGCGCCTGTGCGTCTACTGCCGGCAGCGCGCGCGTCAGGCCTTCGACCGGGGCGTTGGTCTCAATCGACCGCTTCAGCGCATCGAGGTTGGCGAAATCGAAATGCGCGGTGCGCCACTGCAGTACTTTCACCGGGTCGAAATCATGCGCCTCGATTTTGTTGACCAGTTCATCATCCAGCGGATCGACCTGGCCGGTGACGCCGAAGGTGCCGTCGCGCAGATGCCGGCCAGCGCGGCCGGCAATCTGGCCGAGCTCGGCCGCCGTCAGGTTGCGGTACTGGTAGCCGTCGAATTTGCGGTTCTGGGCGAAGGCGACGTGGTCGAGGTCGAGGTTGAGGCCCATGCCGATGGCGTCGGTGGCGACGAGGTAGTCGACGTCGCCCGACTGGAACAGCGCCACCTGGGCGTTGCGGGTGCGCGGGCTGAGCGCGCCGAGCACGACGGCGGCACCGCCCTGCTGGCGGCGGATCAGCTCGGCGATGGCATAGACCTCGTCGGCCGAGAAGGCGACGATCGCGGTGCGCCGCGGCAGGCGGGTCAGCTTCTTCGAGCCGGCATAGGCAAGATGCGATAGGCGTGGCCGGGTCACCACCGACACGCCCCGCAGCAGGCGCTGCAGGATGCCGTGCATGGTGGCCGCGCCCAGCAGCAGCGTCTCCTGCCGGCCGCGCAGATGCAGGATGCGATCGGTGAAGATGTGTCCGCGTTCGAGATCGCCGGCGAGCTGGACCTCGTCGATGGCAACGAAGGCGGCGTCGGTCTCGCGCGGCATCGCTTCCACGGTGCAGACCGAGTATTTCGCGCCCGCCGGCTGGATCTTTTCCTCGCCGGTGATGAGCGCCACCTTATGGGCGCCGACCTTCTCGCAGACGCGCGTATAGACTTCGCGGGCAAGCAGCCTGAGCGGCAGGCCGATGACGCCGCTTTCATGCGCCACCATGCGTTCGATGGCGAGATGGGTCTTGCCGGTGTTGGTCGGGCCGAGCACGGCCGTCACGTCTCGACCCGACAGGATCAGCGGTTCAGTGTGTTTCGGATGGATGTTCATCGGCCTGGAAATAAGGCTCTCTGCCTCGCATTGTCGGGAGCGCGCCCATATTGGCCGCGTATGACAGGCGACACATAGGGATTTCGGGCGCGAAGCGAAAGCGGAATATGCCGAGGGCAGGCCGATTGGTTGGTTCGAAGCCAGAAAATCTGTTCCCGATTAACAGTTGGAACGAGTCTGGAACGAATCAGCGACGAATCACTGACTCGCGCTGATTCAGGGTTTGTTCACGGCTACATCTGGGTTTTCTGTCGGCGTATCTCACCACATGCTGAATCACGGAAACTGGCCCGATTTATGCAAGCGGCATCCAAGCGAGCACTGCGGTTAACCTTTGCCGGTGAATGGTCGTGGCCGGCCAATCTGCTTCGCACAACGTTATGAAATTATTGATGTTTCCTAACGCGCTTTAATCATTTCGAGGGTGTTTTCAGCTCTCGCCGTTAACGTTCCGCTCAAAGCCGGAACGAATCGGCGACGAATCAGAGATAGCCGAAGTTTCTTGGTTTGTTCACCGCAACATGTTGTGTTGTGAACAGCTTTTCCACCGAGAATCCACAGGCTGCCGGGCGGCTTTTGCACAAGCTGCGAGTTTGCCGTTAACCTTTGCGTGCCGGATTGGGGCAGCGTGCTGCATCGAGATCTTGCAACGGGAAGACCGCTATAGAAACGGGCCGTTTTGCAGGCCCGTTCGTCCAAGCGCGGATCTGTCTCAACGTAAAGACAAACGATCAGGCGACGTACTGGCCGCCATTGGCTGATATGGTCGAGCCGGTGATGAAACCGGCATCGTCGGAAGCGAGGAAGACGACGCAGCGCGCGATTTCCTCCGGCTCGCCGAGACGGCCGACCGGGATGTGCGGGATGACCCGCTCGTTGAGGACCTTCTCGTCCATTGCCTTGACCATCTCGGTGGCGATGTAGCCGGGGCAAATGACGTTGACGGTGATGCCGGCGCGCGCGCCTTCCTGGGCCAGTGCCTTGGTGAAGCCGATATCGCCGGCCTTCGAGGCCGAATAATTGACCTGGCCGACCTGGCCTTTCTGGCCGTTGATCGAGGAGATGGTGATGATGCGACCGAACTTGCGGTCGCGCATGCCGCCCCACAACGGATGCGTCATGTTGAAGACGCCGGAAAGGTTGGTGTCGAGGACCTCTTTCCATTGCTCGCGGGTCATCTTGTGGAACATCGCGTCGCGAGTGATGCCGGCATTGTTGACCAGTACCGAGACGGGACCGAGATCGGCTTCGATCTGTTTGATGCCGGCGGCGCAGGCCTCGTAGTCGGCGACCGACCATCTATAGACCGGGATGCCGGTCGCGGCCTTGAACTTTGCCGCCGCTTCTTCATTGCCGGCGTAGTTTGCGGCGACCGAATAGCCGGCGCTTTTCAAGGCGACCGATATCGCCGCGCCGATGCCGCGCGACCCGCCTGTGACGATTGCAACCTTTGTCATATGTCCTCCCGGGAAATGCAGATGACTGAGCGTTGAAGCGGTGGGGTTTGCCCCCTATTCCCTACTCGCTTTGCGCCAGCATCCTATTCGTATCGCTTATCTCATCACAATGCTTCCACGCACATGGCAACACCCATGCCGCCGCCGATGCACAGCGTGGCAAGGCCTTTCTTGGCACTTCTGCGGCGCATCTCGTAGACCAGCGTGTTGAAGATGCGGGCGCCCGAGGCGCCGACCGGATGGCCGATGGCGATGGCGCCGCCATTGACGTTGACGATGGCCGGATCCCAGCCCATGTCCTTGTTGACGGCGCAGGCCTGCGCGGCAAAGGCCTCGTTGGCTTCGACCAGATCGAGGTCGCCAACCGACCAGCCGGCCTTGGCCAGCGCCTTGCGCGAGGAGGGGATCGGTCCCGTCCCCATGATCTGCGGGTCGACACCGGCGGTCGCCCAGGAAACGATACGCACCAGCGGTGTGATGCCGCGCCTTGCGGCTTCCGCTTCGGTCATCAGCACCACGGCGGCGGCGCCGTCGTTGATGCCGGAAGCATTGGCAGCCGTCACCGTGCCTTCCTTGTCGAAGGCGGGCTTGAGCTTGGTCATGGCATCGATTGTCGCGCCGTGGCGGATGTATTCATCCTGGTCGACTACGGTGTCGCCCTTCCTGCCCTTGACTGTAAAGGCAACGATCTCGTCCTTGAATTTCCCGGCTTTCTGCGCGGCCTCGGCCTTGTTTTGGGAAGCCAGTGCGAACTGGTCCTGGTCGTCGCGGGTGATCTGAAACTGGCGGGCGACGTTCTCAGCGGTGTTGCCCATATGATAGCCGTAGAAGGCATCGGTCAGGCCGTCCTTGATCATGGTGTCGATCAGCTTGAAGTCGCCCATCTTGACGCCACCGCGCAGATGTTGCGCATGCGGAGCCATCGACATCGATTCCTGGCCGCCGGCAACGATGATTTTTGCATCGCCCTGGGCGATCTGCTGCATGCCGAGCGCGATAGCGCGCAAGCCCGAGCCGCAGAGCTGGTTCAGGCCCCAGGAGGTCGCCTCCTGCGGTACGCCGGCAGCCATTGCCGCCTGCCGCGCCGGGTTCTGCCCTTGAGCCGCGGTCAGAATCTGGCCGAGAATGACCTCGTCCACCTCCTTGCCGTCGACGCCGGCACGGACCAGCGCTTCCCTGACGGCGACGGCACCCAATTCATGGGCTGGGGTGTTGGCGAAGGCGCCGTTGAAGGAGCCGACGGGCGTGCGCGCTGCACTGGCGACAACGATGGCGTTGGAAGCGGACATGTTCTTCTCCAGGCTTTCGGGGAATGATTTCGGGTGCCGTCGGGGACTTTTCTTGCCCTTTCCACAACCCGAGTCAAACCCGAAATGGGCATGGCGTCCCACTGCCGCAAGTATGCCGCCCGTCGCTGCAACGGCGGCCCGTCCGTGCTGCGCAGCATAAAATGTTCCCGCACTGCACAAACTGCTTGGATTCATGACGCTTTTGCGCATATCCTTTAAAAAGGCGCAATCGTTACCGGCGGCTTACTTAAGCTGCCCGGTGTCCGGGGAGGATGCAGATGGCCGCAAAAGACGAACCTATTGTTATCAAGAAATATGCCAATCGCCGTCTCTACAATACGGGCACCAGCACCTATGTGACGCTCGAGGATCTCGCTGAAATGGTCAAAAGAGGCGAGGACTTTACTGTCCAGGACGCCAAGACCGGTGACGACATCACGCATCCGGTACTGACCCAGATCATCTTCGAGCTGGAGAACAAGGACGGGCAGAACATGCTGCCGATCCCGTTCCTGCGTCAGCTCATCGCCTATTACGGCGACCAGATGCAGATGATCGTGCCGAGCTTTCTCGAACAGTCGATGCTGGCCTTCTCGAAGGAGCAGGAGCGCTTTCGCGAGCAGATGAAAGATGCGCTCGGCAAGTCGCCGATGGACATGATGAAGATCGCTACGCCGATCAAGGTGCTGGAGGAGCAGACGCGGCGCAATATGGAAATGTTCCAGAACGCCATGCGGCTGTTCACGCCGTTCCCGCCCGCGGGCTCGGCGCCGGCAGCAGCGCCGGCCGAACCGGCCAGGAAGGAAACGCCGGAAAAACCCGACGACCTTCAGGAGCTGAAGGAGCAGATCGCCGCGATGCAGCGCAAGCTCGACACGATGTCCTGACTGCCGGCTGGCGAAGTGCAGCGTCGGACCTTCCTTCAGGTGCTGCTGAGACTTCGCAAGCAGCGCGGCTAGACTAGAGCTGCTCCGGCAGCGGTCCCTGGTAGCGGGCGCGTGGCCGGATCAGGCCGTTGCTCGTCACCTGCTCCACGGCATGCGCGGCCCAGCCGACGCTGCGGCCGAGCGCGAACAGGCGGAACGGCGCATCGGACGGCAAACGGAGACCGCGCGTCAGCGCGGCCAAAGCGAAATCGACGTTCGGGCGCATGCCCGTTGCCGCAAAGGCCGCATCGCAAAGCCGTAACAGCCCATCATCGACATCTATCGCGGCCAGCAACGGTTCCGCACGCGGATCGCCGTCGGGATAAAGCGGATGGCCAAATCCGGGCAGCGGCCTGTCGTGACCGAGCCAGCGTCCGACAGCCGCGTCCGGCCCCAATCTCTGCGCATCTTCCGCCAGCATCATGACCGCCTCCGCGGCGCCGCCATGACGCGGCCCGGAGAGCGTGGCGAGGCCGGCAAGCAGGCAGGCCGAAACAGGTGCGCCGGTGGACGCGGCGACCCGTGCGGCGAAGGTCGATGCGTTCAATTCGTGATCGGCCAACAGTACCAGTGAGCGGCGGATCAAGTCTGCGCCGGCCGCATCGAGCGACCATCCCCGCGCCAGCCTTTCGTGCACGGCACCAGTTCCGGGAATCGCGCCGAGCGCCTGGGCCAAAGCGGCGATGGCGCCGGCCGCATCGTGGTTGAGCGAAGCCGATCTTCGGCCGAGCGAAGGCCGGCCGTTGGCCGCCAACGCGGCCAATTCCGCGAAGGCAGCCGGCCGGCCAGTTGCGCCGTTGCCATGGCGGCTCGCCGAGACGAACGACACCGGTGCGTCAGATGCCCAAAGCAGGTTTGCCGTCTGCTCCAGCGTGGCAGCCTCGCAGAGAGCAACCGCATCCTGGCCGCGATAGACAAGGCGGCCATGCAAAACGGTCGAGATCGTGGTGGCGATCGCCGGCTCACCCCAGGCAATTGCACTTTCGGCGATTGCCTGCGGATTTCGGCCACGAGCCCGGCGACTCGCCAGCGCCGCGATGTCGTCGGCGCGATACTGGCTGCGGCGTGGATCCGCCCGGTCCGGCCGCACGCCGATGCGCCCGCGGCTGACATAGGCATAGAGGGTCTGGGCTCGCACCTTGAGACGCTTCAGGGCTTCGTCCCGCGTCAGCCACTCCGTCATGTCAGCCTTGTCATGTTGATTCCATTGATCAAGATTGATGGTCGAGTCACCAACCCTTATCTACCACCCGGAAAGGGTCAAGGAGAAAACCGATGGCGAATGGGCTCGATGATGTGGTGGCGGCGGAAACGGTGCTCTCCGATGTCGACGGTCTTGGTGGCCGCCTGACCATCCGGGGCCATTCGTTGCCCGAACTGGCAGGTCGCTGGAAATACGCCGAGGTGGTTCATCTGCTGTTCGACGGCTTTTTCGACGATCTTCCCGACGGCAGGGAGCTGGCGAACGCGATCGGTCGGGCGCGCAGCGAAGTGTTCGAGCAGATCAAACCCTTGCTGCCGTTTCTCACATCCGTCGATATCTACAGCGCGATGCGCGCCGGTATTGCCCTGCTGCCGGATGGTGACAAATTGTCGGACGCGCTGCGGCTGGTTGCGGCACCTGCCGTGCTGACGCCGGCCTTGCTGCGCTTGCAGCGCGGCGAACGCCCGATTGCGCCCGATAGCAAGGCCGATCATGCCGCCGACATGCTGCGGATGCTGACCGGCATTGCGGCCTCGCCTAAATTGGCGAAGGCGCTCGATGCCTATTTCGTGACGGTTTGCGACCATGGCCTCAACGCATCGACCTTCGCCGCGCGCGTGGTCTCTTCAACGCAGGCCGGGCTTACTTCGGCGGTGCTGGCCGGGCTCGGAGCGCTCAAGGGGCCGCTGCATGGCGGCGCGCCAGGTCCGGTGATCGAGATGCTGGATGCGATCGAGGCGCATGGCGACGCCGCCGGCTGGCTGCGTAGCGAGATCGCGCGTGGCCGCCGCATCATGGGCTTCGGGCATCGCATCTATCGCGTGCGCGATCCGCGTGCCGACGTGCTGAAAGCGGTGGTGCGCCAGCTCGGCGCCAGGGGCGAAAGCGGCCACCGGCTGGCCTTTGCCGAAAGCGTGGAGCAGGCGGCGCTCGAAGTGCTCCGCATCGCCAAGCCGTCGCGCTCGCTCCAGACCAATGTCGAGTTCTTCACAGCGCTCCTGCTGGAAGCGGCGGGCTTTCCGAAAGAGGCGTTCACCAACGTCTTTGCTGCCGGGCGCGTCGCCGGCTGGATTGCCCATGCGCGCGAGCAGCAGACGAGCGGACGGCTGATCCGGCCGCAGTCGCGCTATATCGGGCCGGTGCCGGACCTCGTCGCCTGAGGATTTTTCCCTCGCATACTTGCGAAAACCGGTCGCAACAGCCGGTGCCGAACACCTCTCTCGTCGGGACGAGAGAGGTCTACATGACAAAAATTTCATGTCATTGCTCCACACATCCGCTGTTCTTGGGTGACAGAGAGCCTATATGTTGCAGTGCAGCATGGTTCACGGGAGCCCGCCTCGAAAGGAATAAAGCCGCCTTGACCGCCAGAAAA
The DNA here is from genome assembly GCF_040322715.1 of Mesorhizobium sp. M0106. Lineage (NCBI taxonomy): Bacteria > Pseudomonadati > Pseudomonadota > Alphaproteobacteria > Hyphomicrobiales > Phyllobacteriaceae > Mesorhizobium > Mesorhizobium sp. M0106. Next base: position 41,371 of record NZ_JAMYUA010000036.1, on the reverse strand, counting down.
ACCGCCATCGTCACCGGTTCCACCTCGGGCATCGGCCTGGCCATTGCCCACGCGCTCGCGGCCGAAGGCTGCAACGTCGTCGTCAATTCCTTTTCCGACACCGCCGACGATCACGCCATCGCCGACGCGATCGCGAAGCACCACGAGGTGAAGACCGTCTACGTCAAGGCCGACATGTCGAAGCCGGCCGAGTGCCGGGCTTTGGTGGCGAAGGCAGCCGAGGCATTCGGCTCGGTCGACATCCTGGTCAACAACGCCGGCATCCAGCATGTCGCGCCGGTCGAAAGCTTCCCGATCGAGAAATGGGATGCGATCATCGCCATCAACCTGTCATCGGCCTTCCACACCATCGCAGCCGCCATCCCGTTGATGAAACAGGCCGGTGGCGGCCGGATCGTCAACGTCGCCTCGGCCCACGGCCTTGTCGCTTCGCCGTTCAAGTCGGCCTATGTCTCGGCCAAGCATGGCATTATGGGCTTGACCAAGACTGTCGCCCTGGAGCTGGCGCGCGACAAGATCACCTGTAATGCCATTTGTCCGGGCTATGTGCTGACGCCGCTGGTCGAGGCGCAGATCCCCGACCAGATGAAGGCCAACAAGATGGACCGCGAGACGGTGGTCCGTGAGGTCATGCTCGACAGGCAGCCTACCAAGGAGTTCGTCACCGTCGAGCAGGTTGCGGCGGCCGCGGTGTTCCTATGCTCGGATGCGGCGGCGCAGATCAACGGCACGCACATCTCTGTCGACGGCGGCTGGACCGCTTAGTGAGGCTTCCAGCGGTCAAGGGCCACGCCATGCCGAAAAACGGCAAGGCGGAAGAGCCAAAGAAGATCAATGTCGCGCTGCAAGGCGGCGGCTCGCACGGGGCGTTTTCCTGGGGCGTGCTCGATCGGCTGCTCGAGGACGGGCGCCTCGACATAACGGCGGTTTCGGGCACCAGCGCCGGCGCCATGAATGCCGTGGCGCTGGCCGACGGCTTTGTCCGCGGCGGTGTCGAGGGCGCGCGGCGGAAGCTCGACGATTTCTGGCGTGCGGTGGCGGCAAAGGGCCGCTTCAGCCCGGTACAGCGCATGCCCTGGGACGTCGCCTGGGGCAATTGGTCGATCGAGAACACGCCCGGCTATTTCCTGTTCGATACGATGTCTCGGGTATTTTCGCCCTATGTCGCCAATCCGCTCGCAATCAATCCGCTGCGCGACGTGGTCGAACGTGAGATCGATTTCGACAATGTGCGCGCCTGCAAGTCGATGGAACTGTTCATTTCCGCTACCAATGTCGAGACCGGCCAGTTGCGGGTCTTCTCGGACGGCGAGATCGACCTCGACACGGTGATGGCGTCGGCCTGCTTGCCGCAATTGTTCCGTGCCGTCGAGATCAAGGGCGTGCCCTATTGGGATGGCGGTTATGGCGGCAACCCGGCACTGTTCCCGTTCTTCAAGACGGCGGCCACCGAGGACGTGCTTTTGGTGCAGATCAATCCGGTGGTCCGCGAGGGAACGCCGAAGAGCGCCAATGAGATCCAGAACCGCATCGACGAGATCACCTTCAACGCCGGGCTGTTGCGCGAATTCCGCTCGATCGCCTTCGTCAAGGAACTGATCGCCGCCGGCCGATTGCCGCACGGCGAATATCGCGACATCCGCATGCACCGCATCGATGCCGACGAAGCGTTCAAGGATCTGTCGGCATCGTCCAAGGTCAATGCCGAATGGGCGTTCCTTGCCTATCTGCGCGACCTCGGCCGCACCGCAGCCAGTGATTGGCTGGAAGAAAATTATGACGCCGTCGGCAAGCGGCCGACGATCGATCTGTCCGGCGAACTCGACGACGGCTTGAAGCCTTTGCGCGGGCCGGCGCCGGGTCGGCGGGTCAAGGAGTTTCTTGCGGCGCGCAAGCAGCCCGAGGCCGCCCGCCGTCCGGCCTAGCTGCTTCGCAAAGCAGATGGCATTCGCAATCTGTCCAATCATCCTGACACTTGCTGCCATGCCGCTGTTTTGGCAATCAACAGCCGATGCTGCGGCCGCATCTTTGCGGACAAAGCAACAATCCATCAACTTTTCTGACTATATTGCGATGCAACTTTGAGGTAGAAGCGCGCTTCGCCGATCACGGCAATTTGAATACGGCCTCGCGCGCACCCATATCGGCGACGCGCCCCAAGTAGAAGATGCGGCCTGGCCGAACCCCGCGCACTGGAAAAAATGACGATGCCGAAATTCAGGTTTCACAAGCTTGCAGCCATTGTTGTGCTTATCGGTTTCGCCGGCTGGATGGCGACAGGCGAGTTCTCGTCCGTCGGCAGCGCGTCCGCCGACAACAAGCCCAAGGCAGGAGAGGTCGAGCAGCCCAAAACAGCCGACGCAGGCAAGCCCCAAACTGGCAAACAGGGGGCTGCCAAGCCGGGGACTGCCGAGGCGGAACAGCCCAAGGCGCCGTTGCGCACGGTCGCGGTCATAACCCCGCCGCGGCGCACCTATGCACGCGCTATCCGCATTTCCGGACTGACCGAAGCCGATAAGCGCGCCGTCCTGGCGACACGCGTCGCCGGCGTCATCGACAAGCTGCCGGTCAAGCAGGGCCAGCACGTCAAGACCGGCGACCTGATCCTGATGCTTGCCGCCGAGGAAAAAATCTCGGCGGTCGACAATGCCAAGCAGCTTGTCGTGCAACGTGAGGCCGAGCTGGCTGCGGCCCTGGGGCTGACGAAAACCGGCAATCTGCCCAAGTTGCAGCTCGACACAGCCCGCTCCAACCTGACGCTGGCCAAGTCGCTACTGGACGCAGCGCAAGCCGAACTCGACCGCAACGAGGTGAAGGCGCCCTTCGACGGCGTTATCGACCGGGTACCGGTGGAGCTTGGCAGTTCCGTGATGCAGGGCGGCGAGGTGGCGACCATTCTGAAGCTCGATCCGGTGATCGCCCGCGGCGAAGTCAGCGAACGCGATCTCGGCTATCTGAAGATCAGTGACGAAGCCAATGTGCGCCTGGTCAGTGGCCAGACCGTCAAGGGTACGGTGCGCTACATCAGCCGGGATGCATCTTCGGCAACCCGTACCTTTCGGGTTGAAGTCGCTATCCCCAATGCCGATGGGTCCGTACCGGCCGGCATGACGGCAGAAATCGCGCTCAGCGCCCAGCCGACCGACGCCGTGATGCTGCCGCGCTCGGTGGTGACGCTCGGCGACAAGGGCGACCTCGGCATCCGCGCCGTCAACAAGGATGACAAGGTCGTGTTCTTCCCGATCGACCTGGTCGACGACACGCCAACCGGCCTGGTGCTCGGCGGCATTGCGGCCGACGCCCGCATCATCGTCGCTGGCCAGGAGCTGGTGAAGGAAGGCGAGGTGGTCAAGCCGGTCGCAGCCGACCAGGCGACCATCCAAAAGCTGTTGGGCGAAGCGACGGCCGGGACGCAGTAATCATGGACATCGTCAAACTTGCAATCAGCAATGCCCGGCTGACCATTTCGGTCCTGGTCTTTCTCATCCTTGCTGGTGCGGTCGCTTACCAGTCGACGCCGAAGGAAGCGGAACCCGACGTTCCGATTCCGATGATGTATGTCAGTCTGATCTACCAGGGCATCTCGCCGGAAGACTCCGAGCGCCTCCTGCTGCGGCCGATGGAAGCCAAGCTGAAGAGCCTGAAAGGCCTCAAGGAGATGCGCTCGGCCGCCTTCCAGGGCGGCGGTTATGTGCTGGTCGAATTCCAGCCACAGACGGATCTCGCCACGGCGCTGCAGGACACGCGCAGCAAGGTGCAGGACGGCAAGGCCGACCTGCCGCAAGCGGCTGAGGAGCCCGTGGTCTCCGAGGTCAACATCTCCGAGTTCCCCGTCCTGGTCGTGACGCTGTCGGGCGAGGTGCCCGAGCGTGTGCTGACGGCGGCGGCGCGCGAGCTGCGCGACCGCATCGAGGAAGTGCCTGGCGTGCTCGAGGGCTCGCTGCAGGGTGCGCGCGACGACCTCGTCGAAGTGGTCATCGATCCGATGAAGCTGTCTTCCTACGGGCTGCAGCTCGACCAGTTGATCGGTGCGGTCGGCGCTTCCAACAGTCTTGTCGCCGCCGGCAACATCGAAGGATCCGAGGGCAAATACGCGGTCAAGGTGCCCTCGCTTATCGAGACACCAGAGGATGTGGCGGCGCTTCCGGTCGTCGCCGGCCCCAATGCGGTGGTGCAGGCCAAGGACATTGCCACCATCCGCTCCACATTCAAGGACGCCGAGACGGTCACCCGCCTCGACGGCAAGCCGGCGATCGCCATCGAGGTGAAGAAGCGCATCGGCTCCAACCTGATCGATACGATTGGCAAGGTCAGGGAGGTGTCCGACGCCTTCATCAAGACGATGCCGGAGGGCATGCACGTCACCTACACGCAAGACAAGTCGGTCTTCGTGAACCAGTTGCTCGGCGACCTGCAGAACCACGTGATGATCGCCGTGATCCTGGTGTTCATCGTCATTCTCTACGCGCTGTCTGGCCGTGCCTCGCTGCTGATCGGATTGGCCATCCCATCATCCTTCCTGATCGGCATCCTGTTGCTGGCAATGATGGGCTACACGATCAACATGATCGTGCTGTTCAGCCTCATCCTGGCGGTCGGCATGCTGGTCGACGACGCCATCATCGTCACCGAATTCGCCGAGCGCCGCATGAGCGAGGGCATGCCGAAGGAGCAAGCGTTCGCGCTTGCCGCCAAGCGCATGGCCGGCCCGGTCATCGCGGCGACGATGACGCGCATTGCCGCCTTCTCGCCGCTGTTGTTCTGGCCGGGCATCATCGGCGACTTCATGAAATACATGCCGATCACGCTGATCGTGACGCTCTCGGCCTCGATGCTCTATGCGCTGGTCTTCGCGCCGACGCTGGGCGCGATATTTGCCAAGGCGCCGGCCCATCACCCCGACGACAATCGCGACGGCTGGTACATGGCCGTGGTCAAGCAGGCGGTGCATTATCCCATCACCGTGCTTGTCCTCACCGTGGTGCTGTTGTTCGGCGTCGGCTACGCCTATTCGAAATTCGGTGCCGGCGTCGAATTCTTCCCGAATGTCGAGCCTGACTACGGCCTGCTCTATGTCCACGCCCGCGGCAATCTTTCGCTTGCCGAAATGGACGCGGCCACCAAGACCGCGGAAAATCGGCTGCTCGGTTGGCCGGGCGTGAAGTCTGTCTATACCCGTGTCGGCAAGACGCAGGGCGGCGGCCAGGATGTTCCGGAAGACGTGGTTGGCGTGATCCAGTACGAATTCGTCGATTGGCGCGAGCGTAAATCGGCGAACTCAATCCTGGACGAACTGCGGGGCGTGATGGCCGGCATTCCCGGTGTCGACGTCGAGGTTCGCGTGCCGGAAGCCGGCCCGCCTACCGGCAAGCCGATCCAGATCAGGCTTTCGGCCGTCGATCCGAAGGGCCTTGACGACAAGGCCCGCGCCGTCGCCGCGCGCATAGCCAAGGTGCCCGGCGTCATCGATATTTCCGACGGCCTGGCGCCGCCCGGCGTCGACTGGGCGCTCGAGGTCGATCGCGCCAAGGCGGCGCAGTACGGCATCAGCCCAACCGCGGTCGGAACGGTGGTGCAACTGGTGACCAACGGGCTGAAGCTCAGCGAATACCGGCCCGCTGGCGCCGACGATGCAGTCGACATCAGGCTGCGCCTGCCCGAGGATCGGCGCACGCTGTCGACGCTCGACGAACTGCGGGTGCAGACCGCGCAAGGCTCGGTGCCGATCTCGAACTTCGTCGTGCGCAAGCCAGAGCCGACGGTCGGTATCCTCAACCGCATCGACGGCGCGCGAACTGTGGTCGTCCAGGCCAACGTCGCTGCCGGCGCCCAGGTGGCTGCCGTCCAGCAGGAGGTCACCAAAGCTGTCGCCGACATGAACCTCAGCAGCGGCATTCGCTGGAAGCTTGCCGGTTCGAATGAGGACAGCGCAGAGGCTGGTGCCTTCCTCAGCAAAGCCTTCGGTGCGGCGATCTTCCTGATCTTCATCGTGCTTCTGGCGCAGTTCAACAAGTTCACCAGCGTCTGGCTGGTGCTGTCCTGCGTGGTCATGGCGACGATCGGCGTGTTCCTCGGGCTGCTGCTGACGGGAGAGGCATTCGGCATCGTCATGTCGGGCATCGGTGTCATCGCGCTGGCCGGTGTGGTGGTGAACAACAACATCGTGCTGATCGACACCTATGACCGGTTGCGCGAAGAGGGCTGGGACAAATACGAAGCCGTTCTGCAGACCTGCCGCGAACGTGCCCGTCCGGTGGTGCTGACGGCGGTGTCGGCGATCCTCGGCGTGCTGCCGATTGCTTTCGGCCTCGGCCTCGAAATCTTCCATCACGAGACGACGATCAACGCGCCGTCGACGCAATGGTGGATTTCGCTGTCCTCGGCGATCGTCTTCGGCCTGTCCTTCGCCACCGTGCTGACGCTGGTGGTGACGCCGTCGATGCTGATGGTGTTCACTCGCGCCAAGGTCAAACCCGGTGCGCGTCGGGGCTGGTTCAGCCGCCTGTTCGGGCGTCGCAAGGCCGAAATCCCGTCGAAAGGCCTGGACGCCGATCTGGGCGCCGAACCGGCGATCGCCTTCCCAAAGGCCGCCGAATAGAGTCCGGATCGCCGTCCTGATCAAGCAAAGGCCGCCCGGGAACAATGGGCGGCCTTCTGCATTGTTCCGTCATTGCAACCTCAAAGCGAGGATTTTCTGATGACGATCAGCACCATTCTCATCATTATCCTTATTCTTATTCTGATCGGCGCGGTTCCGGCGTGGCCGCATTCGCGGTCCTGGGGTTACGGACCATCCGGCATCGTCGGCGTCATCCTGATCGTTGTCCTGGTGCTGCTGTTGATGGGCCGGATCTGAGCGCAACCTTCCTCCCCGACCAGCGGCGGATGACCGTGAGGCCGTCCGCTTTTTTTGGTTTGTTGTTAGGCAGCTTTTTGCGTCGTCTTGAGCGTGGCGATGCCGATATCCTCGAGCGCTTTCGACACTGCATTTTCCAGCGGCGTGTGCGGGATCGTACCGATGACGCTTTCCAGCCTGCCTGAAACCAGCCGGTGCGGCTCGAAGCGGAGATAGGACATCGAAACGATCTCGCGCCACATCGCCACGAACGGGCCGCCGGCACGCAGCACCCACCACGGCATCGACGTCAGTTTCAGCGTGCGTCCGAGCGCCTTCTCCGCGGCCGCCTTGAGCTGCAGGTCGGTCACCGCATGGCCGGGAAAGTTCAGCGCCTCGTAGAAGCCGAGCTTGTCGAGATTGTCAGCCAGCCCGACGAAGGCCTTGGCCAGGTCGGGCAGATAGGCCCATTCATGCACGAGATCGACCGGCCCTGGGGCGGTATAGACGCCCTTGGTCATCTTGGCGGCAACAACCAGATCGAACCACGATCCGCTGCCGGTGCCGCCGAAGAAATCACCAGCGCGCAGCAGAATCGTGCGAACTCGACCTGCATCAGCCTCGCGGCGAAACAGGTCCTCCATGGCGACGCGGATACGGCCCTTTTCCGTCGTCGGGCGAAACGGCGTGTCTTCGGCGATCACCGCCGGCATCTGCGAGCCGTAATTGTAGACGGTGCCCGGGAAGAGATGCAGCGCGCCGTTCGCCCGGCAGGCAGCCATCACATTCTCGGCCATCGGCAGGCATTTGCTCCAGTCGGTGTAGAGCGGGTTGAGGCCGTTGAAAATGATATCGACGCCTTCGGTCGCGCGGATCAGCGCAGCACGGTCGAGCGCGTCGCCGGCGATCGCCGTAGCGCCTTTGAGCTCGGCCGGCACCTTGCCGCTGCGGGTGATGGCACGGACATCGTAGCCGGCATCGATGAAGGCCTTGGCCACCGTGCGGCCGAGGCGGCCATTGGCGCCGAGAATTGCGATCGTGGTCATGGTTCGTCTCCGTGTTGCGTTACGACGCCAATATTGTCTCTCCGCAAACGAATGGAAATTGACTGCGACTGGCGATGTGATATTCAATTTTGAATGGATATTGACTGGAACCTGATCAAGAGTTTCGTCACGGTGGCGGAGACCGGCAGCCTGTCGGCGGCCGCACGAAAACTTGCCGCAAGCCAGCCGACGCTCGGCCGCCACATCGCCGAGCTGGAACAGGCGCTCGGCGTCACCCTGTTCCGGCGCGGGCGGCGTGGCTACGCGCTCACGGAAGCAGGCAGTACGCTCTTTGAACGGGGCCGCGCGGTGAGCGAGCAGGCGAGCGCCTTTTCGCTGCTGGCGCTGGGATCGGTCGAGGCGATAGAGGGTACGGTGCGCATTGCCGCCAGCGAAGTGGTGGCGGCCTATGTGCTGCCGGAAATCACAGCGAGGCTTGGGACCGAGGAGCCGGGCATCGAGGTCGAGATCGTCGCCTCGAACCAGGTCGAGAATCTGCTGCGTCGCGACGCCGATATCGCCATTCGCATGGTCAAGCCGGCGCAGAATGAATTGGTCGCGCGCAAGGTGACCGACATTCCGCTCCGCGCCTGCGCGGCAAAATCCTACCTCGACCGGCGTGGCCGTCCGCGCGAGGCCCGCGATCTGGCCGGCCACGATCTGGTCGGCTTCGACCGCGGCGATGAGATCATTCGCGGCTTCGCCCAGTTCGGCGTCCCGCTCGCCCGCAATGCCTTCCGCTTCAGGACCGATAATCAGATCGTGCTGTGGGAAGCGGTGCGGGCGGGAAACGGCATCGGCTTTGGCCAGGAGCCGCTCGCCGACCGTGATCCGCTGGTCGAGACAGTGCTGCCGGGTCTCCCGCTGCCGACGCTGCCGGTGTGGCTGGCCATGCACCGCGACGTGCGTACCAGCGTGCGCATCCGCCGCGTCGCGGATTTCCTCTACGAAGAGTTCAAGCGCTATTCAGCCGGTGCAGGCTCGGCAGCGAATTCGGCACGGTGAGCGAGGCCGGCCATCACCAGCACGACGACCAGCAGCCCGGACAGAGCGACGAAGATCGGGCCGAAGCTCGAGTGCTCGGCGATGAAGCCGATCGCCGACGGCGCCACCAGAATGCCTGAGTAACCCATTGTGGTGACGACGCTCATGCCGGTGCCGGACGCCATGCCCTCCTGGTTGCCGGCGGCCGAAAAGATGATCGGCACCATGTTGGCAATGCCGAGGCCGCAAAAGGCAAAGGCGGCAATGGCCAGCCAAGGCGAGGGAGCCAGCCCGGCCACCAGCATGCCGGCAGCAGCGGCAAGGGCCGAGGCGCGCAACGTCGTAACGGCACCGAAACGGTTGCGGACGCCATCGCCGAGAAAGCGCATGATGGCCATGACTCCGGAAAAGGCGGCATAGGCCAGGCCTGCGATGGCAAGATCGGCGCCGAGCTCCTGCCTGAGATACAGCGCCGCCCAGTCGAGTACCGCACCTTCGGAGATCATAGTCAGCAGCGCCATCAGCCCAACCAGATAGACCAGCGGGTTTGCCGGCAGCGCGAATTTGTGGTGCTCGGCGACCGGGTGCTTGTCCTCGGCGATCAGGTAGCGGACCGCTACGGCGATTACGGCAAAGGCAAGAGCCGTCACCACTGTCGCATGGGCGAGGTGACCGTAGTTCTGGATGGCGAAACCGCCCAAAGCGCCGCCAGCGAAACCGCCAAGGCTCCAGAAGCCGTGCGAGGACGACATGATGGCACGGGACAGCCGCCGTTCGACTGCCACTGCATTGGCATTCATGGCGACGTCCATTCCGCCGATCGAACCGCCGAAGATGAACATGGCGACGGCCGCAAGGGGCACGTTGGGGGCCAGAGCCACAACCAAAAGGCCGAAGCTGCCGGCAAGTCCGAACCAGCGCAGCACCGTGCGCGAGCCATGCTTCGAGATCAGATGGCCGCACCAGGTCATGGCGGTGACGGCGCCGGCACCGAACAACAGAATCAGCAAGCCGAGCGTGAACTTCGAAATGTCGAGTCGCGTCAGGAACACCGGGATCTGCGGCGCCCAACTGCCGGTCAAGAAGCCGTTGGCGAGGAAGATGCCGGCCACTGCCCAGCGTCCACGAATCGCGATCTGCGTGATTTTCTGCGCGTCCATCGGGTAGAATCCGGTCCGGAAATGGCGTTGCGCGGCAAATTAGATCGATTCAATTCACAGTCAAGCGCTCTTCGCCGAAAGTGCTTGGACCAGACGCTACGTCCTCTCGCGTCGGCCAACCATCTCGGCGGTCCACTCCGAAATCCCTACGGCTCGGGATAAGGCGCGCCATCCTTGTGCACAAACCGGCCGTCAGCGTTGGTGCTCATCATGTCGATGTCGGAGCAGGTGGCGACGTCGTCGGGCCAGCGCGAACCGACTTCGAGATAGATCGCCATCGCGCCCGATTTATTGATCATGTGATGGCCGTTGCCTGATCCTTTCGGAAAGGCCGCGCAATCACCGGCGCGCAGCACCGTCTCGCCGGCATCTTCGACGAGCGTCAGCTCGCCTTCAAGCACGTAGACGAATTCGTCTTCGTGCGAATGCCAGTGGCGCTGGCTCGACCAGTTGCCCGGCGGCAGGCGCATGAGATTGATGCCGAAGTCGGTGAGCCCGCCTGCGTTGCCTAGCCGCTGCCGCACGCGTTCGGCACAGGGTGCATCGAACGGCGGTGGATAGGATGAGCCCTTGCGTCCGGGCACGTCGGCAACGTCAATCTTAGGCACGGCGTCCCCCTAGTGATCCCTAGGGCGTCTTGCCTCGAACTCGGCCTTCTTGGCGTCGGAGGCCTCGATCTGGTTCCGTGCCTGCCACTCGGCATAGGGCATGCCGTAGATGATCTCGCGCGACCGGTCCTTGCTGAGTTCGACACCTTCGGCTTTCGCCGCATCGCGGTACCAGTTGGACAGGCAGTTGCGGCAGAAGCCGGCGAGGTTCATCAGGTCGATGTTCTGTACGTCGGAACGCTCGCGCAGATGCGCGACCAGCCGGCGGAAGGCAGCGGCTTCGAAATCGCGCTTTTGTTCGTCGCTGAGTTCGGTCATGTCATGTTGGCCTCCCTTGGGCCTCATCATACCGGCCCGGTGCGAGAGCCGAATATTTTCACCGCATGTATATCGGCACGTCGATCTATCGCGTCAACGATCGGCGCCAGCCGTTCGGCCCAGGCGAGGGCACCCTTGCGGTCGGCGATCAGGTCCTGGCGGACCTCGAGCAGCGCATGGGCAAAGCCGTTGACGATGGCGTGCCTGAACATGGTATCGCCGCGCAGTGCGCCGTCATAGGGTTCGTTGTCGCCGACGATGAGGCTCTTGTCCTCGGCGAGCATGTCGATCAGCGGCCGCGCAACGCGGTCGTCCAGGTCCCACAATATGCCGGCGTGCCACGGCCGCACGAATCCCTGCATGGTCGGTGTGAAGGAATGCACCGAAAAGATGAAGGGTGCCTGCGCGGATGCTCGCGCCACAGAGGCGATCATGGCGCTGACGGCATCATGATAGGGGCGGTAAAAGCGGTCCAGCCGCCTTTCGCGCTCCTCCGGCGCGATGGGGTAATTTCCCGGGATGACGGTTCCGTCATAGAGCTGGCGAATCAGCGTTGGATCGTCCTCGCCGCGATTGGAGTCGATCAGCAGTCGCGAAAAATTGGCAAGCACCGCCGGAACGCCGAGCAGACTTGCGAGTTCGCGGGTTACAGTCTCGACGCCGATGTCGTAGGCGATGTGGCGGTCGAACTCCGCCGCCGGCAGGCCGAGACTGCCATACTCCTCCGGCAGGTCGCGGCGGGCGTGATCGGCGAGAAGCACCAAGCCGCGCTTGCGATCGCCTTCGACGATATCGAAAGGCGCGAAAACTGTGGATCGGGTCATTGGCGGGAAAGGTCTGTTCGCTGGCTTTCGGGGAGGGTGGTATCGTCATTCCACGAAGAGACCGCTTGCGCAATGCCGTTGTTTGGCCACGGTTTCTGCCAAAAAACTGAGCAGGGGCGACCGCAAGCGCGCCAGAGCCTTCTAAATCGATTGGAATTGGACAGATCGGCGCGTTGACATGCGTACGGACTTTTCCGAAAAGGGGCGTTGAGAGATGCAAATGTGGTTCTTGAGGGGTTTCAGGATGGGTTTCGCCGGCAGGCTGCGTGTGCGCCACGCCTCGGCCATGCCGCTCCTGGTACCGGCCATGGGTCTTTTCGCGGTGATTTCGGCCTCGCCGGCACGGGCCGATTTCCGGGTCTGCAACGCCACGCAGAACCTGGTCGGTGTCGGCATCGGCTATCGCGCCAAAGCCGGCTGGATCACCGAAGGCTGGTGGCACATCGAAGGATCGAGCTGCAAGACGCTGATCGAGGGACCGTTGTCATCAAGGTTTTACTATCTTTATGCAGAAGACGCCGAGCGCGGCGGACGCTGGGATGGCCCGATCAACATGTGCGTGGCCGAAAAAGAGTTCAAGATCGCCGGCGTTACCGATTGCGTCGCCCGGGGCTTTCAGCGCGCCGGATTCCAGGAATATGACACGGGCGAGCAGGCAAGCTGGATGGTCCAGCTGACTGACGAGCCCGCAACGGATGGCGCTCCAGCCGCCCCGGGAACAAACAGTCAATGAGACGCAGCCGCAAGGTCAAGATCCTCGCCACCATCGGTCCGGCCTCCTCGTCCGAGGAGATGCTGAAGAAGCTGTTCGAAGCCGGCGCCGACGTGTTCCGCATCAATATGAGCCACACCGACCATGAATTGATGCGTACGCTTGTCGGCCGCATTCGTGCCGTCGAGGAGGCGGTCGGCCGGCCGATCGGCGTTCTCGCCGACCTGCAAGGGCCAAAGCTGCGCGTCGGCAAGTTCGCCAACGGCAAAGAGGTGCTGACCGTCGGTCAGACCTTCACGCTCGACGACAATCCCGAGCCCGGCAATTCGACGAGGGTCTACCTGCCGCATCCCGAAATCCTGCGTTCGGTCGAGGCTGGTCATCGCCTGCTGATCGACGACGGCAAGCTCGAGCTCAAGGCGGTCAGCAGCAACGGCAAGGCGATCGTCTGCACCGTCGTCGCCGGCACCACCATTTCCGACAAGAAGGGCGTCAGCCTGCCCGACACCGACCTGCCGGTCGGCGCGCTGACGGAAAAGGACCGCCGGGATCTCGACGCGGTTCTGGCGACCGGCGTCGACTGGGTGGCGCTGTCCTTCGTGCAGCGGCCCGAGGACCTGGCCGAAGCGCGCAAGATCGCACGCGGCCGGGCGCTGATCATGGCCAAGATCGAAAAGCCGCAGGCCGTCGCCCGGCTGGCCGAGATCATCGAGCTTTCGGATGCGCTGATGGTCGCCCGCGGCGATCTCGGCGTCGAGATGCCTCTCGAAGCCGTGCCTGGCATTCAGAAGCAGATCACCCGCGCCGCGCGCCGTGCCGGCAAGCCGGTGGTGGTCGCCACGCAGATGCTGGAATCGATGATCACCGCGCCGGTGCCGACGCGGGCCGAGGTATCGGACGTGTCGATCGCCGTGTTTGAAGGCGCCGACGCGATCATGCTTTCGGCGGAGTCCGCCGCCGGCGCCTATCCGGTCGAGGCGGTGGCGATGATGAACCGGATCGCCACCAAGGTCGAAACCGACCCGACCTATGCCGGCATCATCAACGCGCAGCGCTCGGAACCGGAAGCGACCGGGGCCGACGCGATCTCGCTCGCCGCCCGCGAAATAGCCGAGACGCTGAAGCTGTCGGCGATCATCACCTATACCGCGTCCGGCACGACCGGCTTGCGCGCCGCGCGCGAGCGGCCGCAAGTGCCGATCGTGGCGCTGTCGCCGATCCTCAACACGGCGCGGCGGCTGTCGCTGTTGTGGGGCACGCATTGCGTCGTTTCCCCCGACGCCATCGACCTCGACGACATGGTCGACCGCGCCTGCCGCATCGCCTTCGATGAAGGTTTCGGCAAGCCGGGCGACCGCGTCATCATCACGGCCGGCGTGCCGCTGAGGACGCCCGGTTCGACCAACATGTTGCGCATCGCCTATGTCGGATCGGAAGTCGGCCGCTAATGTCGGCCGCGGCTGCCGGATAGGCCGGCTGCATGGCGCGTCGTAAACACGGCGCCAGCCGGGCGCATCGACGGCAGTCGGGTTAGGATAGACGCCGAACTCCGCCAGCTTGCATCAGCCTGTGACCGGCCGTGAAGCGGTTCGAAGGCCCTATCCGACTTGAGCTGGAAGTCAGTTAAGGTAATCTCTCCTGGGAGAAAGAGGAGGGTGATCCAATGTGGATGCGCACTGATCTTCTGGAACTCCTCGGCATTGAGCACCCGATAATCCAGGCGCCGATGAGCGGCATCACCACGCCGGAACTGGCGGCGGCAGTCAGCAATGCCGGGGCGCTTGGCTCGCTCGGATGCGGCATTCTGCCTGCGGCGGCTATCCGCGAGCAGCTCACGGCGACACAGCACGCCACCAATCGTCCGATCAACGTCAACTTCTTTGCGCACCCGGCGCCGATACACGATGATGCGGCAGCCCAAAGTATGCGAGACCGCCTTCGCGGCTGGTATGAGGAGGTCGGCCTCGGACCGGTGCCCGAGCCGGGCGAGCCCTTCCCCACCTTCGATCGTGAGCGTCTCGAAATTGTGCTCGAGCTGCGCCCCAAGGTGGTCAGCTTCCACTTCGATCTACCCGACACCGCAATTGTGCAGCAGTTGAAGGCGGCCGGCTGTACTGTCTTGTGTTCGGCCACCACCGTCTCGGAAGCGCGCCAGCTTGAGGCAGGAGGGGTGGACGCCATTATCGCCCAGGGATACGAGGCGGGTGGGCATCGCGGCACATTCACTGTCGACCCTGCTATCGGCACAGCCGGCACTATGGCACTCGTACCGCAGATTGTTGATGCCGTGCGGGTGCCTGTAATTGCCGCTGGCGGTATCTTCGACGGTCGCGGCATCGCTGCCAGCTTTGCACTTGGTGCATCTGGTGTGCAGATCGGCACGGCTTTCCTGGCCTGTCCTGAAGCCAATGTGCAGCCAGTCTATCGCGTAGCATTGCGCTCGGCCAACGACGAGAGCACGTCGGTGACTCGCTGCTTCACTGGCCGCCCAGCGCGCGTGGTGCGCAACCGGTTTGTGATGGAAATGGCTGGTGAGGAAGATGCAGCGTTGGCGTTTCCGCTGCAGGCGAGTCTGGTCATGCCGCTTTCGATGGCAAAGGATGAAAGCAAGCGGGCTGACTTCTTGCCTATTTGGGCCGGGCAGGGCGTCGCGAAGCTGCGGGAGATGCCGGCCGCCGCCCTTGTGGAGAAACTCGTCACGGAGGCAAACGGCATAGATCGGGCCTATAGGGGAGTAGGGGAGTAGGGGAGTAGGGGAGTAGGGGAGCAGGGGAGCAGGGAGCATGCGTTCCACAGTGCAATCTACACCACTCACATACTGCCTTACTCCCCTACTCCCTTACTGGCTTCAAATGCCTTCGCCGGCAAGCTCCTCGGAAAGTGCGGCGACCTGGTCCTGGGCGCTGCGCATCATCGGGTAGATGCCGAGCACGCGCTGCCAGGCCTCAAGTGCCGACTGCTTGTGGCCGGTTTCGGCCATGATCTGAGCCAGGCCCGAAAGCGCGCCGAAATGGCGTGGTTCGAGCTGCAGGGTGCGGTCGATGTCCGCCATCGACTTCCCGTAGTTCTTCATCATGAAATGAACAGTGGCGCGGCGGTTCCAGCCTTCCGCATAGGTCGGCTGCAAAGTCACCACCTGATCGAGGAAATCGAGTGCAACATCGAATTTCTGGTTTTCGATCGCCTTCTGCGACCATTGCATCATCAGGTCGATAGAGGCGCTGCCCGACTGGGACCACTCGCTGCCGATCCGTCCGGCGATGCGCTCGGCCGCCTTTTCATTGCGTTCGCGCTTGAGATCGGCAAACAGCTGATCGAGCCGCGCCTGTTTCGTCTTGACGACCGGAGGTGCTGTCGGCGGAGTTGTGGTCGGATCTTCAGCCCACGCCGGCAGCGAGACAGCGCCGGAAACGAGGAAAGCCGTGAAAAATGCAAGAAGAATCCGCATCGCGGGAATCTAGCCCCCGGCGCCGGATCGTCAAACTGAATTTAGCGTGAGAGTCGTATCATGCGAACGGAGGCGCGCAGCCTCCGTCGAAAACTCAACCTTGGCGCGCTTTGTAGCGCGGCGCGGTCTTGTTGATGATGTAGATGCGGCCCTTGCGACGAACCAGCTGGTTGTCGCGGTGACGCGCCTTCAACGCCTTGAGCGAATTCTTGATTTTCATGGTCTTGCCCGTCGGTCTGGGCCCGGTCACGGGCCGAATTATTAAGGCGCGCCCACAGACGCGCCTTTGAACTGTGCGTGGCTCATAGACGAGGAGCGTTGCCCGTGTCAACCGCAAGCGCGTTGCCTAAACGATACGGACCGTTTCGTATCATCAAATATCCGCCACTGGCGTCTTGCGGCGTTGCGCAGGGTTGAGACGGCTGGAATGATGCGGTTGCGAATTGGAGATCGTCATGCGCCGAATTCTTGTGTCCGCCTGTCTTGTCGTCCTCGCGGCAGGTTCTGTTGCCTATGCGCAGGAATGCGACCGCAACGACGACAGCCAGCAGATGATGAACATCTGCGCCGACGCGGACTACAAATCCGCCGACGCCAAGCTCAACAAGGCCTACCAGGATCTCATCGGCGGAAGTGACGCAAATGCCAGGAAGCTGTTGCAGACGGCGCAGCGCGCCTGGATCGCTTTTCGCGACGCGGAATGCAGCTATTCCGCCGCGGACAGCGAAGGCGGCTCGATCTATCCGATGCTGATATCGGAATGCCTGACGCGGCTGACCGACGATCGCACCAAGCAGCTCACCGCCGATTCGACCTGCGCGGAAGGCGATGTGAGCTGCGCCAGCCCCGACGAGGACGAGAGCGGCGAAATCCAGTAAGCGTAGGTTCTAACTTTGTGTTTGAGCATGATCTTTTCCGAAATCCGGATTCCACTTTTCGCTAGCGCGGACCTTCGGTTCGGGATCATGCTCTAGCTGCGGCGGCTCACGCGCGTAAAATGGCCCATCTTGCGGCCGGGCCGCGCCTCGGCCTTGCCATAGAGGTGCAGCATCAGATCGGGCTCGGCGAGCAGATCAGGAACGCGCCTGACATCGTCGCCGATCAGGTTTTCCATGACGCAGTCGAACTGCCGGGCGGGACTTCCCAGCGGCAGGCCGGCGACGGCTCGAATATGCTGTTCGAATTGCGAGATGGTGCAGGCGGCCTCCGTCCAGTGGCCGGAATTATGGACGCGCGGCGCGATCTCGTTGGCCAGCAGCGAACCGTCGGCGAGGACAAAGAATTCGACGCCGATGACACCGACATAGTCGAGCGCCGCGAGTATCTCGGCCGCCGCCGCTTGAGCCGCAGCCGCCGTCTCGGACTTCACCCCGGCCGGCAGCGTCGAGCTGTGCAGAATACCGTTGCGATGGACATTCCAGGCCGGATCGTAGGCGGCGAGCGAACCGTCGATGCCGCGGGCGGCGATCACCGAAATCTCGCGCTCGAAGGTGACGAAGGATTCCAGGATCAACGGCACGTTGCCCATCGCCTCGCAAGTGCCGGCAAAGCCGCCTGTTTCCATGTTGCGGAAGACACGCTGGCCCTTGCCGTCATAGCCCATGCGGCGCGTCTTCAATATGCCGCTGCCGTTGAACTGTTTCAGCGCAGCCGTCAGTTCCTCGTCATTGTCGACGGGGCTGAAATCCGCGGTCGGTATGCCGATGCCGTTGAGGAATTTCTTTTCCGCCAGCCGGTCCTGCGCCACTTCCAGTGCGCGTGCCGGCGGATAGACCGGCACCGTAGAGGCAAGTGCCGCGGCGGCCGCGACCGGTACGTTCTCGAATTCATAAGTAACGACGGCACTGGCCGAAGCCAGCTCGCTAAGCGCGGCCGCGTCGTCATAGGCGGCGACGATCTGCCGGTTGGCGACCTGTGCCGCCGGGCAATCCGGCTGCGGCTCCAGCACGACGATGCGGTAGCCGAGGCGGGCCGCGGCCATCGCCAGCATGCGGCCAAGCTGGCCGCCGCCGATGATGCCGATGCTCGATCCCGCCGGCAGGCTCACGGCGCGTCCGTGGGCTCGGCGGCCACCTTGGCGGTCTGCGCGGCGCGCCAGCTATCCAGCCGGGCGGCGAGCTTTTCGTCGCTCAGCGCCAGCACCGCGGCGGCCAGAAGGGCAGCGTTGGCAGCGCCGGCCTTGCCGATGGCCAAAGTGCCGACCGGAATGCCGGCCGGCATCTGCACGATCGAAAGCAGCGAATCCTGGCCGGACAGCGTCTTCGATTCCACCGGCACGCCGAACACCGGTAGCGGCGTCATCGCCGCCGTCATGCCGGGCAGATGCGCCGCACCGCCGGCACCGGCGATGATCACCTTGTAGCCGGCCGCCTTGGCGCCCTTGGCGAAGTCATAGAGCCGGTCGGGCGTGCGGTGGGCCGAGACGATCAGGCGCTTGTGCGGAATTCCAAGCGCCTCAAGCGTTTCGGCGGCGTGGCGCATCGTCGCCCAGTCGGACTGGCTGCCCATGATGATGGCGACGTCGGCGCGGTGATCGTCCAAGCTTCTGCTCTCCGGCGGCAAAAGCGCGCATTAGCGGAATTCGGGTGGAACAGCAAGGATGGCCCGAAACGGGTAGTGTCTCAGTTTGAAATTTGCGAACGTCGCCGCCGCTAAGCAGGTCCCTTCTATCCCGCAACCATACCGTGAAGGAAACGCATACCGTCGCTTGCGAGTCTCTTTGAGATTTCGGATAAAACCATCTTTGCAGGTGGAGTGGGGTCGTGGTGGAATCGAAGTACGACAGTCACCAAGGTTCCCGGATACCTCTGCCGAAAATGATCGCTTCTCGCAATCTGCAGGTAAGAGTCCGCTCTCGCCGATATGATCGCCAGGTGCGCAGTTGTCGCCTCGTCATCTGTCCAAGGTAACGTATCAGTGATGACGAACCGAAGATTATTATTTGTGTAACGAACTTCCAAATCGTTCGAGAAGTCATCCTTGATAGCAAAAGTCTCGTTATTCATTATCCCTCAATTGTTCTGTACGGCATATAGGAGTTCGGCGCGTCGAGCGACAGTTGGTTGACGACGATTGACGCCGCGGCAAATTCAAACTGAGAGACTACCCGGAACGGGTGGCCGCTTCCACGGTTTCTGTCGCTGCGCCGGCACGGTCGCTTCACCGGGCGGCTGCCGCCCGGAAACGCGTGACGAAATCGTCGAGCTCGGGCCGTTCCGTATCGGAAATCGCCCAATAGGAAAAGGCGCCGTCGCTCCAGTGCACCAGCGAGAAGCCACCGGCAGAAAGATCGACCGGCGCGGTTGTCGAGCCGGTTTGCTGTGGCGCGGCGACGAGGGTGATCAGGTGCTCGCGATGGCGGTAGACCAGTGCCGGCACCGGCTGGTCGGCGATCACCTCGACCCGGCCGCCGAGCAATGCGAAACCGTCATTGGCAAGGTCTGGCGCAGGCGGCGACAGACCGACCCTGCCATCGAGCCAGGGTTTGACCGTATGCCTGTCCGACGAGACGACGTCCACCGGGCTGGCGGCCAGCAGGCTGCGGCGGTGGCCGCTGGCGACCGCCGTTGCAAAGCTGTCGGGCGCCCCGCTGAGCATCACCCATTGCGTCGCGCCGCTGGCCAGCACGGCGGTGACGAGGATCGATGCCGCCATTGCGCGCCAGTCGAACGCGCCGAAGCGGCCCGGCCGCGTTTGGGTTGGCCGCATGTGGGTTGGCACGGTTTGCGGCGGCCGCGTCGGCGCCGGCCGATCCTGTGCCTCGCCAGTCGCGCCGATCGCCGCGATGCGCGCATTGAGGGCGTCGCTGACCTGTGGCAGCGCCAGCCTGCCGACAGCGGACTGCAGCGCCACGATGCGGGCATGCTCGGCGGCGAGCGCCGGATCGGCCGCGATGCGTCGCTCGACAGCCAATGCTGCTGCTGCGTCGAGCTCGCCATCGACCAAGGCATGGATCATCAGCTCCACGCCCGCCGGGTCATCGGGCAGTCCATCGTTGTGCGCGCTCATGGCGCCCTCCCAAGTTGGGATATCAGCAGACCGCGCGCCCTCGCCAGCCGCGACATCACCGTGCCTAGCGGCACGCCAAGCAGCGTCGCGATCTCGCGATAGCTGAGGCCGTTGATGTCGCGCAGCACCACAGTCTCGCGAAATTGGTGCGGCAGCGCGGCGATCGCCGCCTCGAGTGCGGCCGTGTCGGCCTTGGCGATCAGGCTTGCCTCAGGACTATCCGTATCCGGCAGGCCGGCGCCATATGCAGCCGTCATGTCATCGAGGTCGCTCAGGTCGCCGACGGCGACGATACTGCGCGGCCGGTTGCGCGCCAGCCAGGAGTAAGAGGCGTTGCGCACGATCGCCAGCAGCCAGGCGCGCGCATTGCCGCCGGCATAGCCGGCGATGCCCGCATGCGCCTTCAAACAGGCCTCCTGCACCACATCCTCCGCGTCGGCGGCGTTGCCGGTCAGCCAGCGGGCAAGCGCAAGCGCATCCGCGAGATGGGGCAGAACCACCTCGCGAAAGCGCTCGGTCGCGGCCTCTTGGTTCAACACCGTCGCATCGCCCGGCATCCCGGGCAGAACCTTCCGAAAATCCTCACGGAGCGACGGTGATCCTGCCCTGCATGTGCGGGTGAAGCCCGCAGAAATAGGCATAGTTGCCCACTTTGGTGAAGGTGAAGGCATATGTGTCACCGGTGTCAAGCGCCTTGGAGCGAAACGAGGCATCGTTGGCGACCACCAGATGCGGGATGTCGTCGTCATTCTCGAAGGTCACGGTAGTGCCCTGCTTTACCGTCAGCACCGCCGGTGTGAAGGCAAAGTTCTCGATCTTGACCATTGGCTGGCCTGCTGCGTTCAGTGGCATGGCAACCATTATCAGGATCGCCGCCAAACCGAACGTGACAGGGGATACGACCAAGACGCGGGATGGGAAGCGGATCATCGCATTTCCCTCAGGCCAGCGTGCTGTCGATGATGGCGAGGTCCTGCCCGCCTTGCTTGACTGTCACGCTGCTCGTGCCGAGCAGGCTGCGCAACTGGCCGGCAGGTACCGTCATCGGCCCGGGTGAGGCTGCGGTGCCCGGCGCCGGTTGCGGGAAAGCGGTCGAGCGCGCGGTATGAAAGGTAACGTTGCCTTCGACCTTCTGCATGATCTGGTGGATATGGCCGTTGAGTACGGTGACAGAGCCGAAGCGCTTGAGCAGCGCCAAGGCCTGCGCCGCGTCGTCGGTGCCCCAGCCCCATTCGGGATAAACAGCCCATAGCGGGATATGGGCAAAGACGACGATTGGCGTCGAGGCGGTGACCGCCTTCAGATCATCGGCCAACCATGCCAACTGGTCGGCGCCGAGATTGCCCAGCCCGCCAGCCTTCAGGTTGACGACGTTGACCAGCCCGATGAAATGGACGCCGTTCTGGTCGAACGAATACCAGCCAGCGCCCTTGGTGCCCTTGCCGTAGCGGTCGAGATAGGCCTGGCCATTGCCGTCATCGATCAGGTCGTGCTCACCGGGCACATAATGCACGTCGAAGCCTGCGCCGCCGATGATCTGGGCAGCGTTGTCGAACTGCGCGGCTTTCGACAAATGGGTGATGTCGCCGGTGTGGATCATGAAAGCGGGCTTTTGCGGCAACGCCTGGATCTTGCCGATGGCCTCCTTCAGCGTGTCGATGGCGTGCGGGTTGGCAGCCTTGTCGAAGCCGATGTGGCTGTCGGAGATCTGGAGGAAAGTGAAGCCGGTGGCCAAGGCCTCGGCGGCTTGCGACGCACCGAGCAGGCTGAGCGAGACCGGCACGCCGGCCGAAATTGTCCACAGCACTCCCGTGCCGGCCCAGATCATGCATTCCAGTGCATGACGGCGGCTGATGCCGTCAGCTTCATTGTCGTGGTGGTGGATCATACCGGTCTCCTGCACGCCGGAAATGGCGTCTGTTTGGGAGACCAATGGGCGGGGTGGTTTATTCCGCCCGAAGACTAAAAGTTCATTCACACTGCCGTGATGGCGCACTGGCCCGATGCGAAGCCGGTGCTGGAAGGCACTGGCTCGACCACGCTCTGGCGATGTCTAGTCCGGCCAGCGCAGCGCTCCGGCGGACTGCTTGCGAGCGGGTTTCATCGCATCCGCGGGCCGATCGGCAGCACTCAACACCGCCCGCAGGCGTTCGGCAACGATCTCCGCCTCGCCGGGATGGAGATTGCACGGATCAAGGAAGAAGTGACCGCGCTCGACCTCGTGGTTGCGCACGATCACGGGCGGTGAACCCGCCGCAAGCGCCGAGGCGAGGCCGGCGGCGGTGAAGCGGCTTTCCGGCGCAACAAACACCTGCAGGCGGTCGAGAGGATTTCTGGTCGGATCTGGAATGATACGTGCCTCGATGCCAGGCAGGCCCTGCAATGCGGTTTGCCACAGATGCAGTGCGGCTTCTTCCCGCTGGCGAATGCCGGCATGGTCGCGCCGCTCCCAGGCTTCCAGGGCCGCCATGGTGCCGGCAATGCTCTCCTTGCCGACCTTCATGGCGCGCGCAACGCCGCGGTTCTGGAGATAGGCGGCCCGTACCAGATCCTTGCGGCCGGCAACGATGCCGCTTGTCGGCCCTGAGAGAAATTTGTGCCCGCTGTAGACAACAATGTCGGCGCCGCGCGCCAGAAAGCCACGCAAATCGTACTCCGAGGCGGCGTCGACGATCACCGGCACGCCCTTGGCGTGGCAAATCTCGCAGAACTCCTCAAGCGAGAGCATGCCGTATTGCACGGTGTGGTGCGCAACGACGTAGAGGGCTGCCGCCGTCCGGTCCCGGATCGCCTCGGCAACATGATAATCCTGGGTGACGCTGACCGTGCCGGCAGGCACTGCCTTGGCTCCGGCAAGCCGGATCGACTGGTCGATCGGCGCGCCGTAATTGACGATGTGACCAAGCTGAACGATGACCTCCGATTTGAGGCCCTCGGTGTCGTGCGGCAGCCGCTCGATCGCAAGAAGGCTGGTCCCGGTCATCGCGCCGGCAATCGCCATTGTTATGCCGCTGGCGCAGCATGCGGTGATGAAGCCGGCCTCGCCGCCGGTAAGGCGTGCAATCACCCTACTTGCGGCGCGCTGCAGATCGTCCATCTCGACCCATTGCGAGGCCATTTCCGACATTGCGGCAATCGCTTCTGGCACGATGATCGAAGCACCGAGTGCCGTCATCGTGCCGGAGACATTGATGATTGGGCGAAGGCCAAGCCGTTCGCGGATTGTCGTGTTGGAACGGTCAGCGGCATAGGTCGTCATCTCTGTAGATCCTGTTTAAGATTTCAGGCGGCGATCTCGACGACCGCCTCGATTTCAACTGTGATGTTGCCCGGCAGCGAGCCGACACCGATCGCGGAACGGGCATGTCCGCCAAGCGTATCAAAGACGGCCGCGAAAAGATCGGAACAGCCGTTCACCACCTTGGGATGCTCGCTGAATGTCGGCGTCGCATTGACAAAGCCAAGCAGCTTGACGACGCGCACGATGCGGCCGAGGTCGCCGGCCGCCGCATGCATGACGGCGAGCAGGTTCAGGCCGGTCAGACGCGCATGCCCGTAGGCCTCTTCAACGCTGACATCCTCTCCGACCTTGCCGGTGCAGAGCGCGCCATCGGCGCGCAACGGCCCCTGGCCGGAGAGGAAGATCAGCCGTCCGCTCTCGGCATAGGTGACGAAGTTGGCGATGGGCTTCGGCGGCTCGGGCAGTGTCAGGCCCAATTCCGCGAGCCGGATGTAAGGCGTCATAAAAGCTCCTTGCGACAGCTTTCGCCGTCCGATGTCAAAAATGCGAGGCGCGAAACCGCGCCAGGAAACTGCGAAGGCGTTCATTGCCGAACCCCGCCGCCAGAATCTCGGCGGGTGGTCCGACGGCACTGACGCCGCCATCCGCCATGAAAACGATGCGGCTCGATGCGTCGCGTGCAAAAGCCATTTCATGCGTGACCATCAGCATCGTCATGCCGTCTTCGGCGAGGCTGCGCACGACCTCGAGCACCTCGCCAACCAATTCGGGGTCGAGCGCCGAGGTTATCTCGTCGAGAAGCAATATCTTCGGCTCCATCGCCACGGCGCGGGCGATGCCGACGCGCTGCTGCTGGCCGCCGGACAGCTCGGCCGGCAGACTGTCGGCTTTGTGGGCGAGGCCCACGCGGCCGAGCCAGTGCTCGGCAATGGTGCGGGCCTCGGCATTGCTCTTGCCGCGCACCTTGCGCAGGCCAAGCATGATGTTGCCGGCCGCAGTCAAGTGCGGAAACAGATTGAAGCTCTGGAACACCATTCCGGTCTCGGCTCGCATCGCCGCCAGGTCGCGCTCGCTGCGTCGCTGGCGCGTTCCCGTCTCGCGATAGCCGACTTCTTTGCCGTCGATACGGATCGAGCCGCTGTCGTAGCTCTCCAGGAAGTTGACGCAGCGCAGCAGCGTGGTCTTGCCGCTGCCGGAGGGGCCGATGACAGTCACGACCTCGCCGCGTGTCACTTGCAGGCTGACGGAGCGCAGGACCTCGACGGATCCAAAGGCTTTGGAAACCTCGGTGACATCGAGAAGTGCCGGATTCTGGTGCGAGGCATTGGACATCGTGCTATTCCCGGATGAAGGAGAAACGCCGCTCCAGGCGCCGGCTGGCCAAGGAGAGGGCGTAGTTGACGGCGAAGTAGACGAGCGCACCGAGAATGTAGAGCGGCATCGCCTCATAGGTGCGGCCGATGACCTGGTTGATAGCCTGCATGAGGTCGGTGATGCCGAGCAGCGAGACCAGCGCGCTACCCTTTACCGCGTCGGTGACGCCATTGATCCAGGGTGGCAGGAAACGCCTGAACGCCTGCGGAAAAATGACGTAGGCCAGCCGCTGGCGAAAGGTCAGTCCGATCGCCAGCGCCGCCTCGGACTGACCCTTGGGAATCGAGCCGACGGCGCCCCTGAGATATTCGACCACCTGTGCGGTCTTGAAGAGGGTGAGGGCGAACACGGCCGCCCAAAAGGATTCCAGATGCAGCCCCACCGCGGGCAGGCCGTAATAGACGAAGAAGATCAGCACCAGGATCGGAATGCCGCGGATGGTGTCGCTGAAGATGCGCACTGCCCAGCGCAGCGGAAAAGGACCATAGACAAGGCCGACACCCATCAGCACGCCGGCGATGAGCGATAACACCACGACCAGCAGCGACACCCACAAGGTTACGGCAAAGCCTTCGGCGAGGAACGGCAAGGCGTAGATGATCTGGCTCAGCATGTCAGCGCGCCGCCTTGAACCGGCGCTCGACGAGCCGCAGCGCGAAAAGCAGCGTGTAGCCGGTCAACAGGTACATTGCCGTCACCACCAGATAGACTTCGACAATGCGGAACGTGTTGAAGTTGATCCACTGGGCGCCATAGGTGAGTTCGGGTACCGAGATGACCGACGCCACGGACGTATCCTTGAAGAGCGATATGAATGTGTTGGAAAGCGCCGGCAGGGTTATGCGCAGCATCGTCGGC
This sequence comes from Mesorhizobium sp. M0106, assembly GCF_040322715.1. Lineage (NCBI taxonomy): Bacteria > Pseudomonadati > Pseudomonadota > Alphaproteobacteria > Hyphomicrobiales > Phyllobacteriaceae > Mesorhizobium > Mesorhizobium sp. M0106. Next base: position 15,955 of record NZ_JAMYUA010000036.1, on the reverse strand, counting down.
AGGCGCACATCGAGCAGCCTTTGCCATGGTGTCAGGCCGATTGCCTTGCCGGCGTCGAGCTGACCGCGCGGCACCGCCTCGAGCCCCGAGCGAAACACCTCGACCAGGTAGGCGCCGCTGTAGAGCGACAGCGTGGCAATGAATGAGGTTTGCGCGCTGTAGGCAATGTCGACCACCGTCGGCAAGCCGTAGAAGACCAGATAGACGAGCAGGATCAGCGGCACGTTGCGGATGAACTCGACATACCCCGCGATGATGGTCCGCACCGCACGTCCGGCCGACACGTACCAGACCGCCAGAACGAGCCCGATGACGATGCCGATCGCGATCGAGATGACGGCCAGTTCGAGGCTTAACAGCAGTCCGCCCCAGAGCTTGTCGAAATGCCGCCAGATAAGGTTGAAGTTGAGAGTATAACCCATGCGTCCTCGTCATGGAGGGCTGTGATGAGAGAAGGCGGAAGGACGTTGTCCTTCCGCCTGCTTGCATCAAATGACCGGGAAACCGGGATGGCGCGCCGGCGGCTCCTGTCCGAAATAATCCTTGAACGCAGCGTCGTAGAGTGCCGTTTCATGGCCGAACATGGCGATGGTGAAGGTCTGGTTGACGAAGGTCAGCCAGTCGAGGTCGCCCTGCCGCAGCGCGGCACCATAAAGCATCGAGAACCAGCTCTTGCCGGCATCGAAGTATTTGTCCGGATTGCGCGAGGCGAGCCAGCGCACCGTTGACAGGTCGACCGCGGCGGCGTCGACGCGCTTCGATTCCAGGGCCTGCAGCACGTTGGCCTGCGTGTCTATCTGCATCACCTGCGACTCCGGCAGGACGATATGCACGTTAGCCTCGGCATCGACATTTTGCAGGATGGAAATCCGCGTCGCCGAACCGCCGGCAAGCAGCTTGTCGAAGGTCTTGTTTTCGGCGTTCGGAAGGGTCAGCAAGGCGATGCCTTCGACGTAGTAGGGTCGGGAGAAGTGGATCAGCTGCGAGCGCTGGGCGGTCATGGTCATGAACTGGATGGTGATGTCGACCTTGTTGGTGGTCACGTTCGGAATGCGCTGAGCCGGATCCTGCATGACGAATTCCACTTTGGTCGGATCGTCGAAAAGCCCCTTGGCGAGAATGCGACCCATGGTGATGTCCATGCCCACCAGTTCGCCGGCGTCGTTCTCGAAATGCCAGGGCGCATTGGTACTGCCGGTGCCGACGATCACCTTGCCGCGCTCGAGGACGGTGCGCAGCAGGCTGTCCGGCGCTGCCTGGGCCGCCGCTTTCTGAACGTCGACCGCGGTAGCGGCGCTCATCACTCCGGCCGTTGCAAGCCCGGCCATTCCCAGTTTCAGAAATTCACGCCTTTTGGATGTGTCGTTCACGGCGACCTCCTTTCGTGTTGAGTTCCCCTTTGGACCAGCAGTACAGGCATCAGTTGCAACTGACATCATTGTCCCTTACAAGAGACGCCTGTACTCTGTACAAGACAGATTAACATCAGGGATCGATAATGCAAGAAGGTAATGCCTTGGCCGCTCGACCGGACGCCGGTCTGGACGAAGACAAGAACTCGGGTTCTCGGGAGAAGGGCCTCAACCGGGTCCTCCAGATTTTGGAGTTTCTTCACGCGACCCAGCGCGCGATCGGCATCGGCGATCTTGCCAAGGGGGTAAACGCGCCGCGTTCGACGACTTATACGCTTGTGCGCTCGCTGGTCGACGCAGGCCTGCTGGAAATGGCCGGAGACGGCAATCGGGTCTATTTCGGAAAGAAGCTCTATCTCTACGGAATGGACTATGTGCGGGGCAACGACCTGCTCAGGCGAGGGCGCCAGGAAGTCGACCATCTGTCACGCGAGACCGGCGAGACCTCGGAGTTGTGCATGCTGCAAAGCGGCCGCTACACCATCGTCCATTCAAGCCCGGGGACGAGGCCATTCCGGATCAGCTCGGCGACCGGTCTGCAAATACCGCTCCCCTGGACAGCTTCCGGGCGACTGCTCCTCGCCGGCTTCGACAGGGCAGCGATTGAGGATATGGTCTCCGAGGACGATCTCGTGCTGCCGGACGGCCGCAGATTGCAACTCGACGATTTCATAGACGACATCGCCGTCGCCAAGTCGGCCGGCTACTGCGTCACCTCCGGCCTTGTCGATGCCTACACGAAATGCCTGGCCGCGCCGGTCTTTTCAGCGCCGGGCAGGGTCGAGGCGACGATGTGCCTGGTGGTTCCGATCGATACCTCGACCGAAAAGACCGACAACCTGATAGCGTTGTTGCGCGAGCGCGCCGCACGGCTTTCGATCGCGGCATAACCGCTTTTCCAGCAGGCCCCGCCGGCGTTCGTTCAAACAATGGCGTTCGTTCAAGCAATAATGTCTGGAATGATCTTGTCTTCCAGCGCCATCAGCCTGTCCTTCAGGAAAAGCTTCTTTTTCTTCATGCGCTGGATCTGCAGCGGGTCGCAATTCATGGCGATCATCGCATTGATGGCCGCGTCGAAATCGGCGTGTTCCTGCTTCAGCCGGGAATATTCGAGGCGGATATCTGCCTGTTCCTGATCGGACATTTTTACCGTCTGCACGTCTGCGGCGCCCAAACTATGGGCCTGATTGGGCGGGACCGGGGCTTCTTGCACCGGCGCGCAGCCCATATCACATTTCATATTGGCGTGGAATGCTACCACGCAGCATTCGACATCGGTGCGCGATGGTGGCACACTGTCATTATGCCGTCATAGAAGCGAGCCTGCGGTGGACGTGCCATGACGGCTGCAATCCGAGGAAACCATGAAAGGGAGAACCAATCATGTCTCTTGCATCCCATCTTGATGAGCTGCAGCGGAAACACGGCGACATCGAACGGGAAATCGACGATGCGATGACCCATCCATCGGTAGACGACCTCGAAATCGTGAATCTCAAGCGGCGCAAGCTGGCGCTCAAGGACGAGATTGAAAAACTGAAGGCGAAACCGACGACGCACTGAAACCCTTCCAGGACTAGAAGCGCCACCCGGCGCGCGATCTTTCCGGTGGCATGTCTCTATGCTGCCGGAAACGCCCATGGATTTGCGGTAAGCTGCCATCTTGTTGTTTCCGATTTGCTGGGCCTGCGCGCCAGTCGCCATTGACAAGCCATCTTTGCTCCTCCACCTCATGCCCGGACCTTCAAGATTAAAGGCAGCCGGCATGACCGGATATTTTTCCTCACCCTTCCCACGCCGCAGGTCGGTCGGTGTCGATGTCGGCGGCGTGATGGTCGGCGGCGGCGCGCCGGTCGTCGTCCAGTCAATGACCAACACCGATACGGCCGATGTCGACCAGACGGTCGCGCAAGTGGCGGCGCTGCATCGTGCCGGCTCCGAGATCGTGCGCATAACCGTCGATCGCGACGAAAGCGCTGCGGCCGTACCGGCCATCCGCGAGCGGCTGGAACGGCTCGGCATCGACGTGCCGCTGGTCGGCGATTTCCACTATATCGGCCACAAGCTCCTGGCCGACCACCCGGCCTGTGCCGAGGCACTGGCCAAATACCGTATCAATCCCGGCAATGTCGGCTTCAAGGACAAGAAAGACCGGCAGTTCGCGGCGATCGTCGAGATGGCGATCAAATACGACAAACCGGTGCGCATCGGCGTCAATTGGGGTTCGCTTGACCAGGAGCTGCTGACCCGGCTGATGGACGACAACCAGGCCCAGGGCTTTCCGCTGACGGCGCAGGAAGTGACGCGCGAGGCAATCGTGCAATCGGCGATCCTGTCGGCCGGAATGGCCGAAGAGATCGGCCTTGCGCGCGAGAAAATCATCCTGTCGGCCAAGGTCAGCGGCGTGCAGGATCTGATCGCCGTCTACACCGAGCTTGCCACCCGATCCGACCATGCGCTGCACCTCGGCCTGACAGAGGCCGGCATGGGCTCGAAAGGCATCGTCGCCTCGTCCGCTGCCATGGGCATCCTGCTCCAGCAAGGCATTGGCGACACCATCCGCATCTCGCTGACGCCGGAGCCGAACGGCGACCGCACGCGCGAGGTGCAGGTGTCGCAGGAACTGTTGCAGACCATGGGCTTCCGGCAGTTCGTGCCGATCGTCGCCGCCTGCCCGGGCTGCGGCCGCACAACCTCGACCGTGTTCCAGGAGCTTGCCCAGAACATCCAGGCCGACCTGCGCAAGAACATGCCGGTGTGGCGCGAACAATATCCCGGCGTCGAGAACCTCAAGGTCGCGGTGATGGGTTGCATCGTCAACGGTCCGGGCGAATCCAAACATGCCGATATCGGCATTTCGCTGCCCGGCACCGGTGAGACACCGACCGCCCCGGTGTTCGTCGACGGCAAGAAGGCGGCGACCCTGCGCGGCCCATCGATTGCCGCGGATTTCGAGAAGATGGTCGCCGACTATATCGAACGGCGGTTCGGGCAGCACGACAAAGCCGCGGCGGAGTAGTTCGATGCGGCGTTTGCTGGGCGCGGCGCTGGTTGTCATTTGCGGGCTGATCTGGGCGACAGCCGTTCAGGCCGATCCACCACGGCCCGCCAAAAAGAAGCTGATCGACCAGGTTTGCAACCTGATCGAGACGCATGCCGACCAGAACGGGCTGCCCCGGGATTTCTTTGCCCGGCTGATCTGGAAGGAAAGCCGTTTCGATCCCAATGCGGTCAGCCCCGTCGGCGCTGAGGGTATCGCCCAATTCATGCCGGGTACCGCCAAGATGCGCGGGCTCGCCAATTCCTTCGACATCGAACAGGCGATCCCGGCCTCGGCAAAATACCTCGCCGAAATGAAATCCGGTTTCGGCAATCTCGGCCTCGCCGCCGCAGCCTACAATGCCGGCGAGAGCCGGGTGACGCGCTGGCTGAATTCCGGCGGCTTCTTGCCGATGGAGACCGAAAGCTACGTTCTGGACGTCATGGGCGAGCCGGCCGACAACTTCACCAATACCGCCTACGCCGGCGTCATCCGGCCGCTCGACAAGAAGGCGAGTTTCGCTGCCGCTTGCCGCGAGCTGCCGGTGATCATGTCCAGAACCGTGCCGATGTCGTCGATCAACATCAAGCCGTGGGGCGTGCAGGTGGCCGGCAATTTTCGCCGCGCCGCGGCGCTCAACCAGTGGCTGAGAGTGAAAAGCCGGTTCCCGGCACTGCTTGCCGGCCACGATCCGGTGGTCAGCCGGGTCCGCACACCGATCGGCAGGCGCGGCATCTATGCCGTGCGGATCGGCGCCGATAGCAGAGCCAAGGCCGACACAATCTGCGACAAGCTGCAAAGCGTCGGCGGCGCCTGCATCGTGGTGCGCAACCGGTAAAGCCATATGTCGGTGCGTTTTGCGCCATTGCTGCCCATCTCGCTCCCCGTGGGCACTTCGTCCTCGATACGTGAATCATATTTTCGGTGAACCGTTAGGCAGGTCTTGCATCGTCGTCGATGCGGGGTAAGGTCCCCGCGATTTTTCGCGAAAGGGATCAGCATGGCCGGCTTCAAGACACTGGACGACATCGGCAATATCAGCGGCAAGCGTGTGCTGGTGCGTGTCGACCTCAACGTTCCCGTCACCGAGGGCAAGGTCACCGACGCCACCCGCATCGAGCGCATTGCGCCGACCATTGCCGAGCTCTCCGGCAAGGGAGCCAAGGTCATCCTGCTTGCCCATTTCGGCCGGCCCAAGGATGGACCTGCGCCGGAATTCTCGCTCGAGCCGATCGCCAAGGCGACGGCGGACGTGCTCGGCCGTCCGGTTGGCTTTGCCGCCGACTGCATCGGTGACAAGGCGGCAAATGCCGTTGCTGCCATGAATAATGGCGACGTGCTGCTGCTCGAGAACACCCGCTTCAATAAGGGCGAGGAGAAGAACGACCCGGCCTTCACCGAAAAGCTCGCCGCTAACGGCGATATCTTCGTCAACGACGCCTTCTCTGCTGCGCACCGTGCCCATTCGTCGACGGAAGGGCTGGCGCATGTGCTGCCGGCGTTCGCCGGCCGCACCATGGAGGCCGAGCTCGATGCGCTGGAAAAGGGGCTTGGCAATCCCGTCCGCCCGGTTGTCGCCATCGTCGGCGGCGCCAAAGTCTCGACCAAGATCGACCTGTTGATGAACCTGGTGAAGAAGGTCGACGCGCTGGTCATCGGCGGCGGCATGGCCAATACGTTTCTAGCGGCGCGCGGCACCGACGTCGGGAAATCCTTGTGCGAGCATGATCTCGCGACCACCGCCAAGCAGATCATGATCGAGGCGGCCGAGGCCGGCTGCGCCATCATCCTGCCCGCCGACGGCGTTGTCGCCAGGGAGTTCAAGGCCGGCGCCGCCAGCGAGACCGTCGCCATAGCAGACGTGCCGGCCGACGGCATGATCCTCGACGTAGGCGCAAAGACCGTGAAAACCATTGCCGAATGGATCGACCGCGCCGCGACGCTGGTCTGGAACGGGCCGCTCGGCGCCTTCGAGATCGAGCCGTTCGACCATGCAACGGTGGCGACGGCCAGGCACGCGGCAGCGCGCACCAAGGCCGGCAGACTGATCTCGGTCGCTGGCGGAGGCGACACGGTGGCGGCGCTCAATCATGTCGGCGTCAGCGATGATTTCACTTATGTCTCGACGGCCGGCGGCGCTTTCCTCGAATGGATGGAAGGCAAGCCCTTGCCCGGCGTCGACGTCTTGAAGCGCTGAGCGCGGCCGCAAGAGCAGCGCGAAGGAGTGCGCCCGCGACTTTCAATCGATTCGCGCTTGTTTGACGAAATGGTTCGACTTGAACCTGCGTTGCTCTGGTGGTCTGCTGGGCGCGTATCAATTCTTTCAGGAGAAGCACGATGAGCGAACGTCTCGAGGACATTGCCGCCGCGATGGTGGCCAATGGCAAGGGCCTGCTGGCCGCCGACGAGAGCTCCGGCACCATCAAGAAGCGCTTCGACGTCATCGGTGTCGAGTCGACCGCCGACAGTCGCCGCGACTATCGCGAGATGATGTTCCGCGCCAGCGATGCAATGACCAAGTACATTTCCGGCGTCATCCTCTACGACGAGACCATTCACCAGAAGGCCGCCGACGGCACACCGCTGGTCGACATCATCAAGGCATCAGGCGCCATCCCCGGCATCAAGGTCGACGCCGGCGCCAAGCCGCTGGCCGGCTTCCCCGGCGACACCGTCACCGAGGGCCTCGACGGCCTGCGCGAACGCCTTGCCGAATACTACAAGCTCGGCGCCCGCTTCGCCAAATGGCGCGCGGTGATCGACATCGATGTTGCCAAGGGCGTGCCTTCCGCCACCTCGATCGGCTCGAACGCCCATGCGCTCGCCCGTTACGCCGCGCTTTGCCAGGAGGCCGGCATCGTGCCGATCGTCGAGCCGGAGGTGCTGATGGACGGCGCCCACGACATCGACACCTGCTACGAGATCAGCAAGGCGACACTGACAAAGTTGTACACCGAGCTCTATGCGGCCCGCGTCGTGCTCGAAGGCACCATCCTGAAGCCGAACATGGTGCTGGCCGGCAAGAAATCAGGCAAGGTCAGCAGCCCCGAGGAAGTCGCCGAAAAGACCATAAAACTGTTCCGCGAGACGGTGCCGGCCGCGATCGGAGGCATCGCCTTCCTGTCAGGCGGACAAACGGACGAGCAGGCGACCGCCAACCTCAATGCCATCAACGCTATCGGCCCGCATCCGTGGAAGCTGACCTTCTCCTACGGCCGCGCCTTGCAGGCCGCTCCGCAGAAGGCCTGGAGCGGCAAGCCGGCGAACGTCGCCGCCGCGCAGGCCGCCTTCGCCCATCGCGCCCACATGAACCATCTGGCAGCGCTTGGACAATGGCAGCCGACGCTGGAGCAAGCCGCCTGACGGAATTCAGGTTGCGTTCCCTCCGACCCGGGCCATGTGCCCGGGTTTGTTTGAAAGCAGCAAGGTCTGCGATTTCCTGCAACTGAAATGCAGCTCTGTGTCGGCATTCCTCGCTGCCGATCGTCCTCCGTGAAAAGAGGAGCAGACCTATGCCAAACAACAAGACCGTATCGCAGGAAAAATGGTTTCAGGCGCACAAGGCGCATCTGGCGCGCGAAAAGGAATTGACGCGCTTTCGCGACCGCGTCGCCGCCGAACGCCGCGAACTGCCGTGGCTGAAGATCCGCAAGGACTACGTCTTCGAGACCGAGCAAGGGCCAAAGAAACTGCCCGACCTGTTCGGCGGCAACAGCCAGCTGATCGTCTACCATTTCATGTTCGGGCCGGGCGCCGATTATCGCTGCGAGGGCTGCTCATTTCTTGCCGACCACATCGACGGCGCCAACCAGCATCTCAGGCATCACGATGTCTCACTTGTCGTGGTAGCGCGCGCGCCACTGGCTGAATTGCTGCCCTACAAGCAGCGCATGGGCTGGAAATTCGACTGGGTGTCGTCCTACGCTTCGGACTTCAACTTCGACATGCAGGTGTCATTCACCGACAAGCAGATCGCGGCCGGCGACACGACCTACAATTTCGAGCAGCGCGCGCTGAGATCGAAAGACCTTCCCGGCACCAGCGTGTTCTATCGCGACGAGAAAGGCGACATCTTCCTGACTTTCATCTCGCGCTCCAGAGGCGGCGATCCGCTGATCGGCGCCTATCACTATCTCGACCTGACGCCGAAAGGCCGCAACGAAACTGGCCCGCATCATAGCCTCGGCGACTGGGTGCGGCTGCACGACGAGTATGAAGACCGATCCGGAACACATGACTGCTGCCATTGAGGCGACAAGGGTGTCGCTGCAAGGTCGTTCACCTTCAGTGCAACATGCGCTAAGTGCTGTTCGCTATGCCCTAAAAGGGACTTGCCATGCGGCGCTTTCCGACCCTTCTCACCTGGCTCGCCTTTCCGGTTTATGTCTGGCAAGGACTTGGCGTGCGTCGCCGCACCGCCCGCATGCTGCCGGCACAAGGTCCGGTCATGCACGAGATATCTGGCCTGGCGCCAGCAATCTCGGTTCTGGTGCTTGGCGATTCCTCCGCCGCCTCGGTCGGCATCGGCAATTCCGAAAACGGATTGGCCGCGCAACTGGCAGTTCTGATTGCGCAACGCACCGGCCGCACCGTGCGCTGGCGGGCGGCCGGCTTCAACTCGGCAACCTCTGGCCAGATCCGCGATCATGTGCTGCCCAATCTATCGGCCGATCCGTGGACGCATATCGTGCTGGCCATCGGTACCAACGACACCAAGAATTTTCATTCCGTACCGCGCTTCAAGCGCGAGTTTGGCGGCCTGCTCTACGCGCTGCGCGCCAAATGGCCGGAAGCGCGCGTGGTGTGGTCGCCGGTGCTGGAGTTCACCCGGGCTCCGGCAATGCCGCCATTGCTCGGCAAGATCCTCGAAATCCGCGCCGTCGAGGTGAACCGGATGGCGAGCGCCTTTGCCTCGAACGCGGCGCCATACCGGCGCCCCGGCTGCCGATCACGGATGCCGATGCCGGCTTCGCATCGGATGGATTTCACGCTTCGGAAGCCGGCTACCGAGCCTGGGCGGAACATCTGGTCAGCGTGGTGCTCGCCAACGAACCGGGCGTCGCGTAGCGGGCCGCCCGCACTAAAGCGCGTCGCGTTCGATTGGTCTCATCCGACGCGCTTCAGGTTCTTGTTTTTATGCATGTCGTTGTCGCAAAACCGCTGCACAATTTTGCGCGACATGCATTACGTCCAGTGCCCGAGCACCGCCGTAATCGAAATCGCCGCCATCGCCAGCAGCGCCAGCTTCCAGAAATCGCTGCGCCGCTTCAGCCCGGGCCAGCCGAGCGGCTTGATGAGCTGGATGACCATCATGAAGATGATGACGAGCGCGAGAAGTTTCGACATGCAGCCTTTGATCAGCATCGCGGCTGGCTGTCAAAGCGGCTCCGGGATCGCCGGCTTCCACTGCGGCAAGCCTCTTTTCAGCACTGCCTTGTCACTTCGATGGATAAATCGGAACGCCGGTCATGAGAGCCGCACCCTCCTGACAGGCTGCTGTCAGCAGGGGTGTGCGATAGTGCCTGCATCGAAAGAGAGGAGACCAGCCATGAACGGTATTACCATTCTGCGTAGCGTGCAGCACTATGTCGGCAAGATCCGGACGATCCGCAATGAGATCCGCACCCAGCGATTCATGAACACCCTGCCGGCGGACATCCGCAAGGATATTGGTTGGCCGGACATGTATGGCGACCGCCGCAATGGCGGCAATTGAGGCAAGCTTTCCGCGTGGCGTTTGGATGCGACCTGGCGACGAGCTGAAATGGGCATGCTGAAGCCTCCTGACAGTATGGTGTCAGGAGGCTCGTGCCATAGTGCAATGGCCGCCGGAGCCGGATGGCCGAGAGGACGATCGATGAAAAGCTGGAACGACAGGCTGAACACGCTTGGCATCAACGGCATAACACCGTCGCCACGCACCATCGGCGACGTCGTCGAAGGCCAGCCGATGCTGGTTCCTACAGCTCGCCAGGTCCACGCATTCATCCGCTCTATCCCCGAAGGCATGGACATGAATATCCGCGCTTTGCGCACCGCTCTCGCCATCGAGCACGGTGCCGAGATGACATGTCCGGTCACCATCGGCTATCATCTGCGCACCGTCGCCGAGGCCGCCAACGAGGATCTTGAGCGTGGTATGGCGCTGGGCGATGTTGCGCCGTTCTGGCGGGTGGTCGACGCAAGCACGCCGACAACGAAGAAACTGTCCTTCGGCGCGGCCTTCGTCGCGCAGCGCAAGCGCGAAGGGCTGGAACGATAGACGCCGAGGGACCATACGATGCGCCGCGCCGACAGGCTCTTCCAAATCGTGCAGCATCTGCGTGGTGGTCGTCTGGTCACCGCCCAGAAGCTGGGCACGTGGCTCGAGGTTTCCGAGCGGACGATCTATCGCGACATCGCAGACCTGCAGTCGACCGGCGTGCCGATCGACGGCGAGGCCGGTGTCGGCTACATGATGAGGGAGGGTTTCGACCTTCCGCCGCTGATGTTCACGCGTGACGAGATCGTCGCGCTGGTCGCCGGCGCCCGCATGGTGCGCGCCTTTGGTGGCGCGGCCATGGCGCGAGCCGCCGACGAGGCGCTGGTCAAGATAGGCGCCGTGTTGCCCGACGCCGAAAAGGACCGCATCGCCCGTACCGAGATCCACACGCCGATGTGGGTGGTAAGCGATGCCGCCCGCGAAGCCATCGACCTGATCGAGCGGTCCATCGAGAAACGTCAGGTGCTGACCATCGACTATTCGGATGAGGCCGGCCGCAGCACCGCGCGCGACATCCGCCCGCTCGGCCTGTGGTTCTGGGGCAAGGTGTGGACCTTGGTCGCCTGGTGTGAGATGCGCGGCGATTTCCGCGCCTTCCGCATCGACCGCATCGCTTCGGTGGTCATCGCCGGCCGCACCTTCAAGCCGGAGCGCGGCAAGCAGCTCGCCGATTTCTATCGCGCGGTGGAGCGCAGCGAGGATTACGGCATGGCGCCGGACCGGGCGGCGCGAAGCTGACACGGAAGATCACAAAAAAGCCCGCTTGAAAGCGGGCTTTTTGTTTTGGATGCCAGACCTATTCCTCTTCGTCGGCGTCCTTGTCCTTCGACTTCAGCGCTGAAAGCTTGGCGAAGACGGCGTTGGCGTCAAGTTCGCGGTCCTCGTCCTTCGGCTTTTCGGGCGCCGGCACCAGCCGTTCGGTCAAGGCGGCCGGCAGCAGCGTATCGCCGACCGGCTGCGCCTGCTCGCGGCCGCGCGAGGCGCGGTTGATTTCCATATCGAGGTCGATCTGCGACGTCAGGCCGAGCGTCACCGGATCCATCGGCTGGAGATTGGCGGAGTTCCAGTGCTTTCTGTCGCGGATCTGGTCGATCGTCGACTTCGTTGTGCCGACAAGGCGGGCAATCTGCGCATCCTTGAGCTCGGGATGGTTGCGCACCAGCCAGAGGATGGCGTTGGGCCGGTCCTGGCGCTTCGACAGCGGCGTGTAGCGCGGACCCTTGCGTTTGGATTCCGGCACCCGCACCTTGGGATCCGAGAGCTTCAGCCGGTGGTTCGCGTCCTTCTCGGCGCGCGCGATCTCGTCGCGAGTGAGCTGGCCGGTCATGATCGGGTCCATGCCCTTGATGCCTTGCGCCGACTCGCCGTCGGCGATCGCCTTGACCTCAAGCGGATGCAGTCCGCAGAACTGCGCGATCTGCTCGAAGGAAAGCGCTGTGTTGTCAACCAGCCAGACGGCGGTCGCCTTTGGCATCAGCAGCGTATTGGCCATTACAAAAATCCTTCTCGTTCGCCCGCGTTCCCGCGCGGGCGGTGGTTTAGAGCCACCAAAATGGGAAAATCGCGGTCTATATAACCGCTCGCTCGCCGTTTCGCAATGTTTTTGGCAGGCGCGCGTCAAGGACGGCACGGCAGCGCGACCAGCAGACCGCGAAGGGTCGGCAGATGACGCCATGCAGTCGAAAGCTTCAAAAAGACAAAGCCCGCCAGACCAAGGTCGGGCGGGCTCGGAACCGGCGACGGAAATCCGTCTGCTGCGGCTCTGGCTTCTAAAGCTTGATCCCGAACCGCGGCTCGGCGTTGCCGAAAAGCAGCGCCCGGTCTTCGAGCGGGATCGTGCTCGAGATTAAAGCCCTTTGCGGGCGATTCTCTCGATGTCGCCGCGGTTGATGCCGAGGTCGTTGAGCTGACGAGCATTCAGCCGGTTCAGTTCGCGCACGGTTTCGTTGTACATGCGCCAGTTACGGAAAGCGCGGATCGGGTTCATGATAGTCCTCCATCGTTTTGATGCCGCGTAAATAGGCATCGGCGATGAAAAATTGAACAGACGCTTTTGCATGGCCGCAATGCGTTTGTTGCATTGCACCATTAAGCTTTCGTTCAGCCTGTTTGCGGGCCGTCAGGCGACATCGAGCACAATCTTGCCGATGTGCTCACCCTCCTCCATCCGCTCATGCGCCCGCCACGCTTCCTTGAGCGGGAAGATCGTATCCATCACCGGCGCAACCTTGCGCGTGCCGAGCAGCGGCCAAACCTGCGCCTCCAGCGCAGCCGCAACTGCCGCCTTGAACTCCACGGTGCGTGGCCTGAGCAGCGATCCTGTGTGCACGAGCCGCTTGGCCATGATCTTGAAGAAATCGGCGCTCGCCACCGCCCCGCCCTGCGTCGCGATCTGGACGATGCGGCCTTCCATGGCTGCAGCCTCATAGTTTCGCGCCACATAGTCGCCGCCGACCATGTCGAGGATGACATTGGCACCCTTGCCGCCGGTTGCCTCCTTGACTGCGGCGACGAAGTCCTCCTCGCGGTAGTTGATCGCCCGGTCGGCGCCGAGCTTGAGGCAGGCGTCGCATTTCTCCTTGCTGCCGGCGGTGGTGACGACATAGGCGCCGAAAGCGGCAGCAAGCTGGATCGCCGTGGTGCCGATACCCGACGAGCCGCCATGCACGAGCAGGGTCTCGCCGCTCTTCAGGCCGCCGCGCTCGAAGACATTGTGCCAAACAGTGAAGTAGTTTTCCGGCAGCGCCGCCGCTTCGGTGTAGGTAAAGCCGGCGGGCAGCGGCAGCACGCTGCCGGCGTGCACTCTGACATATTCGGCATAGCCGCCGCCCGCCGTCAGCGCACAGACCCGGTCGCCGACGCGCCAGCGCGATATCTCGTCACCAAGGGCAGCGACTTCGCCTGCTGCTTCCAGGCCCGGCAGATCCGACGCTCCCGGCGGTGGCGGATAGGCGCCCTTGCGCTGTTGCACGTCCGGCCGGTTGACGCCGGCGGCGCGCACCCGGATCAGGATCTCGCCGGGACCGGGAACCGGTACGTCGCGGGTTTCCGCTTTCAGCACCCGCGGCCCGCCCGGTTCCGATATGGCGATCGCCATCATCTTCGCCGGAATTTTCTGTGCGTTCGCCATGAATTTTCCCGTCGTGCTCCGCCGGTTTCTCGTGCCAGCTCTTGCCCGCCATTTGCATCCATACCCTTGCCCTATGTATGCTCATTGGCAAATCAGGCAAATGGGCAATCACGGAGGAGCGACGATGGCGATCTTCGACGACGAACCCAAGAAGAAAGCGCGCCCGCACGAGATCGGGCAGGATCTGTCGCTGCTTTCCGTCGATGAATTGTCCGAACGGATCGGCATCCTGCGCGACGAGATCGCCCGGCTGGAAGCCGAGCTCAAGACCAAGGGCTCGACCAAGTCGGCGGCAGAGGCGCTGTTTCGCCGCGGGTAGTTACTGCGGGTAATTCCAAAAGCTCGGGCACGCCGCCGAAAAGCCCGAATGCCGCTGTCTCCAGACTTGTGCCCTAACCCCCAGCCGGATTGAAAAATGTTCGCAAGCTACAGACCGATCCTCTCGCTGCTGCGCGGCACCGCGTTCCTGTTGGCGGCATCCGGACTGCACGGTCTGCTGTTGCCGCTGCGCGGCCAGGTGGAGGGCTTCTCGACGGCATCGCTCGGCCTGATGGGCACGGCTTGGGCCGGCGGCTTCGTCACCGGCTGCTTCTTTGCGCCACGCATCGTGCGCCGCGCCGGTCATGTCAGGGCTTTCGGCGCCTTTGCCGCATCGGGAGCGATCGTCGCACTGCTCACCGGCCTGATCATCGACGAATATACCTGGATCCTGCTGCGCGCCTTCACCGGCTTCACCATGGCCGGCGCCTTCATGGTCATCGAAAGCTGGCTCAACGAGAAGGCCACCAACGAAAACCGCGGCACCGTCTTCGGCCTCTACATGATGGTCACCTATGCCTCGATCATGGGCGGTCAGATGATCGTTGCCGGCGGCGATGTGAGATCGGCGTCGCTGTTCATGATCACCGGCATTCTGTTCTGCCTGTCGCTGATCCCGACGGCGGTCTCGACGGCGTCTCACCCCAAGCCGCTGCAGGACGTGTCGCTTGACGTCAAGGGGCTCTACGTCAATTCGCCGGTGTCGGCGATCGCTTGCGTGCTGATCGGCATCGCCAACGGCGCCTGGGGTACACTTGGTGCCGTCTATGGAGCGCGCATCGGCATCTCGACAGCCGAGATCGCGCTGATGATGAGCCTCGTGGTCATCGCCGGCGCTGCCATGCAGCTTCCGGCCGGGCGGCTCTCCGACACGACGGACCGTCGTTTCGTGCTGGCGGGCGCGGCCTTCGGCGCTGCGCTGTTTGCCATCGCCATCTTCCTGTTCGAACCGCGCTCCGGCGTCTTCGTCATCGTCTGCACCGCCGCCTACGGCGCCTTCGCCTACACGCTCTATTCGATCGCGGTGGCGCATGCCAATGACCATGCGCGATCGGAGGACTTTGTCAAAGTGTCGGGCGGCCTGCTGCTGCTTTATGGCTTCGGCACGATGATCGGTCCGCTGGTGGCCGCCGGCCTGATGGGCTGGATGCGCCCTGAGGGGCTGTTCCTGGCCACTGCGCTCGCGCATCTCAGCCTGGCTGGCTATACGCTGCTGCGCATCAGCCGTCGCGCGCCGGTGCCGATCGAAGGCCGCGATGCCTTCAAGACCCAGCCCGCCGATCGCTCGGTGACGCCGGAAGCGTTGCGGCTCGACCCGCGTAGAAAAGCTGAAGCCGACAGTTGAGATTCGAGGCGCTTTGCCCCACAAATAAGGCATGATGCTTTCCGACGCCTTCATGGCGATTGCCGATCCCAACCGGCGCCATCTCTTGGAAGAGCTCCGGCGCGGACCGAAGACCGTCAACGAATTGGCATCCGGCTTGCCGGTGTCCCGCCCGGCCGTTTCGCAGCACCTGAAGGTGCTGCTTGATGCGGGGTTGGTCAACGCCAAGCCGGAAGGCACCAGGCGCGTCTATACGGTCAGCAATGCCGGCTTCCTGAAGCTCAACATCTGGCTTGACCAGTTCTGGGATGCGGAGCAGCTCGGTTCACCCGGAAGCTGAGAGGCATCGTCAGCGCGTCGAGCAACTATGCAGCATCGGGCCTAGAGTATCCGTGTTGGTCAAGGGAGAGATGGTGTCCAGGTCCGATTGTCCCTGAGTAGTGCGTTTGCGAGGATGATGAGCTTTCGC
>NZ_JAMYUA010000035.1:0-63914 GCF_040322715.1 Mesorhizobium sp. M0106 | reverse complement strand
CCCGCCATCCCCCCCGTCCATGTCGGGGGCGCCCGTCTCTTTGTACACCCCGCCACCCACTCCGTGGGCGGGGGGGGCTCGGGGCGCCGGTCCCCGCCCCCCCGCCCGCGCTGCCGCGGGGGGGCGGCCCTGCTGGTTCCAGAGGTGGTTGAGCGTCTGTCATGTGGCTTGTGCGGTTACGAGCGAGCGTTGCATTACGCGCCCCTCAGGCGGCCGGGGCAAGCCCGCTACCGCTCACCATGAAGGAACTGCCTTGCGGCTGGCCGGTGGCGAGTGCGACCACCGCCCGTCCTACATCGGCCGGCGTTTGCATGTCGGTCATGGCGGCGATGAAGTCCGCCGGCTGGATGCCCATATAGGCCGCTATGCTGTCGACGCCGGCCTTGCCCACGCCGGTTTCCGGCATGATGCGCATCGGCGCGAGCGCCATGAAGCGCAGGCCGAGGCCAAGCCGGTCGGCCTCCTTCTGGCTATGACCGGCCAGGAACATCTGCATGCGTTTTGCGCCGGCATAGCCGCCGGCGTTCGGTGGTCCGCCGGTCAAGGCCGCGCCGCTGGAGATCAGAACGATCCGGGTCCCCGGCTTGAGCGGACGCCGCAGAGCGGCCCGGCAAAACAGGAACGACGCCTTGACGTCCGTGTCCCAATTTGCCGAGAACGCCTTCCAGTTCTGTTCATGCACCGGCGCAGAAGGCGCCAGCGCACCTGCGCAGATCACCAGCACGTCCGGCTCAAGCGCGGCGAAGACCTTATCCGGGGCGGAGTCCACCGTCGCATCGACCGCGAGCGTCTTCACGCCCGAGACCTCCCAGGCAAATTGCGCCAGGGCCTGTTTTCCGCGGGCGACGGCCAGCACCGTCGCTTTCTCCTTGAGAGCGGCCTCCGCGATCGAGCGGCCGACACCACGGCTGCCTCCGACGACGACGACATTCTGATTTTGCAACGATCCCATGGATCACCTCTTGTTCCCGGCCGCCGGACCATCCAGGCGCGCTCATCGATAAGGACAGCGCCGGTGGGTGGAAATCATCGGTGCCAGGCGGAAATATCTTTCAGGTGACGGCAGCCGCGCTTCGTTTTTGTATTCAGTGTCATTACCTCTGGGATAATCGACCAGCGCACTACGTCTCCGCAAACTGCTCCCATCAAGCCGGTTGTCCGGCCTTCGACCACAAGGAGATACGCCATGACCGCCTACGCCGTCGCCCATATGCGCCAGGTCACGCCGGGGCCGCAGATCGTCGAGTACCTGCACAAGATCGATGCCACGCTGGAACCGTTTGGCGGCCGCTTCGTGGTGCACGGAGGCGAGGTGGAAGTCGTTGAAAACACTTGGCCGGGCTATCTCATAGTCATCGAGTTTCCCAACCGGCAGCAGGCACGTGCATGGTACGACTCGCCCGCCTATCAGGAGATATTGCCGCTGCGCACCGGCAATTCCCAGTCCGACGTGGTCTTCGTCGACGGCGTCCAGCACCCGCACAAGGCCACCGACGTTCTCGAATAGAGGGACGATCTGCCACCATTGGCTCTTATCGTTTCAGCAGAAACACCGCCTGCTGGCCGAAAAAATTCCAGAACCACCACGGCATCGAGAAGCCGATCCGCTGGCCGTTGGCGTCGAGCGCGGTTGCCTTTTCCACCGTCGCGCCAAGCTCGTCGCACAGATTGACGAAGTCGCGAATGGTGCAGAAATGGATGTTCGGCGTGTCGTACCAGGAATAGGGCAGGTCCCTGGTCACCGGCATGCGGCCGTTGAAGAGCAACGAAAAGCGCACCCGCCAGTGGCCGAAATTCGGGAATGAGACGATGGCGCGGTTGCCGATCCGGAGCAGTTCGTCGAGCACCAGCTTCGGATTGCGTGTCGCCTGCAAGGTCTGCGACAGAACGACGAAGTCGAAACCCTTGTCGGGATAGAATTGGAGATCCTTGTCGGCATCGCCTTGAATAACCGACAGGCCGCGCGCCACGCATTCGTTGACGCCGCGCTGCGACAGTTCCAGCCCGCGGCCATCGACCTTCTTGGTCTCCTGCAGCAATTCGAGCAGCAGGCCGTCGCCGGAACCGACGTCCAGCACCCGCGACTGCGGCGGGATGAGATCGGCGACGACTTCGAGGTCGACGCGCTGGGCGCGGTTGACGCTCATGCCTTCGGCTCTTGCTCGGCACATGGTCCTGATCCGAACAATCCGCAACTTTTCGGGGTCATGCGCCGAGCCCTCTCGCCCGCGCGGCCGAGGCGATGAAGCCCTTGATGGCGGCGAACAGTTCCGGTTCGTCGAGCAGGAAGGCGTCGTGGCCGCGGTCGGTCTCGATCTCGACGAACGATACCGAGGCGCCGGCCGCGTTCAGCGCGTGCACGACCGAGCGGCTCTCCTCGGTCGGGAACAGCCAATCGCTAGTGAACGAAACCAGGCAGAAGCGCGTCTTGGTGCCGGCGAAGGCATCGGCCAGCCGGCCGCCATGGTCGGCGGCGAGATCGAAATAATCCATCGCCCGCGTCATGTAGAGATAGGAGTTGGCATCGAAGCGATCGACGAAGGTCATGCCCTGATGGCGCAGATAGCTCTCGATCTGGAAGTCGGCATCGAAGCCGAAGGTCAGCGCTTCGCGGTCCTGCAGGTTGCGGCCGAACTTGCGGTGCAGCGCTGCTTCCGACAGATAGGTGATGTGGGCGGCCATGCGCGCCACCGCCAGCCCCTTTTCCGGCCGCTTGCCATGCTCGAAATATTTGCCGCCATGCCAGTCCGGGTCGGCCATCACTGCCTGCCTGCCGACCTCGTGGAAAGCGATGTTCTGCGAGGAATGGCGGGCACCGGTGGCGATCGGCAACGCCGAGAAGACGCGCTCCGGATAGCTGGAGGCCCATTGCAGCACCTGCATGCCGCCCATCGAGCCGCCCAGCACGCTGAACAGCTGTTCGATGCCGAAATGCTCGACCAGCATCAACTGCGCCCGCACCATGTCGCGGATGGTGATGATCGGCAGGTCGAGCCCGTAGGGCTTGGCGGTGGCGGGATTGGTCGAGGCGGGGCCGGTGGAGCCGAGACAGCCGCCGATGACGTTTGACGAGATGACGAAGAAACGGTCGGTATCGATGATCTTGCCGGGACCGATCAGCACTTCCCACCAGCCCGGCTTGCCGGTCACCGGATTAGTGTTGGCGACGTGCTGGTCGCCGGTCAGCGCATGGCAGACGAGGATGGCGTTGGAGCGCGCATCGTTGAGCGTGCCATAGGTCTGGTAGGCGATCTGGAACGGCGACAGCAGCGTGCCGGCGTCGAGCTTGAGCGGCTTGTCGGCGCCGAAACGCAACACCGGGCTCGACGGCTGGTCGGCCTCGTTGTTGGTTTTTCGAGCGCGCAAAGCGACCATTACATCTCCTTGCCCGGCCTTCCGTTGTCCGCCGGTCTGGGCAACAGCCAGCCCGGGCAACAAAAAACCGGCCATGCCTTCGCAAAGCCGGTTACAAGATGCAAACGGCCCTTTAGCAAGTTGTTTAACGTGGCTGCAAGCCGACCGGCCAAATCACCACGGAACTGTCGATGCTCTTCTATGACTCGCGCGTGGGTTCGTCAACGGCAAGTTCTTGATCCCGAATTGCCGCCCCTCGACATTCCGGGCCACGGCTTGTATTTCCGCTGCGGCCTCCCGATGGAGGCATCCTCGACGGATTTCATGGAATGAGCCAGACACCGGATCAGACACGTCCAACGCCCCGCGCCGGCATCATGGACATCGAAGCCTATGTGCCCGGCAAGAGCGCGGCGCCTGAAGGTGTCGCCAAGGTCCATAAATTGTCGGCGAACGAGAACCCGCTCGGTCCTTCGCAAAAGGCGATAGAGGCCGCGCGCGCGGTCGCCGACAAGCTCGCGGTCTATCCCGACGGCAGCGCCAGGCGCCTGAGGGAAGCGATCGCCGAGGTGCACGGGCTCAACCCGGCGAACATCGTCTGCTCCAACGGCTCCGACGAGATTCTGGGCCTGCTGGCGCAGACCTATCTCGCACCCGGCGACGAAGCCATCATCACCGAACACGGCTTCATGGTCTACAAGATCTACATACAGTCGGCCGGTGCCGTCCCGGTAACGGTCAAGGAGACCGATGAACGCGCCGACATCCATGCGATCCTCGCTGCGGTGACGCCGCGCACCAGGATCATCTTCCTTGCCAATCCAAACAATCCAACCGGCACCTACGTGCCGTTCCAGGAGGTGCGCCGCCTGCATGCCGGCCTGCCGCGAAACGTGCTTCTGGTGCTGGATGCAGCTTACGCCGAATATGTCCGGCGCAACGATTATGAAGCCGGCGTCGAGTTGGTGGGCAGCGCGGAAAACGTGGTCATGACCCGCACTTTCTCCAAATTGGGCCTGGGCGGGGCGCGGATCGGCTGGATGTATGCGCCAATGCACGTCATCGACGCGATCAACCGCGTGCGCGGGCCTTTCAACGTCAATGCGACGGCGATCGAGGCCGGCATCGCGGCGATCCACGACCGCGCCCATATCGAACGCAGCGTCGCGCACAACGAGACCTGGCTAGCCTGGCTGAGCGAGCAACTAAGCGGGCTCGGGCTGCGGGTGACGCCGAGCGTCGGCAATTTCATCCTCATCCACTTTCCCGAGGACAAAAGGCATTCGGCGGCGGCCGCCGACGACTACCTCAGTGCGCGCGGCTACATATTGCGGCGCGTTTCCGGCTACGGTTTTCCGAACGCGCTGCGCATGAGCATCGGCACCGAAGAGGCCAATCGCGGCGTTGTCGCAGCACTCGCGACATTCCTGAAAAGCTAGAACACCATGACCTCACCGATGTTCGAAAAGATCGCGCTGGTCGGCATCGGCCTGATCGGCTCGTCGCTGGCCCGCGTCATCCGCCGCGAGGGACTCGCCGGCCAAGTGGCGATTTCGACGCGCAGCGACGCGACGCTGGCACGCGCGAGCCAACTCGGCCTTGGCGACACCTATACGACGGATGCGAAAGAGGCGGTTCGCGATGCTGATCTGGTTATCGTTTCGGTGCCGGTCGGCTCTTCAGGCACGGTCGCCGCAGAGATCGCGCCTGCGCTGAAGAAGGGCGCCATCCTCACCGATGTCGGCTCGACCAAGGCGTCGGTGATCGCGCAGATGCAGCCGCACGTGCCTGATGGCGTGCACTTCATCCCCGGCCATCCTTTGGCCGGCACCGAAAAATCGGGACCGGACGCCGGTTTTGCCGAACTGTTCGAGAACCGCTGGTGCATTTTCACGGCGCTGCCCGGCACCGATCCCGCAGCACTGGAAAAGCTCTCGGAATTCTGGCGCCGCTGCGGCTCCAACATCGACACGATGGACCCGCAGCATCACGACATGACGCTGGCCATCGTTTCGCACCTGCCGCATATCATCGCTTACAACATCGTCGGTACCGCCGACGATCTGGAGTCGGTGACCAAGTCCGAGGTCATCAAATACTCGGCTTCCGGCTTTCGCGACTTCACCCGTCTCGCGGCGTCCGACCCGACCATGTGGCGCGACGTCTGCCTGCACAACAAGGACGCCATTCTCGAAATGCTGGCGCGGTTTTCCGAGGATCTGTCCTCGCTGCAGCGGGCGATCCGCTGGGGCGACGGCGAAAAACTGTTCGACCTGTTCACCCGCACCCGCGCCGTCCGCCGCTCGATTATCGAGGCCGGCCAGGACATCGACGTACCGGATTTCGGCCGCCAGGCAGTCGAACACCCGCCGAAGGGATAAGCCGCGGCAGGCCGATCGCAGGCCGGCCCGGCTTAGAGCGGTTCATCGTTTCACAGAAACGCCGAACCGCTCTATCTCTTTGTTTTGCGCAATTCCGGACGGAAAACCGTTTCACACTTTTCCTGGAGTTGCTCTAGTCGAGCGGCTTGATCTTGCCGAGCGGGATGAAGCCGAGCGAGGCCTTGCCCCTGACGATCTTCAGCGGCATCGACGGCTGGTTGCCGAGCAGCGCCAGTCCGGCAAAGCCGGTTTGGATCTGTTTCTTCTGCTCGGGGATGGCGGTGGCGAGGATTGCCGCCACGGCCTTTGGATCATTGAGCCTGATCGTCAGGTCGGCATTTATGAGACCGTCGTCATCGACCGACAGCGGTCCGGAAACGGTGATGCGCGCAGTTCCGGACGACAGATCGAGCTTGTGGATTTCGGCCGCCTGGCCGCGCAGGCTCTTCGGATTTGCCTTGATCAGCGTGACGCCGTTCTTCAGCGTCAGGTCGCCGCTGCCGTCGAGCGGCGGCAAGACGCGCCCGTCGATGGCCGCCGCGTCGATTTCAAGATCGGTGAAATTGCCGGCATAGTCGATGTCCGGGCCGTTTGGGCGCAATTGTCCGGTGGCGGTTCCGGCGCTGAACAGCGAGACGGGATCGGTGTCGTCTGCCGGATCGGTCTGGCCGGACAGGCCTTCTGCCTGCAGCGAGAGGCGCCTCGGCAGCGGCCAGGACAGCTTCATGTCGGCCCGCAGATCATCCCAGTCGATCCAGAGCGGGGTCATGCCGGGAACTGAGGTCCTGAGCGGCCCCCTGAGCTCGGCGGCAGGCGACAGAAGCCGCGTGATCTGCGTGGCGGCGTTGATCTTGCCTGTCGATGCCGCGACGTTGCGGCTGTCGTCCTCGTAAGCCAGGCTGTCGCAGGAAACGGTGAAGCTGAAGGGATAGCCGCTGACCGCGAGATTGGCGCAGTCGGCCTTGATGCCTTTGTCGTCGAGGTCGGCGACCGCCTTTTTGGTTGCGCTCTCGACCAGGTCCGCCAGGTAGAACCAGCCCGCGCTGTAGATGCCGAACAGCACGAGAATGAAAGCGGCAAGCCACAACAGGCGGCGACGTTGGCTGGGCGGCGGGCGCTCGTCACTTGACGTCATGCTGCGGCTTTCGTTAACGCGGGGTGGCACGGGTGGGCTGTCGCTTGCGGCACCAATAGGCAGACGGACTGAAACACCACCGGTGAGGTGGTCGTCACAATCAGGCTTGGCGATATGGGCGATTTTTGGGTTTTTGGCTACGGCTCACTGATCTGGCGACCGGGATTCGCGCATGTCGAGACGCGGCGCGCGCGCCTGCATGGCTACCGCCGTTCGCTCTGCGTCTATTCTTTCGTGCATCGCGGCACGCGCGAACGGCCGGGCCTGGTGCTCGGCCTCGACCGCGGAGGCTCCTGCATCGGGCTGGCGTTCCGGGTTCCAGGCGAGCTGCGCAACGAGGTCATTACCTATCTGCGCGAACGCGAGCTGGTCACCAACGTCTATCTCGAACGTGTGCTCAGCGTTCGCCTCGACAAGAGTGAAACGGATGGGAGCGGGACGGTCGAAGCCATCGCCTATGTCGTGGACCGCAGCCATGAGCAATATGCCGGTGCGCTCGACCCGGCCGAGGCGGCGACCGTCGTTCGCGGCGCCGTCGGCCAGTCGGGGAGGAATGAGGACTACGTGCTCAGCACGCTGGAGCACCTTGAAGCACTGGGTATCAGCGACCACTGGCTGGAAGAGGTGACAAGACGGATCGCAACGTAGCTTCTTTTATCGTTGACCATGATGTTTTCGGTGTCGTGGTCTGGGCTACATCCTGAAAATCTGTTTTCCAAGATCGGCGCGATCCAGACTGTTTGCCACGGCAAGCTTGAACTCGGTCAGCGCGTGGAGACCGCCGACAGGAACGTGGAAGCCGGGCTGGCCGAAGGTGTCGATAACCTCGCGTAGCACAGGCCGGTCGGCTTCGGCAGGCGGCGAAAAGAAATAGCGATAGATATTCGCCCTGATCTCGACGCCGCTCAGCAAGACATCGAAGTTGTGCAGTTCGAAGCGCTCGGCACTCATGCCGCCATTGATCACCATCTGTCCGCCAAGCGCCAGGGTGCGGATCAATTCGCCGCTGACAGGTCCGCCGACATTGTCGATAATCCCGTTCAATCCGGCGCCACCGGTGATATCCATCACCGCTTCCCGGATACCTGCCTTCAAGTCAGAAAGGTCAAGAATGGCGGTGGCGCCAAGCGTCTTCAGATCGAAGCTTTGGTGCGAGCGCCGCACCAGCGCGATGACGTTGATACCTCGTCGTTGGGCGAACTGCATCACCATTGTCGAAATTGACGAATAGCCGGCCGTGACAGCCAGCCACTGGCCAGGCCGCACACGGGAATCCACCAGCAGATCCCACGCGGTAATGGGGTTCACCATCTGCCCGGCGCGTTCGACCGGATAGCCGGCAGGCAACGGGATCAGCCATTCGGCGGGAATGGCCGCGTACTCGGCCCAACTGCCATAATAGCTGAATGCGACAAGCGTGCCCGGTTCCAGCAAAACGTCCGCGCCAACGGCTTCGACGATGCCGGCGCCATGGTTTCCCGCGATCTGCCGGGGAAAATGCGGCTTCTTCGGTTCGGGATAGAGGTTCTGGATAAACAGGAAGTCGCCCGGATTGATCGAGGCCGAGACCATCCTGACCAGCACCTCGCCGTCGCCGATCCGCGGCATGGGCAGGTCGTCCACATAGAGCACGTCGCGCGGCGAGCCGATGGCGTCAAATACAATTGCTTTCATTTCGGTCTCCACAACAAGCGATCCGGGGCAAACAGTCCGGGCTTGGCCAGACCGTGCCGAGATTTGCGTCGGCGCCGCGGAACCTATGGCCGGCCGGCAAAGGTCTGAATTGGCAGATTTGACAATCTATGTGCTAAACTTGCCAGATTGTTTCCTCAGAGGGTACTGGTTTGGAAATTCGGGACAGCGTCTTGAAGCCCGACACGGCGCGGCGGGTCGCGGTTTTGTGAAGCGCCGGCGGGCTGGAAAAGAGGCTATGCGTTTGACGTTGCCAAGGTGCGACATAGGTTAGCCCGGTCGGCGGCTCCCACCCGCCCCAGCATGAATCACCATGGAGATCAGCCTTGCAGAAACGTCGTCTCGGTCGCACCGACCTGTCCATCGCGCCATTGGTTCTGGGCGGCAATGTGTTCGGCTGGACAGCCGATGAGAAAACCTCGTTCGACCTGCTCGACCGCTTTGTCGACGCTGGCCTCAACGCCATCGACACGGCCGATTCCTATTCGCGCTGGATTGCCGGCCACCAGGGCGGCGAATCCGAAACCATCATCGGCCGATGGATGAAGAACCGTGGTAATCGCGACAAGGTTGTCGTCATCACCAAGGTCGGTTCGGATATGGGACAGGGCAAGAGGGACCTGTCCGCCGCCTATATCGAAAAGGCCATCGATGCTTCGCTGAAGAGGCTGCAGGTCGATAGCGTCGATCTCTATCTGTCGCACTGGCCCGACCCGGCGACCCCTTATGAGGAAACGCTCGGCGCTTACCAGAAACTGCTCGACAAGGGCAAAATCCGCTATGCTGGCGCTTCAAACGTCGACGCCGCCCAGTTGCGGGCCGCACTCGACGTAGCAAGCCTGCGCGGCCTGCCGCGCTACGAGGTGCTGCAGCCGGAATACAATCTCTACGACCGCTCGTCCTTCGATGGTCCGCTGCGCGATCTGTGCGTGACCGAGGACATCGGCGTCATCACCTATTTCAGCCTCGCCAAAGGGTTTCTGAGCGGCAAGTACCGCAGCGAGGCCGATCTCGGCAAAAGCCCGCGCGGTGGCGGTGTGAAAGGCTATCTCAACACCCGCGGCATGCGCATTCTCTCAGCGCTCGATGCCGTTTCAGCCAGACATTCGGCCAAGCCGGCGGAAGTGGCGCTTGCCTGGGTCATGGCACGGCCCGGCGTCACCGCTCCGATCGCCAGCGCGACGACGCTCGACCAGCTCGACAGCCTGGTGCATGCCGCGTCGTTGCAGCTCAGCCCGGACGATATCGCCGAGCTCGACAAGGCCAGCGCATAGCCGCGCACGATCGTTCAAGACCGGCGCCGCTGCCTTGCCCTACCGTCCCTGCCTCGTCACAGGATGCAGGGACGCCGCATGGCCGGACAGGGTCTTCTCAATCAGCAGCTATGGCAGCAATTGCTGGCGCTTGTGCTGGCATCGGCCATCGTTATGGGCAGCCCAGGGCCGGCGATAAGTGTCACCGCGATCGGCGCCGCGTTCGGCCTGCGCGATTCGCTCCGTTATGCCTCGGGAATCGTTGTCGGGACGGTCCTCGTGCTTTTGGTGGTGGCGACGGGCATCATGGCCGTTCTCACCGCGCTGCCGAAGCTCGCAGCGCTGTTGGCGGTCGCGTCAGCAGCCTACATCCTCTATCTGGCGTTCAAGATTGCGACGGCGCCGCCACGGGCGGCACGCATTGGTGGGGCGGCGCTTCCCACTTTCCTGGGCGGGTTCCTTCTGGCCGTTGCCAATCCGAAAGCCTATGTGGCGATTGCCGCCGTGTTTGCCGGCGCGTCTTCCGGCGCCGGCGGTCTTGCTATTTCAGCCAAGCTGGCGGTCCTCGCCTTGATGATTGTTGCCATTCATCTCTTGTGGCTTCTCGCCGGCGCGGCTTTTGCACGTTTGCTGCGCAAACCGCTGGCGTCGCGGATCATCAATCTGGTGTTTGCCGTGACGCTGGTTGCAACAGCCGCCCTGGCTGCCTTGCCGTGAGCCTTTCTGGCATCCGCGGTGGGTGTCTCAGTCTTTCAATTCAGGTTTCGCGTCCAGCTCACCAAGCCGTTTCACCGCCGTCGGCGGCATCGGCGGCGGGTTCGGTGTCTGCGCCGCTTCGACGAGGAGCTGGTCGCAGGCGGCCTCCGTCTCGCCGATCAGCCGTTGCATGAATTCGTCCTTGCCGAGGCCGGGCGGGATCGGTGGCAGGAAGCGCGCCTTGATCGTGCCGGGATAGCGCAGGAATTTGCGGCGCGGCCAATAGAGGCCGGCGACGTGAGCGACCGGCACCACCGGAATGCCAAGTTGCGCGTAGAGTTCGACGATGCCGTATTTGTAGACCGGTTCGTCGCCCGGCGCGCGGCGGGTGCCCTCGGGATAGATGATCAGCTGGCGCGGATTGCGCGCCAATTCCTGTTTGGTCGCGGCGATCACCGTCTTCAATGCCTTCGAGCGGCTGCCGCGGTCGACAGGAATCATCCGCATCTTCAAAATGTACCAGCCGAAGAACGGGATCCAGGTCAGCTCCCGTTTCAATATGTAAACGGGATCGTCGAGATAAGGCAGGAAAGCGATCGTGTCCCAGAAGGACTGGTGCTTCGGCGCCAGGATGAAGGAGCCGTCAGGCAGGTTTTCCTGGCCGGTGATCTCACTTCTGGTGCCGGCGATCTTGTCGTAGAGCCACATGCTGGTGCGCGACCAGAATTTCGGCACGAACCAGGCGCGATGGCGTGGCGACAGGAAATAATACGGGGTCCAGAGGATCATCTGGACGATCAAATTGAGGTAGAAGGCGAGATTGAACGCCAGCGAGCGGAAATACAGCATACAGCAAGTGCCCGGTGAGGAGGTGTGCGTTGGTTACACCAAGCGCCGGCAAAAAGGAAACGCTGCGAGGCGGGCGATCGGCCCGGCCTTGCGATGGGCCGTCTTCGTCACGTTTGCCACGCCGCCTGCAGCAGGCGCTGTCTCAGGCGCGGGGCGGCGAAGTCGAGGAATGCGCGCAGCTTCACCGGCAGTAGCCCCTGGCCGGCATGGACGAGGCTCACCGGCCATGGGTCTGGCTCAAACTCTTGAAGCACCGGGCGCAGCCTACCCGACCGGACTGCGGCGGCGATCTGGTAGGAAAGCAGCCTCGTCACGCCGACGCCGGCAATCGCCGCATCGATCGCTGCCTCAGCCGTGTTGACCCGTAACCTGGAGCGGACCGGCACGCTGACTTCGGTCTTGCCGGTGGCGAAGCTCCAGGCTGCGGCGGTGAGCCCTTCAAAGGTGATGGCACTGTGTGCTGCAAGCTCCTGCGGCGTTTTCGGCGTGCCGTGCTCGGCGAGATAGGCCGGGCTCGCGCAAACGACGCGGCGGATCGAACCCAGGCGGGTGGCGATCAGGCTCGAATCGGCAAGCTCGCCGATGCGGACGGCGAGGTCGATGTGCTCTTCGACCAACTGGGTTATCCGGTCGGCGAGTGTCAGCCGCACACCTACCTCAGGATAGACGGAGAGGAAGCTGGTGATGACCGGCAGCACATGCAGGCGGCCGAAGACGATCGGCGCAGTGACGATCAGTTCGCCGGTCGGGGCGCTGTATTCGCCGGCGGCTATTCGCTCGGCCTCGCCGACCTCGTCGAGAATGCGACGACACGCGGCGAGATAGGCATGGCCCGCATCGGTCAGCGACAGCTGCCGCGCCGTGCGGTTCAACAGCCGTGTCTTCAGATGCCGCTCCAGGTCCGAAACCTTGCGGCTGACCGTCGTCAGCGGAATGCCGAAGCGGCGCCCGGCAGCCGAGAGGCTGCCTGTCTCCGCCGCGGCAACGAAAAGCGACATGGACTGGAGGCGATCCATAGCTCTCCCGAAAATTTGCCCTCCCGAAAAACGGAAGGATAGATTGCAGATATGGCATCTGCATCTCGAAGATGGAAGGACCTATTTCCTTACTAGCAATGCAGCGCAGCTCGGCGCTTGAGGAGGCTTCCATGAACGCTCACACCAGCGATGTTGCTTTCACCCCGACGGTGAAGGCGATTCAGGCGCGCAAGGGCTCGCGCCAGGCCTATGCCCGTGTCGAGGAGCGTGGCGGCTGGCAGGCGGTAATCACGCCCGATCTCGCCGCCTTCATCGAGGCGCAGACCAGCGTCTTTCTGTCGACCGCCAATGCGGACGGGCAGCCTTACATCCAGCATCGCGGCGGGCCTGCCGGTTTCCTCAAGGTGCTCGACGAACGGACGATCGGCTTTGCCGATTTTTCCGGCAACAGGCAGTTCATCACCCAGGGCAACCTCAGCGACAACCCACAGGCTTTCCTATTCCTGATCGATTATGCGCACCGGCAGCGCATCAAGATCTGGGGCAGGGCGCGCGTCGTCGAGGGCGATGCCGAGCTGACGGCAAAGCTGATGCCGCAAGACTATAAGGCGCGACCCGAGCAGGTTATCCTGTTTACGGTTTCGGCTTGGGATTCAAATTGCTCGCAGCACATCCCGCAGCGTTTCGAAGCTGCCGACGTGGCGGCGGCGCTGGGCGAACGCCACAAGCGCATCGAACGGCTCGAACAGGAGATCGCACGCTTGCGATCAGATGCAGCAGCCAGGGAATAAGAGCTAGGGAATAAAAGTGCCGGTGCCGTTCAGTTTCCGCCCGCGGCGTCGGCCAGCGTGACGCCGTTGGGCGATTGCTTCACCGGCATGATGCCGCGCGCCAGCGCCAGCAGGTATTTGTTGTATTCGGTGAACAGCACGCGCAGCGCTTCCGGCTTGGTCAGCCAGCCGCCATTCTCGAGGTTGGTGTTGACCACCGGATAGGGCTCGAGCCTGGCGCCGTGCAGCAGCCGGCCCATTTCCAGCAAGCTGCGCGGCATATGATAATTATTGGTGACGAGAATGACCGTGCCGTAGGCATGGTCCTCGACCCATTTGGCACTTTCCTCGGCATTGCCGATCGTGTCGAGCGCGGCGCGGTCGATGTCGACGCAGCAGGAAAACAGCCTCTTGTCGCCGCCGGTCGCGGCCTGAAGCTGGCGGCGGCTGGCGGAGGGATGGACGCCGCTGATCAGCAGCCGCTCGCCCTTGCCTAACGCAAGCAGGCCCATCGCAGCGTCGAGGCGCGACTGGCCGCCGGTCAGCACGATGATAGCGTCGGCCCTTGCCGGATTGGCGGGCGTAGTCAGGCGGCTAACGGTATTGGCGAACCAGCCGAAGCCGGCGACAAACAGCGCCATAAAGGCGAGCAGAAGGAGAGCCGAGATGCGCAAGGAGCGGGCTGCCAGCAGCCGCCCATGTTTGGCGAACTGATCCGGCTTGGCAAATTCATCAGGCTCGGCGAATACAGGCGGGCGCGCAACCAGCACTGGCATGCATCCAGCGGTATCGGTCGAGTCCCGAACGTCCATCATGAAATGGTTAATCCCGAAATACGGCCTTTGGTAGGAAAAAAATGCAATTTTCGTGACGATGCGTTTCCATCCGTGATCGATCTTTCCTTTAGCCGGCGTCCGGCTGGCGAATGTCGATGT
This sequence comes from Mesorhizobium sp. M0106, assembly GCF_040322715.1. NCBI lineage: Bacteria > Pseudomonadati > Pseudomonadota > Alphaproteobacteria > Hyphomicrobiales > Phyllobacteriaceae > Mesorhizobium > Mesorhizobium sp. M0106. The sequence goes on along the minus strand of NZ_JAMYUA010000035.1, from coordinate 49,872 downwards.
CGCTGAGATAGGTAACCACGGTGAAATGGGAGGTTGCCGCCGTCAGCGCGCCGATCACCAGCACCATGACAGCGACCCCGAGATAACCCGCCGAGCCGATGGCGAAATTGCCGAACAGGGCGGTCGCCTGGTCGGCCTGCGGCGTTGCCATGTTGCGTGACGACCACCAGGAGAAGACGATGAAGACCAGGATCGCCGCGGCGCCGCCTGCCGCGGCGCCCTTCATGCCGGTGACCAGAAAATGCCGGCGGAATTCGCGCGCGATGAAGCGCGCCTCGGCGCCGACAAAATGCAGCACCTCGATGATGTGGCCATTGCCGGCCATGGCGCCGCGCGTTGCGAATACCACGGTCAGCACCGTCGCCGACAGCATCAGCGCCAGCACTGCAATACCGATCGTTACCGTGGTGCGGGCCATGGCAACCAGCCGGTCGACCCAGGTGCGATGATCGTCGAGCGAGGCACTCGGCAGCTTCGGCGTGATCGCCGCGCGCAGTGCGGCGAAATCGGGCGGACTATTCTCCTCGATGGTGATGATGATCAAGCGCGGCACCGGCAGCTCATCGATGTTCAGGCCCGAGCCCAGCCAAGGCTCGAGCAGCCGGGCCGTCGCTTCGCGGTCGACGATCCGGGCGCTTTTCACGCCAGGGAATTCGCCGGCGATCTGCGAGGCCAGCGCAAGTGCGGCCTCCATGTCGAGGCCGTCGACCGGCTTGATCTGGATGGTCGCCTCGCGCGAGATCTGGTTCTCCCAGACGGAGGCGGTGTCACGCACCAGCGTGACTGCGCCAAACGTCAGGCAGGACAGAAACGTCATGATGGCGATGACCAGCACCAGCGCCCGGCCGGCGATGTTCTGCGCCGGCACGATCGGCGCCATTTTGCGCTGGACGCGGGGCTTTGCCGCCGCGGCGTCGTGACCCTCGAAATGTTCGACGGAGAGCTCAGTCATAGATGTCCAGCCTTCCGCCGGCCAGGATCATTCGCCGTGCGTCGACCTGTTCCATCAGGCCGAGGTCGTGTGTGGCGATCACCACGGCGGTGCCCAGCCGGTTGAGCTCGATGAACAACCGCAGCAAGCGTCGTGCCAGCGGCGGGTCGACATTGCCGGTCGGCTCGTCGGCGAGGAGGATCTCGGGCTGCTCGATCAACGCCCGGGCGATGGCGGCGCGCTGCTTCTCGCCGCCAGACAGCACCGGCGGCAGCACATGCATGCGCTCGCCGAGGCCGACCCATTTCAGCAGCTCGGTGACGTCGGTGCGATAGGTCGCCTCCTCGCGGCCGCGCACGCGCAGCGGCAATGCCACGTTCTCGTAGGTGGTCATATGGTCGAGCAGGCGAAAATCCTGGAACACCACGCCGATGCGTCGTCTCAGATGCGGCAATTCGGTACGCGAGATGCGCGAGCGGTCCTTGCCGAAAATGGTGATCAGGCCGCGCGTCGGCTTCAGCGACATGAACAAAAGCCGCAGCAACGTCGTCTTGCCGGCGCCTGAAGGTCCGCTCAGGAACTGAAAGGAGCGCTCCGGAATGTGCAAGGAGATGTCGCGGAGAATCTCCGGACCCATGCCATAGCGGAGGCCGACATTTTCGAAGCGGATCACTTTCGACGACCTAAAATTCTCGGCGGCAAGATGCCAGCCCTTTCTGTGGAAAGACCATCGGCCGGCATGGTTAACCGACGGTTAATTTGGGGGCTTTTCGAGCGAGTCACAGGGGTTCCGGTGGGGAAGCGTTAACCATTTCCGTTTACCCAAAAGAAACGAACAGCGAACAGGTGCGGTAGTGTTGGGCCATGATGGCTGAGGATCGAACCGCGCGCCCGGTTTCCGGCGAAATCATGACCGATCCGGCCGCCGAGCCGGAACGCATCATGCGCGACGTGACCGCCGAGGTCATCGATGCCGACTATGAGGTGCTGCCCCGCCATTTTACACGTCCAGACTTTGCGCCACCGCCTGCGCGCATGATTTCCATGCCTTCGATCGAAGGCATGGACATGTTGCGCAAGCCCGAAACCGCCGTCGAACGGCCGTTGTGGGTGCATGGTGGGCCGATCTTCTGGATTGTCGGCGTCGGTGCCGTCTTTGCCGCCTTCTGGATTTCGGGCGGCCATGCGCTGGTTCGTTAGAGCGGCGCCAGAAAATCAACAGGTCACCAGATAAACGATCCGCGACGCGCTGCGGACACCCGACCGTTCGCGGGCGTCCTGCGAAAGATTTGGCCTTGCCAGCCGGCTCGACATGCCTAGAAACAGATTGAAGACCGTTTCGGTCGGCTTCGCCTACAAGGCGATCATTTCTGGAAGGGCAGCCAATGCCAGTTGTGCGCGGCAAGGACATCGAAGTCCTGTTTTCGGCGTCCGCCATCGCGCGGCGGAACCTGGAACTTGCCAAGGAGATCGCCGGGCACGACTACCACGACCTTCTGGTAATCTCGGTGCTGAAGGGATCGTTCATCTTCGCCGCCGATCTTATCCGTGCCATGCACGATGTCGGCCTGTCGCCGGAGGTCGAGTTCATCTTCATCTCCAGCTATGGCGCCGGCACGACCAGCGGTGAGGTGAGGGTGCTGCGCGACATCGACAACGAGGTCGCCGGCCGCGATGTGCTTTTGATCGACGACATTCTGGAATCCGGCAAGACACTGAGTTTCACCCGCGACCTCATGCTGTCGCGCGGCGCGAGGAGCTGTGCCATCGCCGTGCTGCTCGACAAGCGCATGCGCCGCCAGACCACACTCAACGCCGACTATGTCGGCTTTGACTGCCCCGATTATTTCGTCGTCGGTTATGGCATGGACGTCGCCCACGCGTTTCGCGAATTGCCGTTCGTCGGCATCGTCAAGGGCGACGCCTGAGGCCTTTTGAAAATTCTACTCCGGCGGTCATCTGACGCGGTTTTCTGCGCTTCCGGTGCTCACGGACTTGAATGTCCGCTCCGCTCCGGTTCTCGAAAGCCACGTCATATGCCTCGCCGGAGCGAATTTTGAAAAGGCCTCATGGCCTTCCTGGCTTTCAGGAAACATCAACTTTTCCTCGCCAAATATCCTGCCCATGGCAAAGCTCCTGATCGTCGAGGACGATGAATCCGTCCGCACTCTCGCCGCTCGCGCGCTCGAGCGCGCCGGGCACAATGTCACTGTTGCCGCCGACGGCGCACATGGCCTTTCTCTGATCCGGGCGGCGCAAGGGAGCTATGACCTTGTGCTGTCCGACATCCGCATGCCGGAAATAGACGGCATCGAGATGGCCAAGGCGGCAGCAGCGCAGTTCCCGGCGATGAAGATCATGCTGATGACCGGCTATGCCGACCAGCGCGAGCGCGCCGAGGAATTGGACGGCATTATTCTCGACGTCGTGCAAAAGCCGTTCACGCTGGCTGAAATCCGCGCCCGCGTCGAACAGGCGCTCGCCTGCTTCGCCTAAGCCCAAGGCCGACCGCCTTCAGGCGGGGTCGCAGGTCGCCGTAATGGCTGGCGCGCCGCTCCGGCGCCGGCTGGCATTGAGCGCAAACAGGCCGGCGCCGATGATGAGGGCTGCGCCTGCCGCCGTCGCTGGTCGCGGCACTTCGGCAAAGAACAGAAAACCCCATAGCGGCGACCAGATGATACCGGTGTATTCGAAGGTGGCGACGCTGTTGGCGGGCGCCAGCCGGTAGGCCTGCGACAACAGGATCATGCCGGCCGAGGCAACGAAGCCGCATGCCCCCATCTTGAGGAGATCCGGCGTCGCCGGCCAGACCCATGGCCGGACGAGGAATTCGAGACTCGGATGCACGGCGTGGTCAATGCCTGCCAGCCAAAACAATGCCGCCGCCAAGGCGGCGCCGACCAGATAGGCGCCGTTCTGATAGAAAGCCATGACAGTCGAGGATTCGGTGTCGCCGATCTTGCGTGCCATCAGCTGCGAGAAACCGTAGAGCAGAGCCGAACCTAGCGACAGCAGCGCTGCCCAGTCGAACAAACCGGCGCCCGGGCGCACCATCACCAGCACGCCGAGCATGCCGACCAGGACGGTGGCGAGCGCCTGCCAGGACACGCGTTCGCCGAGATAGGGGCCGGCCAACGCCATGATGAACAGCGGCGCCATGAAATAGAGCGCCACCGCGTCAGCCAGCGGCAGGGCGGCGATTGCCAGGTAGTAGGCCGTGTAGGAGGTGAACTGGATGAAGGCGCGCATCGTCAGCATGCCGAACCGCTTCGACAGGATCGCCTGCAATCCGACATCGGCGTGGACAAGGAAAACCAGGATCGGCAGGGCGACGATCGAGCGGATCGCCATCACCTCGGTGACCGGATAGTGGCTCGACACCGCCTTGACCAGCGGGTCCTGCAGCGAAAAGACCAGCACGCCGAGACAGAGGCTGAGGATGCCGAGCACAAGCCGATTCTGCATAGGCGCTCCTGTCTCCCGCGTGCGCGGCCGAAAGCAGGCCTGCATCCGGGTAAAAAGAACCCGCCACCGTTTCGGGCAGCGGGTACGAGTGAGGACTTTTGATTGGTCCGCAGCCGATTTCGCGGCCGCATATCCAATGGGTAAGCCGACTATCGTCCGCCGTTTGACATGTTGCAAACGAATTGGAATGATGCCAGCAATCAGATTTTCTTATGGCGGGCACATGCGACCCAATCTCGACAGCGACCTGTTGCGCACCTTCGTGGCGGTCGCCGACACCGGCAATTTCACCAAAGCGGCGGAGCGGGCCGGCCGCACCCAGTCGGCGGTCTCGATGCAGATGAAGAGGCTCGAAGGCATGATCGGCGACAGCCTGTTCGAGCGCGGGTCGCGCGGTGTAGCGTTGACGCAGCGCGGCGGCGAACTCATCGCCAACGCCAGGCGCATCGTTTCACTGCTCGACGAGACGGCGGCATCGATGGTCGCGGCGCCGCTTGGCGGGCCGGTGCGCATCGGTATCCCGGAGGAATATGGCCACGCGATCCTGTCGCGGGCACTCGGCGCCTTTGCCAAGCGCCATCCTCAGGTCGACATCACCGTCCGCTACGCGCATTCCGGTGCGCAGATCGCGGCGCTCGCCGCCGGCGAGCTCGATCTGGCGGTGGTGTTCGAATGGCAGGATCTGTCAGGCGGTGAGGTGCTGATGCATGACCCGACCGTATGGGTGACGTCGGAGCTGCATCACATGCATGAGGAGCGGCCGGTGCCGATCGCGCTCTACAACCGTGCCGGTTGGTGCAAGGATTTCGCGATAAAGTCGCTGGAACAGCGCGATCTTGCCTATCGTGTCGCCTACACCAGCGATACCAATGGCGGCCTGCGGCTCGCCGTCACCTCCGGGCTGGCGATCGCGCCGATCTCGCGCAGCAACATCCCGGCCGGCTGCCGCGAGCTTGCGGCCGCCGACGGGTTCGGCGACATCGATTCCTCGAACGTGGTGCTGCGGCGCAATCCGAACGCTTCCGGCGAGGCCATCGACGGCATGGAAGAGGCGATCCGCGAGGCGTTCACCAACCGTTAAAACGTGCCGCTCAGTCCGGCGGTGGCGGCCTCCACGGACCGCACGGCGATCTTCCGAATATTGGGGGGCAGCCTTACTTCAGCTCCAGCAACCGCTCCAGATAGCTGCGCTCGATATCGGGGCTGAGTGCGTTGCCGAGCCGCTTGCGGATCGCTTCGAGGATCTGGCGGGCACGCTGCACATCTATCTCGTCGGGCACTCTCACCGAACTTCCGTCATCGGGACCCTCGCTGGTGCGGGGCCGCCCCAGCGGGTCACGGTCGGCATTCTGCTGTCGTCCGCCCTGGCCGTTGCCGCCCTGGTCGCCTTGCATCGCCTGCAGTTGCTTCATCATGTCCTTGGCGCCCCTGCGCAAGGCTTCCAATGCGCGGCCCTGGTGACCGACGGCCTGGTCGCCTTCGCCCTCGCCGAGCGCCTGTTCGGCATTGCCCATGGATTTGCCGGCCTCGCCAAACCCCTCATTGGGGTCGAGGCCCATGCCTTCGAGGCTCTTCCTCAATTGATCGAGTTCGCTCTGCAGCTTGCCCTGGCCTTCCTGCAATTGCTTCAGCGCGTCAGCAAATTCCTGCGGCGTCATCGGGTTCGGCCGGCCGAGCGGATCGCGGTCGTCACCCGGGCCGGGCTTGCCCTCTTCGCCCATCGGGCCTGGCTCACCGTTCTCGCCGAGCTGCTCGTCGCGGTTCTGCCCGCGCTGTTGCTGGCCGCGCTGCATCTGGTCCATGCGGAAAGTGTCGTTCATCATCTCCTGCTGGCGCCGCATGATCTCGCCCAGCTTGTCCATCTGCTGGCGCATCTCGCTGTCTTGCTGGCCGCCTTGCTGCTGGCGGCCTGCCTGCAGATTGTTCATCATGTCCTGCAACTCGGACAGCAATTGCTGCGCCTGGTCGCGATTGCCGGATTTCGCCAGGTTCTCGATCTGGTCCATCATGCGGTCGATGTCGCTCTGGCGCAGTTCCTGACCGTTCTGCTGCATCTGTGGCGCATTCGGATTCTGCTGCGCCCGCGCCGCGAATTCCTGCAGGAACTGGTTCATCGCCTCGCGCAGTTCCTTCATCGCCTTCTCGATCTCTTGGTCGCTGGCACCGTTCTTGATCGCATCCTGCAGCGCCTGCTGCGCCTGGCGCAGCCGCTTCTCGGCCGCCGACAGATTGCCTTCCTCGATGCCGAGCGCGATCTCCCAGAGGTAAGCGACCTCGTCGCGCAACTGGTCGTCGCTGTCTGCCATCTTCAGCCGGGTGCGGGCGCTCATGATGGCGAGGTAGTGCGCCATGTTGTCGAACGTGTCTTCCGGCCTGAGCGTGATTGCATCCATCAGGTCGAGCACGCGGTCCTTGGCATAGGCGTCGAGCGCCAGTATGCGGCGCTGCTCGACCACAGCCCGCGCCAACGGGTTGGAGAATGGCCGCTCCGGCATCACCAGCGTCTTGGTTTCGCTGGTCGCCGTGTGTCCGGCACCGTCGGTGGCGACAAGCGACAGCTTGACGTTGCCACCTGCCCAGACATGGTCGGTCAGGTCCTTCGTCGTCTTAGCGGCATTGGCCTTGCCGCCGCGGCGCGGCAACGTCAGCGGCATTTCCGGCGGGCCATAGAGCGGATGCGCGTTGGGCGCTTGCGGATCGGCCAATGCGAAAACCGCCTTGGCGGAGGCCGCGCCATAGTCGTCGTCGATCTGGTAGTTGAGTTCGAAGGCGCCGTTGACGGCGCGCTTCGGCTCGCCGACAAAGCGGATCTGCGGCGGCTTGTCGGGAATTATGGCGAAGGCCCAGCGGCCGAGCTCGCCGTCGCTGGACTGCAGCGTCAGCGTGCCGTCGGCCGTTAACTTGCCGCTGAACTGGCGCACGGTGGAAGGCGTTGCCGGACTTGCCTCAGTCTTGGCGGCTTGCGGCCCTGTCGGATCGATGGCGCGGGTGTTGCCGCCGGTGTCGGCGTAGCTCAGCGTTTCCTCGCCCGAACCGCCGGTGACGCGCAGCGACACATCGCTGCCCTCCGGAACCGTGAAGGTCGGCGGCGCTTGAGTGGCGTTGTTGGCCAGGACCGGGGCGTTCAGGAATACCGGCGGCCTGCCGGTATAGGCCGGCGGCGTCACCCAGGCATCAATGCGCGGCGGCACGACGTCGCGGGCGGCACGGGCAACAAAACCGTCGCTCAGCCTGCCGCCCGATGGCCCGAAGGAGAAGGCAAAGGCAGTGACCAACAAAAGCGCGGCAACGGCGCGCAGCGCCCACGGGTCGCGTTCCGGCACGCGTGTGCGCGGCACGTCGCCGCCAAGCTCGCCCAGCCGGTCCGCCATGCGCCGCTGATGCTCGCGCCACAGGGCTTGCGAAAAAATGCTTTCCTTGCCGCTCGGGCGATCGGTCTGGACCTGCACCGGGCTGTGCAGCAATCGGTTGGCCGCCTCGATGCGGCGGTCAACCTCGGCACTGGATGGCGTGCGGAAGAAACGCAGTGGATAGAGTGCGGCAAGCGCTGCGACGCCGAATGCCGTAATAAGACCGATCCGCGCCAGATCGGGCAAAAATGGGAACAGGCCGAGCCACGAAATGCTGAGGAACAGGCTGGCGACGATGATCAGTGGCAGCAGCAATGGCCAGCCGCGTTCGACGATTATCGAGACCTGCGTCCCCAGCCGGCTCAAGGCAAGGCGCCTGGCCAGACTGCGATCGCTGGTGAAAATGGGTCGTTGTGTCATCGGCCCTTCCTGGCCGGGCGGGATAGCCCAGGCCTCACGAGTCTATCGCATGGGCCCGAAAAGTCGATTTTCGGGAAGCACGATGCGAAGACCTAAAATCTTAGCGCGTACTTCGTGCGTCCAAGCGGATGCACATCTCCCTAAGGATACCAACAAACACGGCGAAGGCGAGGCGGTTCCCCAAAACGTGAACAATAATGCCCCGGATATTGTCAGAATTTCGCCGGATTAGCGTTTGCGCCGCAGACCAGTACGGCAACGCGCTCGCCTGCAGCCGGTGCGTAGCGGCCGGACAGGAGCGCCGCGAAGGCGGCCGCACCGCCCGGCTCGGAGATGATTCGCACGCGGTCCCACAGCGCCGCCTGGGCGGCGATAATGTCGTCGTCGCCGACCAGGATCGAGCGCTCGACGAATGCCTCGGCGATAGGATACATCATTTCGCCGACACGCCTTGGCGCGAGCGAATCGGCGGCGATGCCCTCAGCCGGCGCGTCGACGGGTCGGCCCGCCTCGAAGGCGCGATGAAGCGTCGGCGCACCCTCCGGCTCGACCGCGATTATCCTGATGCGGCCGGAAAACCAAGCAGCGATGCCGCCGATCAGCCCGCCGCCGCCGACGGCGACCAGCAGGGTGTCGAGCTTGGGCAGGTCGGCCTCGATCTCGAGGCCGAGCGTGCCTTGCCCGACCAGCGTCTCCTCCTGGTTGAAGGCGTGGATCTGCAGCGCGCCGGATTTTTCGGCGAAGCTCTCGCTGGCGGCCAGCGCCTCGGCATAACGGGCGCCGCCGACGATCAGCTCGGCGCCGTAGCCGCGGATGCGGTCCAGCTTGGCCTGCGGGCTCACTTCGGGAACAAAGATGGTCGCCTTGTGGCCGAGCCGCATGGCGGCATAGGCGACGGCGGCACCGTGGTTTCCGCCCGATGCGGCGACGACGCCGGCCGCAGGAACCGGCCGTTCGAGGAGATTGGTGAACGCACCACGTGCCTTGAATGAGCCGGAATGCTGCAAGCACTCAAGCTTCAGGTCGACAGGCAGAGGCGGGCGGCCGAAATCGGCCATGTCGACGCGTAGCACCGGCGTGTGGCGCACGAAGGGCCGGATGCGGGGTTCTATCGCCGCAATGCGCTGGCGTGTGATCGTGTGGCCGTGCAGCATGCTTTCACTCCCAGAGTTGACATTCAGAGTTGACATTACTTAGTAACTTGGCAAAGTTCCTAAATGCAAGAGGTCGACGTTTTCAAAGCAATCGCCAACGAGCGCAGGCTGCAGATCCTCGATTGGCTGAAGGACCCGCGCGCGCATTTTCCGCCGCAGACGGACGGCGATCTGGTCGAGGACGGCGTCTGCGCGCTGCTGATCGCGGAAAAGCTGGGGATCACCCAGGCAACGCTCAGCGAGCATATGCGCGTGCTCACCCAGGCAGGGCTTTTGCGCAGCAAGCGCATCAAGCAGTGGATATTCTATCGCCGGAATGAGGACAGAATCGCCGAGACCAGGGCGCTCATTCAGCACCGGCTGTAGCTGCAGAGTTCTACTCCAACCAGTCCGGCACCGAGTCCAGTCCGATCAGCTCGTCATAGGTCTGGCGCGGGCGCACAACGTGGAAGCGGTCGCCGTCGACCAGCACTTCCGGTACCAGCAGCCTGGTATTGTAGGTGCCGGCCTGAACGGCGCCATAGGCGCCGGCGGTGGAGACAACGATCAGGTCGCCGGATTTCAGCCGGGGCAGGTCACGGTCGAGCCCGAGATAGTCGCCGGTCTCGCAAACCGGGCCAACGACGTCGACCTTCATGCGTGGTGCAGCGGCCGGCTGCTGCGCCACCGGCCTGATGTCGTGGAAAGCGTCGTAAAGCGTCGGCCGGATCAGGTCGTTCATCGCGGCGTCTACGACGAGGAAGTTCTTGGCGTCGCCCTCCTTCACGAAGATCACCTGCGAGACCAGGATGCCGGCATTGCCGACGATCAGCCGGCCTGGCTCGAACATCACTTTCAGCCCAAGTTTGGCAACATGCTTCCTGACGATCTGGGCATAGGCATCGGGCAAAGGCGGCGGGTTGTTGTCGACGCGGTAGGGAATGCCAAGGCCGCCGCCGACATCGATATGCTCGATGGCATGACCGTCGGAGCGCAAGGCGCCGACCAACTCCACCAGCAGCGCAAAGGCGTCGTCGAAGGGCTGCAATTCGGTGATCTGGCTGCCGATATGGGTGTCTATGCCGGTGACCTTGATGCCCGGCAGCTCAGCCGCGCGCGCATAGACCTTCCGCGCATGCTGCCACGGAATGCCAAACTTGTTCTCGGCCTTCCCAGTCGAAATCTTCTTGTGCGTCCTGGCGTCGACATCCGGATTGATGCGCAGCGAGATCGGCGCGATCTTGCCCAGCGCGGTGGCGCGGGCCGACAGCAGCTCCAGCTCCGGTTCGGATTCGACGTTGGAACAGAGAATGCCGGCCGAGAGCGCAAAATCCATTTCGCGCGCGGTCTTGCCGACGCCCGAAAACAGGATCTTGCTTGCCGGGATGCCGGCCGCCAAAGCGCGGCGCAATTCGCCCTCCGAGACCACGTCGGCGCCGGCGCCGAGCCTTGCCAGCACCCTCAGCACGGCCTGGTTGGAATTCGCTTTCATGGCATAGCAGACGAGAGCATCGAGCCCGGCAAAGGCCTCGGTGAAGACGCGAAAATGCCTGGTCAGCGTCGCCGTCGAATAACAGTAGAACGGCGTGCCGACGCTGGCGGCGATGTCTGATATCGCCACGTCCTCGGCATGCAGCGCGCCGTCGCGGTAGTCGAAATGGTTCACGAGATTGGTCCGAAATCAGAGCAGCGGGTCGAGGATGAATTTCTTGTCCTCGACAGGTTTTTCCGGCTCCGGCGGCAAAGGTTGCTTGGCCTTCTCGGCGTCCTTGCGGGCCTGCACGGCTGCCGCGTACGGCGTGTCGAGCGCAGCCTTCCTGCCGCAGGCCGCAACGGAGGCCATTGCCGCCAGCAGCGTCAGCGTCACCAAAATCCTGCTTCCGGTCATCGTGCCATCCGTCCGAAACTGTTGCCCGCAGCCGCTTCTAGCCGAGTTTTGCGGCCATTGCACCCCGCGTCTTACGCCTTGGCGAGCCGCTTTTTCCAGTAGCGGATCTGCTTGCGCACCTCGGACGGCGCGGTGCCGCCGAAGCTCGTGCGGCTCTTTACAGAATTCTGCACGGCAAGAACCGAAAACACGTCGGCGCTAATACCGGGGTGAATGGACTGCAGATCCTCCAGCGAAAGCCTGTCGAGCCCGATCTTCCTGTCCTCGGCCAGCGCCACCGCCCGGCCAGTGATATGGTGCGCCTCGCGGAACGGCAGCCCGAGCGTGCGCACCAGCCAGTCGGCGAGGTCGGTCGCAGTCGAATAGCCGGCGCCGGCCGCCTTTTTCATCGCAGCAGTGTTCACCGTCATGTCGCGCACCATGCCCGTCATTGCCGCCAGCATCAGGTCGAGCGTCTCGGCCGCGTCGAAGACGGATTCCTTGTCTTCCTGCATGTCCTTGCCATAGGTCAGCGGCATGCCCTTCATCACCGTCAGCAGGCCGACGAGATGGCCGGTGACGCGGCCGGTCTTGCCGCGCACCAGTTCGGCAGCGTCCGGGTTCTTCTTCTGCGGCATGATCGACGAACCCGTCGAGAAACTATCCGATAGCCTGACGAAGCCGAATTGCGGCGTCGACCAGATGATGATCTCTTCGGCCAGCCGCGACAGATGCGTCGCGCAGATCGCCTCCAAGCCCAGGAACTCGAGCGCGAAATCGCGGTCCGAAACACTGTCGAGCGAATTGCGCATCGGCTCGCGGAAGCCAAGCGCCTTCGCCGTCTGGTGCCGGTCGATGGAAAAGCTGGTGCCGGCAAGGGCGGCGGCGCCGAGCGGGCTTTCATCCATCCGCTCAATCGCATCGCGGACGCGCGACAGGTCGCGTGCAAACATCTCGACATAAGCCATGCAGTGGTGGCCGAAGGTCACCGGCTGCGCCGCCTGCATGTGGGTGAAGCCCGGCATCACCGTTGCCGCATGCTCCTCGGCCCGATCCAGGAACGCCGTGATCAGGCCCTTCAGCGCCTCGGCGACACGAAAGCATTCGTCCTTGACCCACAGCCTGAGGTCGACCGCCACCTGGTCGTTGCGCGAGCGGGCGGTATGCAGGCGGCCGGCGGCGGGGCCGATCAAATCGGCCAGACGGGCCTCGACATTCATGTGGATGTCTTCCAGTCTGGTCGAGAACTCGAAGGTGCCGGCCTCGATCTCTGCGAGGATCGTGTTCAGCCCGTGAGCGATTTTTTCTTGATCGGCCGCCGAAATAATACCCGTTTGCGCCAGCATCTGGCTATGGGCGATCGAGCCGCGAATATCCTGCGCATAGAGTTTGCGGTCGAACGAGATCGACGCGTTGATCGCTTCCATGATTGCGGCCGGACCCGAGGCAAAACGTCCGCCCCACATCTGGTTGCTGGCCTTCTTGTCGTTCATCGCTATAACCCGTGCTCCGGAGCAGTTTTTGAAAAATGGCAGACGGCAATAGATTTTTCCCGGCTTTGCGTCTCATCCTCGCCGCTTTGGTTGCGGGCGTGCTGGCCGGTGCGGTCGCGGTATATGTCAGGGAGAGCAGTTCTGGCAACAAGGCGCCCGCGCAAGTGGCCGCCGGCGGCGGCAAGGACGACGTCGCCTGCGCCGCCAAGACCGACCGTGCCAAGAAGATCGCCGCTGCTGCCACCGGCCAGGTTGCTGCGCTTTTGCCGGCGGATCCGCCGCAATCGCTGAAAAGCCTCGCCTTCAACGGCCCCGACGGCAAGCCGACGACGATCGCCGATCATGCCGGCAAGACGGTGCTGCTCAATCTGTGGGCGACATGGTGCGCACCTTGCCGCGCCGAAATGCCGGCGCTCGATGCGCTGCAGAAGGAGATGGGCAGCGATGCGTTTCAGGTTGTTGCCGTCAACGTCGATGCCGGCGACGATGCCAAACCGAAGAAGTTCCTGGAGGACACCGGCGTCAAGTCGCTCGGCTACTATCGCGATGCCACGATGGCGCTGTTCAACGACGTCAAGACGCGCGGCCTGGCGCTCGGTCTGCCGGTCACCATGCTGATCGATGGGCAAGGCTGCCTGATCGCCCATATGAATGGCCCGGCCGAATGGTCGGGGCCGGATGCCAAGCGTCTGGTCGAGGCGGCGCTTCAGCCGGGATAGGCTCAGACCGTGCGCAGGCGCGGCTTGAGCACGGCAATGCTTGCGCCGCGTCGGCTGGCGGTGCGGATTGCCGGAGCGGCCACGCCCGTCAGTTCCCCGAATGTCTCGATCGGAGCCGGTTTGCCGAGGTAGTAGCCTTGCCCGATCTCGCAAGCCTCGGCGTCCAGGAACTGCAATTCACCCGGCGTCTCGATGCCTTCTGCCAGAACCGGTAGGCCGAGACCGCGTCCAAGCCCCAGCACGGCGCGAACGATCGCCGCGAACTGCGCGTTCTTGTCGACCGATTTGATGAACGACCCGTCGATCTTGATCTTGTCGAAGGGAAAGGCGCTGAGGTTGGACAGCGAAGAATAGCCGGTGCCAAAATCGTCCATCGCCACATGCACGCCAAGCGCCTTGACCTGCCTCAAGGTTGCCAGCGCGCGCGGCATGTCCTTCACCAGGGCCGTTTCGGTGATCTCCAGTTCGAGCCTGCCGGGGGCCAGGCCGGATCTCGTCAATGCGTCGTGCACCTTGCGGCTGAAGTTCGGATTGTGAAGTTGCACGGCGGAGACGTTGACGGCGACCATCAGCGGGTTTGTCCAGCGAACAGCATCGTTACAAGCCGTCGTCAGCACCCAGTCGCCTATCTGCGCGATAGCGCCACTGTCCTCGGCCACGGGGATGAAAACAGCCGGAGAAATGTCACCCCGCTCAGGGTGCTGCCAACGGACCAGGGCTTCGAAGCCGATCATCCTGCCGCCGCGGATCCACTTCTGCGGCTGATAGACGAGGTGGAACTCCTTGCGGGCGATCGCTTGGCGCAATTCATGCTCCATCACGCGCTTGTCGCGGGCCGCGGTGCCCATGGCCATCTCGAAGAACCGATAAGTGTCCCGGCCTTCGGTTTTGGCGCGATGGAGTGCCGTGTCGGCATGGCTGATCAGGCCGGCCTGGTCTTCGGCATCCAGCGGAAAGAAGGCGATGCCGATGCTGGCCGAGACGAGGCCGGAGCCGACCGAAACCCTGTTTTCCTCTCGGATCGCCGCCAGCAAGTCCTCGGCTATCCGGCCTGCGGCCAGGGGGTCGGGGAGGTTCGGAGCTATGATGGCAAATTCATCGCCGCCGAGACGCGCGAGCATCTGTCCGTGGCGCGGGATGCCGGAAATGCAGTGCGCCAGCTTCTGCAGCATAGCATCGCCGGCCCCGTGGCCATAGAGGTCGTTGACTTGCTTGAACCGGTCAAGGTCAAGCAGCAGGAGCGCCAGATGTCCATCCTTGCCGCCACGATCCATCGAGGCGAATTCTGCTTCCAGCCGGGAAGAAAAGCTCCGCCGATTGGCAAGCCCGGTAAGCGGATCGAAATGCGCGAGGCGGAGGATCTCTTGTTCTGCCTTCTTGCGCTCACGGATGTCGCGAACGGCAAGCACCGTATGAGGCCTGCCGCAGTAGGTGATTTTCCTGGCGATCAGCTCGACAGGAATTCTCGCCCCCTCACTGCCCCTTAACTTCGCTTCCTGCGCCTGTTCGCCGAAGCCGGACATATCGGCTGCGCTCTGTCCGTCGAAAAGCTCGCCGAATTGCATCGTGTTCAGGGTGGCTGTCGCTGTTCCGGTCAGCTTCGCCATACTGTCATTGGCGCTGACAATGCGGGTGCCATCGCAAACCATCAGACCTTCCACCGCCGCATTGGCGAGATCGTGCATGCGATCGGCCTCGAGCTTCTGGCGGTGAAAGCGCAGGTCGATCCACAGAGCGGCACCCGATAGCACAAGGATTATCAGGCTGGCGACCGCTGCGGCAAAGGCCTGGGAAATGGGCTCGATGGAATGTTCGGATATTTCAATCGAGGAATCCGGAATGATCGACACCGCGGCCATCGCGATGAAATGCAAGCTGCAAATCGCCAGCGTCAACAGCGCGGCGCCGCCGAAAGTCGCGAGCGCTGACGGACGGCGCAAGACGACAAGGAGCGCCAGTGCCGCGAGGGTCACGCCGGCCAGAAGCGATATCGCGACAAGGAGCAGGTTCCATACGACCCGGCCTTCGACCTCGAAAGCTGCCATGCCGATGTAGTGCATCGTCGCGATGGCGCCGCCAAGAATGGCGCCACCGACGAGGAAATGGTCGATGCCGCGGCGCAAGGTGGCGACCCACATGCCAAGCGCGGTCATGATAACGGCGGCGGCAAGCGAAAAGGCGGATAATCCCGGATTGTATGCGTTCGGTATTCCCGGCGTAAACGCGGTCATGGCGATGAAATGCGTCGCCCATATGCCGAACCCGGTCGAGGCCGCGGCGATCATCAGCCAGACAAGCCGGTTTCGCTCGGTCGATCGGCCGACATGCTTAAGGAGATTAACCGCTGAGAAGCAAGAAATTCCACAGACGAGTGCGGCAAGCGCAACCAGTCTCGGATCGTGCTGACTTACAATACAATTATAGACCGTCAGCATCCTGGTTCACTCGGTCTGCCAAAACTAACAGCGGAGGTGTGACTGATTAGTTCTTGGAGATTTTAACGAATGGTTAACCCGCGGGCCATGAGGCGGGTCTTTTCGGGGGAAAACCGAAGCCGCTGCGCCGAAAAGACGGCGATGTGATTTCTGGCGCCCGGTTTCGGTAGCGAGTGCACTTTAGGAAGGAGTGATGTTCATTGATCCGCAATAAAACCGTTGTCCGATTGTCATCAGCGCCACATATTGGCTTTGCGGAGGTGCCCCCTTTCGCCAATGACAAACGGGAGATGAAACATGAAGTTCTTCGGCTTTGCGGCCGGTATCGCCGCCACCTTGACCCTGCTTTCCACCACCTCCGCCTTCGCCGTCACGCAGATCAGCTGGTGGCACGCCATGACCGGCGCCAACGCCGAGGTCGTCGCCAAGATCTCCAAGGATTTCAACGCCAGCCAGAGCGACTATGAGCTCGTTCCGGTGTTCAAGGGCACCTATCCGGAGACGCTGAATGCCGGCATCGCCGCTTTCCGCGCCGGCCAGGCGCCCGATATCCTCCAGGTGTTCGACGTCGGCACCGGCGTGATGATGGCGGCCGAGGGTGCGATAAAGCCGGTGGCCGATGTGATGACCGGCGCCGGGATGACTTTCGACAAGAGCCAGTATCTGCCCGGCATCGTAGGCTATTATTCGAAGCCGGACGGCACCATGCTATCGTTCCCCTACAACTCTTCCTCGCCCATCCTCTATTACAACAAGGACATCTTCCAGAAGGCAGGCCTCGACGTGAACAATCCGCCCAAGACGTGGAACGAGGTGTGGGAAGCTGCCAAGAAGATCAAGACGAGCGGCGCCGCCCCTTGCGGCTATACCTCGACCTGGCTGACCTGGATCCACCTGGAGAATTTCGCGGCGTGGAATGACGTGCCTTGGGCCACCCAGCAGAATGGCCTGGCCGGCGGTGATGTCGAACTCAAGATCAATGCGCCGATTTTCGTCAACCACTTCCAGGCGCTAGCTGACCTGGCCAAGGACGGCACGTTCAAATATGGCGGACGCACCTCCGAAGCCAAGCAGATATTCCTCGCCGGCGAATGCGGCATCTTCACCGAATCGTCGGGCGGCCTCGGCGATATCGTCAAGTCCGGCATGAACTATGGCATCGGCCAGCTTCCGTATGATACCGACGCCAAGGGCGCACCACAGAACACGACGCCGGGTGGTGCCAGCCTGTGGGTGTTCGGCAACAAGTCGGACGAGGAATACAAGGGCGTCGCGGCCTTCTTTGCCTATCTGTCCAAGACCGATGTGCAGGAATATCTGCACCAGAAGTCGGGATACCTGCCAGTGACGCTTGCGGCATACGAGGCGACTAAGAAATCAGGCTTCTATGACAAAAACCCCGGCCGCGAGACACCCATCCTGCAGATGACGGGCAAGGCGCCGACCGACAACTCGAAGGGCGTGCGCCTGCCGAATCTGCCGCAGGTGCGCGATATCCAGAACGAGGAGCTGGAGAAGATGCTGGCCGGCCAACAAACCGCTCAGCAGGCGCTCGACAATGCGTTCACGCGCGGCAACGCCGCGATCAAGGAAGCGCTGGAGAACTGACGGGATTATCTCGGTTAGTCGGTTGGAATATCGCCCGCGCGAGCTCGCGTGGGCGATACCTGGATAGCGAGGGAAATCAGCCTGTCTCCACGCGTCGTCTTTCCCAACAAGGTCCTGCCCTACCTGCTGGTGGCGCCACAACTCGCCATCACCCTGGTTTTCTTTTACTGGCCGGCCGGTCAGGCGCTTTACCAGTCGATGCTCAGGCAAGACCCGTTCGGGCTGAGGAGCCGGTTTGTCTGGTTTGCCAATTTCCGGAAGGTGCTGGCCGATCCGGCCTACCTCAACTCGATCAAGGTCACAGTAGTGTTCTCTCTTGCGACCGCGATCGTTGCCATGGTTGTGGCCCTGCTGCTCGCGGTCATGGCCGAGAAGGCCGTGCGCGGCAAAGGCCTCTACCGCACACTGTTGATATGGCCTTACGCCGTGGCGCCGGCGATTGCCGGCATGCTTTGGCTTTTCCTGTTCAATCCCTCGATCGGCTCGTTGGCCTATTTGCTGAGAAGCCTCGGCATCGTATGGGACCCGCTACTCAACGGCACCCACGCCATGATCCTGCTGGTGTCGGCTGCTGCCTGGAAGCAGATCAGCTACAACTTCCTGTTCTTCGTCGCCGGCCTGCAGGCGGTGCCGAAAACGCTGATCGAAGCGGCGGCCATGGACGGCGCCGGCGAAACCAAGCGCTTCTGGACCATCGTCTTCCCGCTGCTTGCGCCGACAAGCTTTTTCCTGCTGGTCGTCAACACCGTCTATGCCCTGTTCGACACGTTCGGCATCGTTCATGCCGTCACCGGCGGCGGGCCGGGCAAGACGACCGAGACGCTGGTCTACAAGGTCTACAATGACGGCTTCGTCAATCTGATCCTGGGCGATTCGGCGGCGCAGTCGGTCATCCTGATGGCCATCGTCATTGCGCTCACAGCGATCCAGTTCCGCTATGTGGAACGCAAAGTCCATTACGGCTGAGGGCAGCGATGATCGGCCAGTCCCCGCTCCGCACCTTCATCGCCCATGCCGTGCTCATCCTCGGCCTATTGATCGTGGCTTTTCCGATCTACTACACCTTCGTTGCCTCGACGCACACGCTGCAAACGATCCTCAGGCCGCCCCTGCCGCTCTTGCCCGGCGGCCAGCTATGGAACAATTACAGCGAGGCGCTGTTCGGCGGCATCGGTCGTATCGGCGGGGTCAGCGTCGGCAGGCTGCTCCTCAACACCATGATCATGGCGCTCGGCGTTGCGGTGGGAAAGATCTTCATCTCGATCCTGTCGGCCTACGCGATCGTGTTCTTTCGCTTTCCGCTGCGCATGACCTTCTTCTGGCTGATCTTCATCACCTTGATGCTTCCAGTCGAGGTGCGCATCCTGCCGACCTACAAGGTGATGGTCGATCTCGGCATGATCGACACCTATGCCGGCCTGATCGTCCCGCTGATCGCCTCAGCCACCGCAACGCTGCTGTTTCGCCAGTTCTTCATGACCATACCGGGCGAATTGGTGGAGGCGGCGCGTGTCGACGGTGCCGGGCCATGGCGCTTCTTTTTCGATATTCTGGTGCCGCTGTCGCGGACAAACATCGCCGCGCTGTTCGTGATCCTCTTCATCTATGGCTGGACGCAGTATCTTTGGCCGCTGCTCGTCACCAACAGCAACGACATGAATACCATCGTCATCGCGCTGAGAAAGATGGTTTCCTTCGCCGATGCCGACACCCAATGGCACCTGGTGATGGTCACGGCAATGCTGGCCATCGTGCCGCCGATCCTGGTGGTCGTGCTGATGCAACGCTGGTTCGTGCGCGGTCTGGTCGAATCCGAAAAGTGAGAAGCCGATGGCGACCGTGGATCTGAAGGATGTCAGGAAAATCTATCCCAGCGGCGTCGAGGCCGTGAAGGGCGTTTCCATCGCCATTCCCGACAAGGAGCTTTGCGTGCTGGTCGGCCCCTCCGGCTGCGGCAAGTCTACGCTGCTGAGGATGATCGCCGGGCTGGAGACGATTTCTGCCGGTACAGTCGCCATCGACGGCAAGGTGGTCAACGCCATTGGCCCGACCGAGCGCGACATCGCAATGGTGTTCCAGAACTACGCGCTCTACCCACATATGAAGGTCTATGACAACATGGCCTATGGCCTGCGCAACCGCGGCACGCCGAATGACGAGATCGACAGCAGGGTACGCTCGACTGCCAAGGTGCTGGAGCTTTCGGCGCTGCTCGACCGGCGCCCGCGCGAGCTTTCCGGCGGTCAGCGCCAACGCGTCGCCATGGGTCGCGCCATCGTGCGCAACCCGAAGGTCTTCCTGTTCGACGAACCGCTGTCCAACCTCGATGCGAAATTGCGCGGGCAGATGCGCATCGAGATCAAGAATCTGCAGCGCTCGCTTGGCGTCACCTCGGTTTATGTCACGCACGACCAGCTTGAGGCGATGACGCTGGCCGACATCCTCGTCGTCATGAACGCCGGCCTGGTCGAGCAGACCGGCGCGCCGCTTGATGTGTACGAGAAACCGGCCTCGACCTTCGTCGCTTCGTTCATAGGCGCACCGCCGATGAATCTGCTGGCGCTCACAGGGGCCTCCCCAAGCTCGGTATTGGCGGACGGTACTGTGATTGGCTTGGCGCCCCGACAGGGCAAGGCAGTGACACTAGGCTTTCGTCCGGAGGACGCCGACATCACCTTCGCGGCAGAGGCGCCGGCCGGCGCGCTCGCACTGCCGGCAACAGTGGAAGCGGTCGAACCGGTCGGTGCCGAAAGCTTTCTCCATTGCGTGGCAGCCGGCAGCCGCATCGTGGTGCGCGTCTCAGGCCGCGCCAGCGCCAAGCCAGGCGACCAATTGCGCGTCGTGGCCAGGTCCGAAAAGCTGCATTGGTTCGATCAGGCGGGCAAACGGGTCGATTGAAGTCGGCCTTGCGCAAAACCGTTCAGGCAAACACATGCGCCTTGCCCGACACGGTCAGCCGGACGATCTCGCCGATCGCCGGCGCGTCCATGCCCGGCTTGCGCAGGATCAACGGCGTATTGCCGATGGCGGCGGCGTCGGGCGGATCGGGGCTGTTCAACAGACGCACCGCGATGGTGCACATCGAGCCGGCGAACTCCGATTCCGTCACCTCGCCGAACAGCATGTCCGGCGTGCCGGACATGCCTTCACGCGATGTGCGTTTAAGCAACACCTGCTCCGGCCGCAGCATGATGCGGGCGACGTCGCGCCGCTCCGAGCTGTCGACAGCGATGCGGCCGAGTGGCGAGATGGCGAAGCCATCGGCGATCCTTGCCGGCAGGACGATGGCGTCGCCAAGGAACTCGGCGACCATCCTGTCCTTCGGCTTGAAATAGAGCTCGCGCGGCGTGCCGACCTGCGAGAATTTGCCGTCGCGCATCACCGCGACCTGGCTGGCGAATGACAGTGCCTCGGCCTGGTCGTGGGTGACCAGGATGGTGGTGATGCCGGCGGTTTCAAGGAGCTCGGCCACGGCCTTGCGCATCGAGGCGCGCAGGCCGGTGTCGAGCGCCGAGAACGGCTCGTCGAGCAGCATCAGCCGCGGCTTCATGGCCATAGCGCGGGCGAGCGCGACGCGCTGCTGCTGGCCACCGGAGAGTTCGTGCGGACGGCGCTTCAGGATACCTTTGTCCAGCCCGACGACATAGGCGAGCTCGGCGATGCGCTCACTGC
Source organism: Mesorhizobium sp. M0106 (assembly GCF_040322715.1). Taxonomy (NCBI): domain Bacteria; kingdom Pseudomonadati; phylum Pseudomonadota; class Alphaproteobacteria; order Hyphomicrobiales; family Phyllobacteriaceae; genus Mesorhizobium; species Mesorhizobium sp. M0106. Next base: position 28,779 of record NZ_JAMYUA010000035.1, on the reverse strand, counting down.
GCTTTTCCTCGTGACGGCCCATGCCGAAGCCGATATTGGCGGCGATGCTCAGATGCGGGAATAGAGCGCCGTCCTGCGCCACCAGCCCGATGCCGCGGCGATGCGCCGGCACGGCCGTGTCGCCATCGGCCAGCACCTCGCCATCAAGCACGATGCGGCCCTGGTCCGGCGCCTCGAAGCCGGCGATCAGCCGCAGCAAGGTGGTCTTGCCGCAACCGGACGGCCCGACGATTGCCGTACGGCTGCCGCTGGCCACGCTGAGGTCGACGCCTGCAAGTGCTGCGACGGGCCCGTAGTGCTTGTGGATGCCGCTCAGCTCGAGAAAGCTCATCGCCCGGCCATCCGCTTCGACTGGACGTAGAGCAACCAGGTCAAAGGCAGCGACATCGCCACCATGATCAGGGCATAAGGCGCCGCCGACGCATAGTCGATCTCGCCGCTATAGGACCAGAACGCCATGGCCAGCGTGCGGGTGCCGTTGGGCGCCAGCATCTGGGTTGCGGTCAATTCGTTCATGATACCCAGCGCGACCAACGCCATGCCGGCTGCGGCGCCCGGCGCCGACAGGCGGATGGTCGTCGACCACAGCGCCTTGAGCGGCGACCGGCCGAGGCTGGAGGCGGCGCGTTCGAGCTCGACCGGCGCCTGTGCGATCGACGCCCTGAGGCTAATCAGGGCGCGCGGCAGGAACATCAGCGCATAGGCGACCAGGATGGTGAACAGGGTCTGGTAGAGCGACATGGCGATACGCACGGCGATGGTGACCAGCGCCAGGGCGATGACAACGCCGGGCAACGCGCCGACGATATAGTTGCAGCCCTCCAGGACGCGTTGCAGCCACCCGGGCGCGCGGATCGAAATCCACGCCATCGGCATTGCCGCGACGGTGGCAAGCAGCGCGCCGGCAATTGCTAGGAACAGCGTTTGGCCAAGCGCCAGGCCGATCTCGTCGAGCCGCCAGACATCGGCGCCGCCGGCCATGAGCCAGCGGCCGATAGTGGCGAACGGCACGCCGAGCGCCAGCAGCGTGGTAATGGCAGGCAGCAGCAGGCAAGGAATGGTGGCGCGCCCAAGGCCCGTGCGCTGCTGCTGGCGCGCAGCACCCGAACCGACGCGGGCATAGCGCTCCTCGCCGCGCACCAGCACCTCCAGCCCGAGCAGCACAAGGCAGCAGGTCACCAGCACGCCGGCCAGCATGTTGGCGGCGGGACCGTTGAAGGTCGACTGGAACTGGTCGACGATCGCGGTGGTGAAGGTGTCGAAGCGGATGAAGACATAGAGCCCGTATTCGGCCAGGAGATGCAGGCCGACCAGCAGGGAGCCGCCGCAAATAGCGAGCCGGAGCTGCGGCAGCACGACACGCCTGAACACACGCCACGGGCCGAGACCAAGGGCTGCCGCTGCATCCTCGAGAGCGGGATCGAGCCGGCGCAATGCCGCCGCCACCGGCAGATAAAGGAAGGGGAAATAGGCGATGACCGACACAAGCACGCCGGCCCACAGGCCGTGCAGTCTGGGCACCATGGTGACCCAGGCGTAACTGTGGACGAAGGCCGGAATGGCGAGCGGCGCCACCGACAGCCAGGCCCATAGGCGGGCACCCGGCAGATCGCTGCGCTCGGTCAGCCAGGCCAGCATGACCGACAGCACGATCGAGATCGGCACCGCCAACACCACCAGCAGGCTGGTGTTGACCAGAAGTTCGCCGACGCGCGGCCTGAACACCAGCGCCGCCACCGTTTCCCAGCCGGTCTGCACCGCCACCCAGACGATGAAGGCAAGCGGCAGCAGCGCGAAAAGCGAGACAAAGACGGCAGCCAACGCAATCCATGAGACCGACCAACGACGTGCCCGCACGGCCGTGGCGTCGGCCGGCAAGCCTGGGCGTGCGAGATCGATCGCGGATTGCATCAGATCAGACGTTGCGCCAGCTCCGCCCGGAGGCGGAAACGATCGGCGGCGGATAATCTCGCGGGTAGCTTGTGGTCATAGGCAAATGCCATCTTGAAAACAGAGCGCTCCTGTGGAAAGCGAATTCCCACAGGAGCGCAGTCGGTTGCCCTTTTAGGACGAACGCCGGCTAAAGCAAGCCGGCCGCCGTCATCAGGTCGGTCACCTTTTTCGAGTTCAGCGTCGTCGGGTCGACTTTCGGCGCCTGCAGATCGGCCAGCGGCACCAGCTTCGGATTGGACTCGGCGCCTTTGCCGACTGCGTATTCGAACGAATCGCCTGTTTTCAGCACGTCCTGGCCGCCATTGCCGGTGACCCATTTCAGGAAAGCCTGCGCTTCCTTCGGGTGCTTGCTCGAGGCCAGCACGCCGCCGCCGGAAATCGAGACGAAAGCACCGGGATCCTGATGCTTGAAATAGTGCAACTCGACGTTCTTGCTGTTCTCGCCGGTCTTGGCCTGATCGCCGTAGTAGTAATAGTGATAGATCACGCCGCCTTCGACCTCGCCGGCATTGACCGCCTTCATCACCGTGCTGTTGCCCTTATAGGCGGTAAAATTCTCCTTCATCGCCTTCAGCCATTCGGCCGTCGCCGCCTCACCCTTGAGCTGCAGAAGCGCGCTGACGATCGCCTGGAAATCGGCGCCGGAGGGCGAAGCGGCCCAGCGGCCCTTCCAGCTCGGATCGGCGAGATCGAGCAGCGATTTGGGCAGCTGGTCGGCGCTCAGCTTGGTCTTGTTGTAGGCAAAGACGGTGCTGCGCGCGGCGACGCCGACCCATTTGCCGCTCGCCGGCTGGTACTCCTGCGGAACCTGGGCCAGCGTCTCGGTGTCGACCGGTGCGAACAGGCCGGCCGCCTCGACTAATGCCATGGCCGGCGAATTCTCCGTCAGGAATACATCGGCGGGCGAAGCGGTGCCTTCTGCAACGATCTGATTGGAGAAATCGCTGTCGCCGCCATTGCGGACGGTAACCTTGATGCCGGTTTCCTTGGTGAATCCCTCCGCCCAGGCCTTGGTCAGGTTTTCGTGCTGGGCGTTGTAAACGACGATGCCCTCGTCCTCTGCTATTGCCGGGCCGGCGATCAGGCTGATTGCAAGTGCTGTCGCACCGGCAAGGGCGGAAAGAGCATATTTCATGGCGTCGTCCTCGATTTCGATGGTCTTTGGCTTGGCACGCTGCACCTACCAATACCTGACTGGTGCAGTCAACATTGCTGACCCACTCAATCGCTCAAAAGGAGCAAACTTTCGTGATGCTCAGCTAATTTGCCTTGGACATTATTTCGCCGGCCCCGTAACAAATCAGCGCCGAGACGCGAATATCGGGGAGTGAACTCTTGTGAGCGGCAAGGACGAAGCCGAGCTTTCACGGCTGCTGCGGGCCGCGATCGCCGGAGACGAAAGGGCCTATGCCGACTTTCTGCACCGGATCGCCGCGCTCGTTCGTGGCTTTGCCCGGCGCAAGATCGTGCAGGGCGGGGTGGATCCCGAGGATGTCGTGCAGGAAACCTTGCTGGCCATTCATGTGAAACGACACACCTGGCGCCATGATGCGCCGGTGCTGCCTTGGGTCTATGCAATAGCCCGCTTCAAGCTGATCGATGCGTTCCGGCGGCGCGGTCGGCGGATCGAGATCGAGATCGACGAAATCGCCGAGACCTTTGCCGAGCCGGAATCGGAGACGGTGAGCGAGCGCGACGTCAACCGGGCGCTCGACAGCCTGCCGCCGGCACAGCGTTCCGTCGTCTCGGCCGTATCGGTCGAAGGCCGGTCAATCGGTGAGACCGCGGCCAAATTCGGCATCAGCGAGACGGCTGTGCGGGTGTCACTGCACCGCGGGCTTGCCGCCATTGCCAAACGGTTCAGGGCGGGGCGGGAATAACATGAGGACCGAAGATTTCATCAAGGCGCTCGACGCCGATGCCCGCAGCAAGGCGCTGCCGCTAGGCACCGCCTGGTGGCTTGCCGCCGGCGCGGCCATGGTGATCGCGGCCGCGGTTTTCTGGCTGACGATCGGCCCGCGCCCCGACATTGCGATCGCCATGCACACGATGCGGTTCCTGTCCAAATTCGTCTTCACGATTGCTCTTGCCGCCAGCGCCTTTGTCCTGGTGCGTGGGCTGTCGACGCCCGGTGCATCGACCGGCCGGGCGGTGAGCTGGATGGTCGCCGCGCCGCTGCTGGTGATTGTGGCTGTGATTCTCGAACTCTTCGCCGTGCCTGCGTCCGACTGGGGCACGCGCCTGGTCGGCACGAACATGGTCATCTGCCTGACCTTCATTCCGTTGATCGGGATCGGCCCGCTTGCCGTCTTTCTCGCGGTGCTGCGCCATGGCGCGCCGACAAGGCCGGTGCCTGCCGGTGCGGCCGCGGGCCTGCTTGCCGGCGGGCTGGCGGCGACCTTCTATGCGGCTCATTGCTTTGACGATTCGCCGCTTTTCGTCGGCACCTGGTATACGATCGCGGTCGCCATCCTTGCCGTGCTCGGGGCGCTCGGCGGACGACTTTTTGTGCGCTGGTAGCGAGGCGATCAGCGTGTCGGAACGGGATGCTCGCCGCGATAGTCGTAGAAGCCGCGCCCGGTCTTGCGGCCGAGCCAGCCGGCCTCGACATATTTGACCAGCAGCGGGCAGGGGCGGTATTTCGAATCCGACAGCCCGTCATGCAGCACCTGCATGATCGACAGGCAGGTATCGAGCCCGATGAAATCGGCAAGCTGCAGCGGCCCCATCGGATGGTTGGCGCCGAGCTTCATGGCGGTATCGATGGCGTCGACCGAGCCGACACCTTCATAGAGCGTGTAGATCGCCTCGTTGATCATCGGCAGCAGGATGCGGTTGACGATGAAGGCCGGGAAATCCTCCGAGACGGTGATCGTCTTGTCGAGCTGCTTCACATAGGTTTTTGCCGCCTCGAAGGTCTGGTCCTCGGTGGCGATGCCGCGCACCAGCTCGACCAGCTTCATCACCGGAACCGGATTCATGAAATGTATGCCGATGAAGCGTTCCGGCCGGTCGGTCTGCGAAGCCAGCCGTGTGATCGAGATCGATGACGTGTTCGTCGCCAGGATGGCCTCGGGGTTGAGCTGCGGGCAGAGCTGGGCATAGATCTTGCGCTTGACCGTCTCGTCCTCGGTCGCTGCTTCGATCACCAGATCGGCGCCCGCAAGGTCGGCCATGGCCGGTGCCGCCGAAATGCGCGCCATCGCCTCATTGCGCAGCTTTTCCTCGAGTTTGCCGGAGCCGACCTGACGGGCCATGTTGCCGCTGATCGTAGCGATGCCCTTTTCGATGCGGTCGGGCGAAATATCGTAAACCAGCACCTTATAGCCCGCCAGCGCCGACACATGGGCGATGCCGCCACCCATCTGGCCCGCGCCGATGATGCCGATCGTCTCGATCTTGCTCATTACCCGATCCCGTCGAGGCCTTTGCGGCCCGTTTTTTGTGCAGTGCAAACTAAAAGGGCGGGGCGACTTCGTCTACCCCACCCCTCAGAATTTAATACGCTTTGGCAGAAGGCGTCAAAGCGCCTTTTGCAGTTCCGGCAGAATGACGAAGAGATCGCCGACGAGACCGTAGTCGGCGACCTGGAAGATCGGCGCTTCCTCGTCCTTGTTGATGGCAACGATCACCTTCGAATCCTTCATGCCGGCAAGGTGCTGGATGGCACCGGATATGCCGACGGCAATATAAAGGTCGGGCGCTACCACCTTGCCGGTCTGGCCGACCTGCCAGTCGTTCGGCGCATAGCCGGCATCGACGGCGGCGCGAGATGCGCCAACCGCCGCACCGAGCTTGTCGGCGACCGGCAGGATCACCTCCTGGAACTTCTCGGAGGAGCCCAGCGCACGGCCGCCCGAGATGATGATCTTGGCCGAGGTCAGCTCTGGACGGTCGGTCTCGGAGAGCTTGTTCTCGACAAAGCTCGACAGGCCGGGATTGGCCGCCGCCTGGACCGTCTCGACCGGCGCGGAACCGCCCTCGGGCGCTGCCTGGAAGGAAGCGGTACGCACCGTGATGACCTTCTTGGCGTCACTGGACTGCACCGTCTGGATGGCGTTGCCGGCATAGATCGGCCGCTTGAAGGTGTCGGGCGACACGACTTCGATGATTTCAGATATCTGGGCGACATCGAGCAGCGCCGCCACGCGGGGCGCGACGTTTTTGCCCGACGAGGTCGCCGGCGCGATGATCGTCTCGTATGGCTCAGCAAGCGAAACGACGAGTGCCGCCAGCGGTTCGGCGAGACGCTCGGTCAGTTCGTCGGCGTCGGCGAGCAGCACCTTGGTGACGCCCTGGAGCTTGGCGGCGGCGTCCGCTGCCGGCTTGGCACCTTTGCCGGCAACCAGCACATGCACGTCCGAACCGATCTGCAGCGCCGCCGAAAGCGCCTTGGCGGTCTGGTCGGAAAGCGCAGCGTTGTCGTGTTCGGCAATCAGAAGAATAGCCATGATGTTTTCCTGACTTTCGTCTCCGAGGCTCCTGAAATCCGGTCAGGCCGAGCCGAAAACGGTTGGTTTCGAGAACCGGAGCGGAGCGTACTTCAGTACGTGAGCACCGGAAGCGGAGAAACCGGCCGTTTGCAGGCCGGCCTCATCGGATTTCCTTAGAGCACGCCGGCTTCGTTCTTCAGCTTGTCTACCAGTTCGGCGACGCTCTTGACCTTGACGCCCGCCTTGCGGCCGCCCGGCTCCTCGGTCTTGATCACTTTAAGCCGCGGCTTGACGTCGGCGCCGTAATCGGCAGGGCTCTTCTCGTCGAGCGGCTTCTTCTTGGCCTTCATGATGTTGGGCAGAGACGCGTAGCGTGGCTGGTTCAGCCGCAAATCGGCCGTGACGATCGCCGGCATCTTCAGTTCCAGCGTCTGCAGGCCGCCATCGACCTCGCGCGTCACCGTGGCCTTGTCACCGTCGAGCACGATCTTGGAGGCGAAGGTGCCCTGCGCCCAGCCGAGAAGTGCGGCCAGCATCTGGCCGGTCTGGTTGGAATCGTCGTCGATCGCCTGCTTGCCGAGAATGACAAGGCCGGGCTGTTCTGCCTCGACGACGCCCTTCAGCACCTTGGCGACGCCCAGCGGCTCAGTCTGCTCGTCGGTCTTGACCAGGATGGCGCGGTCGGCGCCCATGGCGAGCGCCGTGCGCAAGGTCTCCTGTGCCTGCTGCGGCCCGATCGACACGACGATGATCTCTTCGGCCCTGCCAGCTTCCTTCAGCCGGATCGCCTCTTCGACCGCGATCTCGTCGAACGGGTTCATCGCCATCTTGACGTTGGCGAGTTCCACCGCCGAACCGTCCGCCTTCACCCGGACCTTGACATTCGCATCCACAACCCGCTTCACGGGCACAAGGATCTTCATTTGCCTGTCACCTCTTTCACGATAGTCTCTTCACGCTCGTCGGGCGCGCTATAGCAGCGTGCACCTCTTCAGAGTTGTCGAAAGCCGACATTCCGGACGGAATTCTGGTCTTCGCCACGCCAGTAGGGTGGCTGTTCCGTAGTTGCGGCGATCCCGCGCGTCAATATCCGGGGCGCACTCGGATCCTCGGCGAAGCACTCAAATCGGTTCAGTCCGGACCGGAAACGCTTCCCCGGCCCCAGCGCGGCGCCGGCTGCGCAGGTTGTGGGTCGCTTGGCGCCGGCTCCACGGCTACGGGCGCCGGACCGGCGACCACGGCCGGCTCCTCGTCCGCGCCGGCGAGTAGCGGTACGCCGCGGCTGCGCAAGACAAGCACCAGCACGGCTCCAGCGATGATGCCGCCGATATGGCAGGCCCAGGAAACCTGATCCTCGCCTCCCTGGGCAAACATGAAGATCTGGAACAGGATCCACAGGATGAGCGGGATGAAGGCCGGGATACGCAACGGGATGCGGGCGAAGGCCAGCACCCACACCTTCACGCGCGGATAAAGGATGAGATAGGCAGCGACCACACCGGCGATGGCGCCCGACGCGCCGATCAGCGGCACCTGCGAATCCCAAGCAACCAGACCCTGGAAGAAAGCGCCGGCAATGGCGCAAAGCAGGTAGAAGACGAGGTAGCGGATGTGGCCGAGTGCATCCTCGACATTGTCGCCGAATACCCACAGGAACAGCATGTTGCCGCCGAGGTGGAAGATATCTGCGTGCAGGAAGGAATAGGTCAGGTAGCTCAGGCTCTCCGGAATGACGACGAATTGCGGAGCGAGCTCGACGCTGTCATGCACGACCGACGGGATGAAGCCGAGGCCCAGCACCGCGGCGTTGGAGAAGTCCTCACCGCCAAGCGTAGTGATAAGGTAGATCAACACATTGAGCGCGATCAGGCCGATGGTCACATATTGCAGCTTGATGTGCCGCAGCCTGTTGGTGTCGTAAAGCGGGATGAACATCAGGTCCCCAGCTCGGCGGATTTCAGCGGTTCTTGCCAGGAACCCATAACACGTCGGCATTTCCGTTGTCATTGACCGCGCGTGCGGCGACGAACAGAAAGTCCGAGACACGGTTGATGTATCTTATCGCCTCGCGGTTGACGTGCTCGTCTGGATCTTGCGACAGCGCCACCATGATGCGCTCGGCGCGGCGGGCCACCGTGCGGGCGAGGTGAAGGGCAGCCGCTGCCGGCGTACCGCCGTTGAGCACGAAAGATTTGAGCGGCTCAAGGTCCTTGTTGAGGAGATCGATATCCTGTTCGATGCGGTCGGTCTGCGAGGCGATGATGCGCAACGGCTCGTAGTCGAGCGGCTTGCCATTATCGGGAACTGCCAGATCGGCGCCGAGGTCGAAAAGGTCGTTCTGGATGCGGCCGAGCATCGCATCGATCGCCGGATTTACTGCCGCGGTATGAATGCGGGCCATGCCGATGCAGGCATTGGCCTCGTCGACCGTGCCGTAGGCGTCGATGCGAAGGTCGGATTTCAGCCGCCGCTCGCCAGAGCCGAGGCCTGTGGTGCCATCGTCGCCAGTGCGGGTGTAGATCTTGTTGAGCTTGACCACGGGTTCCTCCCGGCTGGTGGCTGCTGCGTCACTTACGGGTGAAATACACCGCCAGCATGATCAGCACCAAGGCCACGAACTGCAAGAGCACGCGCGTCTGCATCAGTTTGTTGGAGGTCATGCTGGAGCCGCCGCGCATCATGTTGATGAGGCCGCGGATCAGCACGATCACCACGGCGACCATGACGAGAACGGCGAGGATGTTGAAGACGGTTGCCATGGTGTGTTCCAGGTTGGATTGCGTTCAGGCGCGTTTGGCGAGCAGACGGTAGAGTACCGATGACGGCAGGATGCGTTTAAGGATCGCGCCGATCCTGGCCGGCACAGTTACCACATAATGCGGGCGCGGGCGCCGCGACAGAAGCGCATGATGCAAGGCGGAATAAACCACCTCCGGCCCGGGCTTCAGCCGCGATGTGCTGCCGCCGGCCCGCAGCCGTTTGAGTTGCGCCGCATAGGCGAGGCGATGAACGGACTTCTCGTGATCGATATTCGCCAGGAACCACGCAAGGCTGTTGCTGGCGATCTTCGATTTCACCGGCCCCGGCTCGATCAGCGAAACATGGATTCCGCTGCCGAGGAGTTCTTGGTAGAGGGACAGCATCAGCCCTTCGATAGCGTGCTTCGATGCCGAGTAGGCGCCGCGGAAAGGCACCGGCGCCAGGCCGAGGATCGACGAGCAATGAACGAGACGACCATGGCCTTGGCGGCGCATCACCGGTACGACACGGCGAGTGAGGTCATGCCAGCCAAAGACATTGGCCTCGAACTGCTGCCGTAAAGCCTCGACCGGCAGGTCCTCGACGGCGCCGGGCTGTCCGTAGGCGCCATTGTTGAAGAGCGCATCGAGCCGGCCGTCGGTCCGTTCCAGCACCGACGCCACCAGCGCCTCGATCGATCCGGACTCGGTGTAGTCCAGATAAAAGGCCTCGATGCCATCGGCCTCGAGCGCGGCGATATCTTCGGGCTTTCGGGCCGTTGCGAACACCCGCCAGCCTTCCTTCTTAAGAGCATGGGCGCAATAGGCGCCTATACCGGAAGAGGCACCTGTGACAATGATGGAGCGCAACTCTTCTCCGGGAGGACTGGTGGTTTGACCTAGGGTTGTCATTTACCGCAAACCCTTCCCATATTCGCGGCGTCGGGACAATCGAAGGGAACGCGGTTCTTGTTGCGGAAGATCGTAGCCCTCAAACGCGTCCTCTACGACGCGCTCGGCCACTTCAACACCGACGACGGCTGGGCAATGGCCAGCCATCTGGCGATCACCGCGCTGATGGCGCTTTTTCCTTTCCTGATCTTCGCCACGACGCTGGCGAGTTTTTTCGGCGCGCAGGCTTTCGCCGACACCGCCGTGCACCTTGTGTTCGACACATGGCCCGAGCAGATCGCCAAACCGATCGCGCGCGAGGTGCTCAACGTGCTTACCGTCCGGCGCAGTGACCTGTTGACCTACGGTATCGTGCTTGCCGGATATTTCGCCTCTAACGGCATCGAGGCGCTGCGCACCTCGCTCAACCGGGCCTATCGTGTCTCGGAAACGCGCGGCATCATCTACCGGCGGGTGCAGAGCATCATCTTCGTGCTGATCGCGACGGCCGGGTTTTTGGCCATCAGCGTGCTGCTGGTCTTCGCGCCATTGCTGGCACGGCTGGCCGAGTCGCATTTCGAATGGATAAAACCCTATATGGGCACGATCACGCTGTGGCGTTACGTCATCGCCTCGGTAGTCATCATCGGCGGCCTGTTCGCCGTGCATTTCTGGTTGCCGGCCGGCAAGCGCCGCTTCGTTTCGATCGTGCCTGGCATCATCTTCACGCTGGTCGGCTGGCTCATCGGGTCGACCATCTTCGCCGCCTATCTCGATCATTTCTCGTCCTATGTGACGACCTATGCCGGCCTCGCCTCGATCATGATCGCCGTCGTGTTCCTCTATATCGTCTCAGCGATCTTCATCCTCGGTGGCGAGCTCAACGCCGCGATCAGCCGCTATTTAGAGGCGCGTGCCCGCGTCGGCGGCTGAGCCGTCGCCAGCCCGACGCCGAGCGTCGCGATCGCCATGCCGGCGATCTGGAGCGGGCTCAAGTGCTCACCGAACAATGCCCAGGCGATGACCGCGGTGACAGCCGGCACGAGGTAAAACAGCGAGGCGACCTTCGACATTTCGCCGTCGCGGATCATCACCATCAACAGGAAGATGGCTCCGATCGACAGCACCAGCACGAGCCAGGCCATGGCGAAGATCAGTTCGCCGTTGACGATGACCGTTCGGGTCTCGAAGGCGAGCGAGGCCAGAGCCATCACCGATGCGCCGCCGACATATTGCCAGAACGTGGCAGCCACCAGATCGCCGCCGGAAGCAAAGCGCTTCTGCCAGATGGTGCCGGCGCTCATGCCGAGTACCGAGACCAGCGAGGCGCCCAGTGTCTCGGCCGTCACGCCGCCGCCGAGCGCACCGAGCTTCGGCCAAAGCACGATCACCACGCCGATCAACCCGAGGCCGAGACCGGCCCAGTGGCGCGGCAGGATGGCCTCGCCGAGAAGCCGGCCGGCGAGCACTGCCGTGATCAGCGGCTGCAGGCCGACGATCAGGGCTGAAAGTCCGGCGGGCATGCCCCGGTGGATTGCCCAGAACACGCCGCCGAGATAGATGCCATGCATCAGGATGCCGGCACCGGTCGCGTGCAGCGCCTCATCGCGGGTGGCGCGGCTCGAACCAAGTGCGGCCATCAAAGCGACAAGCAGGATTGCGGCCAGGACAAAGCGCGCGGCCAGGAACGTAAAGGGCTCCGCCCACGGCATGGCATAGCGCGCGCCGATGAAGCCGGTCGCCCACAGGACGACGAAAGAGGCGGGGATGAACCGCTTGAGGCTGTGCATTTCCGGAGGCCGCGATGAATTCGGGTGAGGGATCGACTGCGGCGACTGCTTAATGCCGTTCGGGCCGGCAAGCAAAACCAAACGGTTGATCCATAGAGTCATTTGAATTGAAGGAGCGCCGTTGATGGCCGCGAGCTCACCGGTCTAGTCTAGAGACCGACCAGCCACTTGAGATCGGCGGGCGATGCGCCCGCCTTACGCTGGGCGGCAAGGCCGGTATCGCCAAGGCTCTTCGACAGTTTTCGTCCGTCCGGGCCGAGGATCAGGCGATGGTGAAAATAGGCCGGCTGCGGCAGGCCAAGCAGTTGCTGAAGCAGCCGCTGCACGCTGGTCGCGGAATAAAGGTCCTGGCCGCGCACGACATGGCTGACGCCCTGCAGCGCGTCGTCCATGGTGACGGCGAGGTGATAACTGGTCGGGATTTCGCGGCGCGCCACGACCACGTCGCCCCAATCCTGCGGATGGGCTTCGACACGACGCGTCGCGGAGAGCGTCTCGTCCGTGTATTCGGCCCATGACAGGTCCTTGCCGGCGCGCGCTATTGCCGCATCGACGTCCAGCCGCCAGGCAAATGGCACATTTTCGGCGACGCGCCGCTCGCGTTCGCTCGCCGTCAACGCCTTGTCGGCGGCGGGATAGAGCGGCACGCCGTCCGGGTCGCGCGGCCAGTCGCGGCCACGCTTCTCGCTGTCGGCGATAAAGGCGCGGATCTCACTTCTGCTCATGAAGGCCGGGTAGACAAGTTCTTCCTTGATCAGCCGCTCGAGCATCGCCCGATATTCGGCAAAATGCTCGGACTGGCGGCGCACCGGTTCCTCCCAGCCAAGCCCCAGCCATTTCAGGTCGCGAAAAATGCCTGCCTCGAATTCCGGCGTGCAGCGCGTCGTGTCGATATCCTCGACGCGCAGCAGCAGGCGTCCGCCCGCCGCCTTTGCCAATTTCTGATTGAGCAGCGCCGAATAGGCATGGCCGAGATGCAGTTCGCCGTTCGGGCTCGGCGCGAAGCGGAATGTCAGCAGTGTCATTGTCCGGCGGCAATCGGGTTGTGTGGCGCTTTCGCCAATTGCTACTTTGCGCCGGTGGCGTCGTGCGTCCAGAGGGACACGTGACGAAGCGTGCGGCACTTTTGATTTTGGAACAAGCAGACATGCAACGCATCGCCAGTCTCGACGACATTGCGCAAGGGCTGGATAGGCTATGCTTGCTCGACCCACGCCTGGAAAAAGTGCGCGGCATGGCCGGCGAGGTGCCGCTCAGGCTGTCGGAGCCGGGGTTCAGGAGCCTTGCCTCGATCGTCGTTTCACAACAAGTGTCCCGCGCGAGCGCCGATGCCATCTTCGGCCGGCTGACGAGACTGCTCGATCCGCTGACGCCGCAGGCGATACTTGCCGCCGACGAGGCGATCTTTCGCGAGGCCGGGCTGTCGCGGCCCAAGCAGCGCGGCCTGGTTGCCGTCGCCCGGGCGGTGGCCGAGGGACTCGACCTCGATCACCTGTGCCGGCTCGATGCAAGCGAGGCGATCGCGGCCATGACCAAGGTGCCGGGCATCGGCTCGTGGACGGCTGAAGTCTACCTTTTGTTTGCCGCCGGACACCCAGATATCTTTCCGGCGCGCGACGTAGCATTGCAGAGCGCGGTCGGCCATGCGCTCGGCATCGACCCGCGTCCGCCGGAGAAAATGCTGATCCGGCTTGCCGAATCATGGAGCCCGTGGCGCGGTGTCGCATCGCGGCTTTTCTGGGCTTATTATCGCGAATTGAAGGGCAGGGATGCCGCGCCTCCGGCCTGAATCCGCAAAAAAGCATTGAAATCATGCGTTTTTGAGACCCGGCATGATCGACAATCCGCTTCACATCCCTGTCATGTCGGGCTTACAGTATCCGCGTCGACCGGTTCTAGGGTGAAGGAGGTCAACGACGTGACGGTTGCCGTATCTCCGGATGGGCTTCCAGCGCTGGTGCTGAATGCGGATTACCGTCCGCTCAGCTATTACCCCCTGTCGCTCTGGTCCTGGCAGGATGCCATCAAGGCGGTGTTCCTCGAGAGGGTGAACATCGTCGCCGAATACGAACACGCCGTCTCTTCACCGACCTTTTCGATGAAGCTGCCGAGCGTCGTCAGCCTGAAGGCTTACGTGAAGCCGTCGAGGCATCCGGCGTTTACCCGTTTCAACGTCTTCCTGCGTGACCGTTTCCAATGCCAATATTGCGGCACGCCGGACGATCTGACGTTCGACCATGTCATTCCTCGCCATCGCGGCGGCGCCACGACCTGGGAGAATGTCGTCGCTGCCTGCTCGCCCTGCAATCTGAGGAAGGGCGGCATGATGCCGGCCCACGCCAAGATGTGGCCGCTGCAGAAGCCCTACCAGCCGACGGTGCATGATTTGCATAATAACGGCCGGCTGTTCCCGCCCAACCATCTACACGAAAGCTGGATGGATTATCTGTACTGGGATGTCGAACTCGAACCATAGAGTTCGGCAGAAATCCGCCATGCCGGTCGCCTGACGCAGCTTTCCGCGCTTCCGGTGCTCACGTACTTTAGCTAGTACGCTCCGCTCCGGTTCTCGAAAGCCACGTCATGCACTCCGGCCTGACGAATTTCTGGACGAACTCTGCGTTGTGCCGCTCAGTCGCGGGCGAAGGCGCTGCGGAAGGCTACGACCGTCAGGACAAAGCTGGCGATGGCGTTCCAGCCGGCCAGCGACAGGCCGAGGATGCGGAGCGCCGCCTTGTCGCAGGAGGGCGGGACGAATTTGTCGAGCGCATCGAGCACGCCCTTGCCGCCGGTGTCCACCGGCCCGGCGGCTGCGGTGCAATCGGTCGGGCCTGGCCACCACGCCCATTCGACGCCGGAGTGATAAACGCCGAGATAGACGCCGTAGAGCATCAGCAGGCCGCCAATAGCCAGCAGGCCACGGCTTACCCAGGCTGGCGCGTGAAGAGCCGACGCAAGCACCGCCAGCAGCATCAAGGGCACGCCGACGTAGTAAGGCGTGCGCTGCTCGAGGCAGAGCTTGCAGGGGATGTAGCCGCCGAGATACTGGAAGGCCAGCGCCGAGCCGACCGTGGCGGCCATGGCGACAGCGAGAAACAGGGCGGTGCGCAGCCGCTGGCGTCCGGTATCGGCATTCACGGTCGCTGTCATCGGACTCAGTCCATTCGGTTCGATGCCGTTCAGACGGCGTATTTGACGACAATATAGAGCAAAATCAGGGCAGCGGCGGCGGCGCCTGCAATCTGGCCAAGGCGCTTTTCGATGAAGTGGCGGATCGGCTCGCCATAGCGGCGCAACAGCCACGCGAGAAACAGGAAGCGAGCACCGCGCGCCACGATTGCCAGCACGATGAACAGCAGCAAAGGAACACCGATGACGCCCGACAGGATCGTCACAACCTTGATCGGCGGCAGATGGGCGAGGCCGGAGGTGACCAGCATCAGGATGATGAAGCCGACACCCGATGAGACGCGCATCGCTTCGAACTCGTCATATTTGCCATAAAATTCGAGGATCGGCCGCGCCACCGCATCATAGGCATAATGGCCGATGAACCAGCCGGCGATGCCGCCCAGCACCGAGGCGACGGTGGCGACCAGCGCGTAACGATAGGCGCGATCCGGCCGCGACAGCGCCATCGGCAGATAGAGGACGTCGGCCGGCACCAGGAACACCGAGCTCTCGACGAAGGCGATGAAGGCCAGCCACCATTCGGCGGATTTGCTCGCCGCCAGCGACAAGGTCCAGTCGTAAAGTCCGCGAAGCATCGGCACTCCTAATGCACGCCCAAACCAGAAGCGGTCTTGGGATCACGACATGTACAAACAAGACTTGGAAGCGCCCCGCATCAACCTCGTCGGACAAGGTGCGCTTCAATGACATGCGCCGCCTGTCTAGAAAGATTTTCCGCGCTGCACAATGGCAGCTGCTTCACGAAATCGAAAGGCTGAGGCTTGAGCGAGCCCAGATGTCGGGATTTGGCCAGTTGATTGACGAGCAAGCCATGGCGTCGAACACTTGCCTGCCTGAAGTGCGTCAAGGCAGTTTCCAATTACATCGTGGGTTTTCCGGCCGAACACGATCCGTGTTTAAATACCGGCGATTCCTGTCGCATCCTCTCTCCCTGCTTCGCCCTTTGCGCCGCCATGTCGTTGTCTGATTTCATTTATCGCGCCTTTGAGAAGCTCATCCGTCCGCTGGATATTCCACCCGCGCCGCTGCCTGCGAGCGGGCCGTTTGCACTGCTCCTGCATTTTGCGCGGATGTTCCGCGGCACCCTTGCGGCCATTACCGTCCTGATGATGGCGGTCGAGGGGATCAACCTTGCGACGATTTGGGGGGCCTCGTTCGTCGTCGATGGGGTGAGCGCGAAGGGCGCGGCGGTTTTCCTGCAGGAGGACTGGCCGACGCTGGTCGTGCTCGGCGTGCTGGTTTTCCCCGTGCTGCCGTTGCTCATCTTCGTGGGCAATGCGCTGAACTCGCAGACGGTGGCCGTATGCATGCCGGCGGCGATGCAGTGGCAGGGCCACAAGGCGGTGGAACGTCAGGATCTTGCCTTCTTCCACGACCTCTTCGCAGGTCAGGTGGCGTCGCGCATTTCGCAAGTCGCATCCGCCGTGCAGCAGCAGATCGTCGTGGCCTTCTACAGAATACCGCTGTTTCTGGTGCAACTCGTCGGTTCGCTCGTTCTGCTTGGCGCGTTGTCCTGGCCGCTTGCGCTTCCGGTTTTCCTCTGGATCTCCGCCAACATCGCCATTGCGGTGGTGGCGGTACCCCAATATTCCGAGCGGTCGCGCCGCTCGGCGCGGGGGCGAAGCCTCGTGGTCGGCGCCATGACCGACCTCCACAGCAACATTCAGATGGTCAAGCTGTTTGCGGCGGAAGACAGCGAGGCGGGCGCGATGCGGACCGTGATGGAAAACGCCATCGAGACCCAGCAGCGCGAAAGGCGCATCTATCTGATGACCGATATGGGCGTCGTCCTGCTCAACGTTGCCCTCTTTCTCACCAACGTTGCCATAGGGCTCTGGGGATTTGTCGCCGGCTTCGTCACGGTTGGTCAGTTCGCCGCTTCGATCGCCATCGTGCAGCGGCTCAATGCCAACTCCCGTGCCTTCCTGCAGATGGGCCAGCAGATTTTCCAGGCGGTGGGCACGATCCGCGACGCAATGCCGGTCGTGACGACGCCGCCGACCATAAAAGACGCGCCGACCGCCAAGCCGCTCGAGGTCACGGCCGGCGAAGTCGAGTTCAAGAACATCCAGTTCGAATACCGCGAGGGGCAACGGGTGATCGAAGACCTGTCGCTCACCGTGCGCGCAGGCGAGAAGGTCGGGCTCGTCGGCCTCTCCGGGGCCGGCAAGTCGACCCTTGTCAGCCTGCTCCTGAGGTTCTTCGAGCTGAAGGGCGGCGCGATCCTGATCGATGGGCAGGATCTCCGTAGCGTGACCCAGGCCAGCCTTCGGGAGAGCATCGGCGTCGCCACCCAGGACGTCTCACTGCTGCATCGCTCCGTCGGCGACAACATCCGTTATGGCCGGCCCGATGCCCCGCCGGAGGCGTTGGAGCGCGCCGCGATGCTGGCCGAGGCCGACGGCTTCATCGCCGATCTCAGAGATGGCGAAGGCCGCACCGGCTACGACGCTTTCGTCGGCGACCGCGGGGTAAAACTTTCCGGCGGCCAGCGTCAGCGCGTCGCGATCGCCCGGGTGTTGCTCAAGGACGCGCCAATCCTGGTTCTCGATGAGGCGACGTCCGCATTGGACAGCGAGGCCGAGGCGGCGGTCCAGGACAAGCTCGCTCTTCTGATGGAAGGCAAAACTGTGATCGCCATCGCCCATCGCCTGTCGACGATTGCCAGGATGGACCGGATCGTCGTCCTCGACAAAGGCCGCATCGTCGAGGAGGGAAAACCATCGGCGCTGCTGGAGCGCGACGGGCTCTATGCCCGACTGTGGAAGCTTCAGACCGGCGGCTATATTGCCGACGCTCTCGAGGAGATGTGAGCCGCCCTCGGTGATGATGTTTTGCTCATGGCCGGCTCGATACATTCTGCTTTCACTCCGGAAACCGGACTTGGCTGAACTCGTTTCCACCATAACGTTCGGAAGCCGATCCCAACTTCATCGATCATGAGCGAAGCCATAATCCCGAACTCCCGTGCCGCCATTCTCGAGCGGCGATCTGCCGGCGCGCTGACATGGTCCGGCCCCGCCCTGATGTTGTTCGCGCGGTCGGCTTTCGCTGTTGCCGCGCAGGGCCTGGTTGCGGCCGTGTACGCTGCGCACGGTTCGGCGACGCCCTGGCGCGACGCAGGGGCTTGGCTGCCGGTGTATGGCAGCTTGATCGACGCGGGCTGCCTTGGACTCCTTTGGTGCCTTGCGCGGCGCGAGGGCATCACGTTGCTCGATTTGGTCGGTTTCGATCGCAACCGCTTGGGGCGCGATCTGTTGTTGGGCGTTGCGCTCATCCTCCCGAGCCTCGTTTTCATCTACGCTGGGATCACCGCCAGCAGCCTGTTGGTCTATGGCAACCCTGACGCACCGCAAATATACGGACCTTTGCCGCTCTTGCCTGCGCTCTACGGGGTGCTGATCTTTCCGTTGGTCTGGGGCATTACGGAGCAGACCACCTATAACGGCTATCTTCTGCCGCGTTTCCAAGTCTTGTCGGGAAGCACGGGATTTGCCGTTGCCGTCGTAGCGTTTTCCTGGTCGTTTCAGCATGCGGTGATGCCGCTGACGTTCGACCCACACTTCATGCTCTACCGGCTCTTGGCACCAATCGCGCATTCGACATTCATCACCCTCGTGTACCTGCGCGTGCGCCGCATCCTGCCGCTGGCGACGGCGCATTGGCTCATGGATGGGGCGTCGGTATTCATCGGCATTCTGTGGCCGCTGTTGCGGTAGAAGGGTTCAAACGGGCTGAGATGCCCACTATGGACCGAAGCCTCCAACGACGAAATCGAAAGCCTAGGCTTGGGCTAGATAGGTTCTCGGGAATTGGCCAGTTGACGAACAGGCCTCCAACCGTATAGTCCGCGCCCATCCAGGCCGCCCGGCCTGAGCCCCTATGGCGGAATTGGTAGACGCGCTCGACTCAAAATCGAGTTCCGCAAGGAGTGCTGGTTCGATCCCGGCTAGGGGCACCACTTTTTAAATTCCCTCCCACTTCTTATTGAACCTAATGGCGTGGGTGGGATCGTCCACGACGCCCTCGACGGCCACCGAATGGTTGCGTCTTGCCTGTTGCCGCAAGCTGCCCAAGCTTCCGCTGACGCGGACCAGCCCCAAGCGCAATCTGGCGTTTCTCACCGCACGCGATCAGGCGTGCCGCGGTCCCGCAAAAAAGACGTTGCCGCAAAGTCGATCGCTGCCCGACGGACATGTTTCCTCCCGCGAACTACCCACCAGACCCGGCCTACAGATGCAACCTCGGGAGGTGAGATATGCGGGCATTATGGCACGATGCGAAACAGCTTCGTCTTGGATCGTGCTGCGGGCCGGAGCCGCCGCCGTGCCTAGCGTAGGGCCGCCACGACGTCGGCGAAGTCGGCCCGCTTGCCATTGCCGGCGCGACGCAATTGCACCTCGACCGGCTTGCCGTCGGATTGGTCGCAGTAGACGATGGGTCCGGGCCGCACCCATTTGTCGCCCCACTCGGTCAGCGCGATAATGACCGTTTTGAATTCCAGCCCCTTCCGGGTCAGGACGTATTCGGCCTGCTCGCCGGCGGCACCCGGGCGACGGTCCATCAGGCCGGCCTCGACGAAATCCTCGAGGCGCTTGGCCAGGATGTTGGTGGCGATCCCCAGGCTCTTCTGGAATTGCGAAAAGCGCGTGCAGCCGCCGAATATCGCGTCGCGCAGGATCAACAGGCTCCAGCGCTCGCCGACCAGCTCCAGGGCGCGTGAGGCCGAGCAGTTTTGTTTTTCATAGAGACGACCAAGCATGGTGTGAACATACCCTATTGACTTGCATCATGCAAGTATGCATTGTGCTTGCATGATGCAAGCGACAGAGGTCGAGAGAGCGTCGCTCCACTTCATCGCCCGAGATTTCGGGTGTCCATCAGCCAATCAGATCCAGACAGGAGATATGTCATGAAAAAGGAAGAAGATTACACGACGTCATTTGTCGTCGAGCAAAGCCCGGAAAAGGTTTTTGCGGCGGTTATCAATCCGCGCGCCTGGTGGTCCGAAGATATCGATGGCGATACCAACAAGCTCGGTGCGATATTCTACTATCATTTCAAGGATATCCACCGCGGCACGTTCAAGGTCACGGAGCTTGTGCCCGGCAAGAAGGTCGTCTGGCACGTCGTTCTGAACTACTTCAACTTCGTCAGGGATGCGACCGAGTGGACCGGCACGGACGTGGTCTTCGAAATCGCGCCGACCGAAAAGGGGACCGAGCTGCGTTTCACCCATGTCGGGCTGAAGCCGAGCGAAGAATGCTACGATGTCTGCCATGACTCGTGGCGCTTCTATGTCGCAAGTCTCCGCGAGCTGATTTCGACGGGCAAGGGGCAACCCAACAAGGGCGAAGAGAACGCCAACCCAACGGTCGTGCCGCAAAGCGAGGATACCCGCACCGTCGAGCGCAAGGCGGCAGGCGATGGCGCCGGGATGATCGTCATGACGACGGCAGCGGCGAAGCCCGGCATCGAAAGCAAGGTGCGGAATGCCCTGCGGGACGTGGCGGGGGCGGCCCGCAAGCAAAGCGGATGCATCGACTATAGCGTCTTTCGCTCGGAGGCCGAGCCCAACGTTACCATCTGCGTCGAGCGCTGGGCATCGAAGCAGGAGCGCGACGCTTTTCTACGCTCGGCGGACGCGAAGAATTTCGTTTCGGCAATAACCGGCGCCTTCCTGGAGCGGCCTTCGCCGATCTCCTACACGACATTGGAAGTCGGGTCCTAGTTGCAAGGTTCGCCTGGTCACGGCGCCGGCTGCCCTGGAGCAATGCAACGGGGGAGACGGCGTCCAAGCGTGGGAACAGAAAATCATACCCTACTTGCATGATGCAAGAACGAATGGCTTGCATTTATGCAAGAGGAGGAGAGATCGCCGTGCCGAAATCAATGGAAGTCACAAACAAAGCCGTTCTCGTGACCGGGGCCAATCGCGGCCTCGGCAAGGCGCTGGTCGAGGAAATATTGAGGCGGGGTGCCAAGCGCGTCTATGCCGGCGCGCGCAAACCGCTGGCCCACGCGGATTGGCGCGTCACGCCGCTGATCCTGGACGTGACCGACGCGGCGCAGATTGGGGCGGCTGTCGAGCGGATCGGGTCTCTCGACGTCCTCATCAACAACGCCGGCATCGGGCTCTACGACGATCTTGGCGATCGTGCTGCGCTCGAGCGACACCTCGCCGTCAACCTGCTCGGCGTGCATGGCGTAACCCACGCATTCCTGCCGCTGCTCACGCATTCGCGCGGCGCCGTGGTCAACATCCTGTCGGAAGCGGCTCTCGTTCCGTTCCCGATTATTCCGTCCTACTCACTGTCGAAGGCCGCCGCGTTTTCCATGACGCAATCGCTGCGTGCTCTCGCCGGCGCTCGTGGCGTGAGCGTTCATGCAGTCCTGTCCGGTCCCATAGACACCGACATGAGCAGAGACGCCGATATACCGAAGAGTTCCGCGGAGAGCGTCGCGAAAGGCATCCTGGACGGCATGGCGCGAGGGGAAGAGGAAATTTTCCCTGATCCAAAATCGGCGTCCATGGCCGAGAGCTGGCGCGGCAGCGCGTTCAAAGCGCTCGAACGCCAAATGGCGGCTTTCGTCCAAGCCATGCCCACCAAGCCATAGGCGACCGCCGCCATCGATACGCTGCCAGCATTCGCAATTCAGCACCCCACAGTGGAGCGGAACATCATGCTGTTGAACGCAACTTCCCCGGTTTTCACCAGCGGATCACGATGACTTTGTCGGTCCCGTTGGCGAGTTCGACAGCTTCGGTGCCATCCGGTTTGCGGCTTTGGATTCTGGCGCTCTCGACAGCTTCAACGCCAACAACGTTGACTGCAAAGGCTTCATCGATTTCGGCGGCACAGACCAAGGTGTCCGGCGGCAGGTCCTTTACTTGATCCAACAACTCGCGAAGCTTCATGGTCGAATCTCCTTGGCGATAGCAGGAATGAGCAGCACGCTTTCGCCGCACATTCGGAACCATGTCCCTTGAGAAAGGTTCCCGATGAGGTGGAGATGCCGCAGAATGGGACGAGCGCGGCGATCCGCCCGTCGCGATGATGTGAACGCGCCGTGCGAAGCATCTGTCTCAAATCCCTGTCCCTAATGCTGCCGGCGCAATTCCTTGTTGATCATGCCGCCCATCGCTAGACCGACCGCCATCACCGCAAAAGTCGCCGCGATAGATCGCTTCGGCAGCATCGTCTCCCAACCTGGCGTCAACCGCTTCGGCACGAAGCCATAATCTGTCGCCGCGGCAATGGCCGCTGCCGCCAACGCATCGCGAAATATCAGAAGCGACGGACGCGGCGGCCTCGAGGCGAGCCATAGTTCGAAAAGGAATGCCCAGAACATGGAGGAAGCGTGATGCGTGCCATAGCCGACGAGCGTGTGCGCCACGTCGCCGCGCCGCACCGACGCGGCTTGCTCGCCATAGAGCCAGTGGCTGGTCGCATTCGTGGGCTGCAGGGCGCCTTTGCCTTCCCGCCTGGCAGGCAGGGCCAATGCAACTGTCGTGGCGAAGCTGACGATCGTACCCGAAACGGCTGCGGACAATCCTGTCCGGATCAGACTTCTCACTTGGTCCTCCGTCGTTTCGCGGTCGGCTCCTTGGAACGCCTTTGTGAATTCGCGGCAGTGTCGTGATTGCCAAAACGGCAAAACGAGTCCGAAGGTCCGAGCACGGACTTTTGGTTGGACGTTATCCCAGGAGCGTCCTCTGGGATAACGCCTTTGAGGTCCGGCTGCATTTCCTGGTAGGCTCGGATCGTAGCCCGGCCGCTATTACATCGGCCCCGGCACCATCTTGGTCGGCTGCTCAGGCATCGGAAACGGATAGTTGTCGCATTTCACGTCCGGGTTCGTCGGGCTGAACATTCCGAGCGGGTTGTCCTTGAACAGCCAGGCGTGAAGGTCGTAGTGGTGGAACTCCTTCGGGATGAGCGGATAATGCCCCTCCATCGGCCCCTGGAATGTCTGGCCGAAGAGCTTCGGCGGCTCCTTTGTGTCCGGCGTCAAGGGCACGAGCCATTCCGCGCCGACCAGGCGCAATTCGCCGCCGACCGGCTCATAGATCAGCACATTGGGGCGCGTCGGATCCGCGGTCGGGCCGACAGTCGTGACGTTGACGAAATGGATGCCCATTGCGCCCTTCGGGTAGTCCATCGCCCCCTCTACCTTTTCGCCGCTGTAGAAGACGCATCCTACCGTCGATAGATAAAGCTCGCGAATGGCAACCTTGTAGTCTTCATACCTGGACAGCGATTTACGCAGGGCATCGATCTCGGCTTTGTCGGGTTCGGCCGCCCGAGGAGTGGCGGCGTTCAGACACGCGCCAACGAGACCTGCCAAGGTGAGGACACCGACACGCCTGAGGTGAGTTGTTTTCATCATGCATTCCTCCCAGATTTTTTCTTCTGGCCGTGCAGGACCGAGGCGGCAGTGATGCTGGACGCGCGGCCGTAATTGATCGCCTCATCCCGGTTGGGACTGCGTCGATGCTAATCCTTTCCACTGATCGGGAGAATTAACCCTGACGACCTAGGCCCGAGAGAGCCGACGGTGCGGAGACGGACAGTCGGGCCCACTTTGGACCCCATACACTAGCGCCGGCGCAGCAGGCTCCTCATCCGGTTGCGCAGCAGGCGCGCCATGTTGCGGGTTTCGCGGTAGAGGTGAAGCTGCGACGCCGCCTGGCGGGCGGGGCGGTCGGCGTCCGGCGTCAGCCCGATCACCAGCGTGCCCATCGGCTTGCGTTCGCTCCACAGCCGGCTCATCACCGGATGGTCGGGCACCGCGCAGGAATCGGTCATCATGATGTTGGGGTCGTCGAGATGCTGCCTGGTCACCTCGATCATCAGCAGCGTGCCCGGCGAATAGGCAGCGAGCGTCTCGTCATAGGCGGTCTTCCAGGTGTAGGCGACGCCGGCCTCGACGAAGACGACCAGGCAGGCGATGGTGCGGCCGTCGAGCGTCAGCGAATGGATGCGGCAGAGATCCTGCTCGGCCAGCCGGTACACCGCCTCGCGGGCGAAGGCGGCACGGTAGCGGTCGATGGCCATGGCGGTGCGCTCGCGGCCTTTCCAGCCGGCAGCCTCCAGCGTCAGGAAATTTTCGATGGCATGGCGGATCTCGTCCGGCCCCCGCGCAACATGATGTTCCAGCCGGCCGAGGTCGGCGAGGCGGCGCTTCAGGCGGCGGAACTCGCGATAATGGTGGGCGCGCAGCGAAGCTTTCAGATATTCCTCGCCGTCGAGCTCGCTTTCGAGCACCGGGCGCTCGGCCTTGCCGGTGGTGACCAGCGTCAGGCCGCGCGTTTCGGCGACGCTGGCGAGCAGGCTCGCCACCGGGCCATCCAGCCTTATGTCGGGCAGCACGAAGACCTTCGGCAGCTTGAGATGCGGCCTGGACAGCATCGCGAAGAAATCCTCGATGACGCCGATCGGATCGTCGCGGTCGACCAGGGGCGTGCCGATCGGGCCGAACGGGCTCGACCAGGTGCGCATGACGGGAACGCCGAGCGGCACCGCCGGCCGCTCGACCGAGAACGGCACCAGCAGGCGCAGCCGGTTGCGGTACTGGTCGCCGTCGCGGATGACGGCCAGCCGCACCTCGCGGTCCTCCAGTCTGGGCATGGCCGGCGCCAGGAAGCGCGGATTGAAGAAGACGTTGGGCTCGATCGTGCGGGTGCAGAGATAGTCGAGCTCCTCGACCAGGTCGAAGCCGGCGGAGGCCGGATAGATGGCAAGCTTGCGCTCGGGCCGGTTGTTGGCGAGGATCTCGACATGGGCGGGATCGGCTTCGCGGGCAAGCCCGGCAAGGCCGGACACCATGGCGCCGGCCGGGCCGCCGCTGGTTTCCTCGAGCAAGGGGACGGCAGCCATCAGGCGGCTCCTTTGGCGGGCACGAAAATGACCATGGCGATGCCGAGCTTGCGCCAGACCGTAAAGGACAGCGCGCCGGCCTCGAAGATCATGGCGAAGACGGTGGCCATCGCCGCGCCCCACAGACCGAAGAGCGGGATCAGCACGACGCTAAGCGCGATGTTGAAGGCCAGCGTCATGGCATAGACAGCGGCACAGATATTCTGGTTGCCGCTCATGGTGAGCAGGCTTTCGCAAGGGCCGACGGCGGCCCGCGCGACGACGCCGAACACCAGCACGAACAGCAGCGGATAGCCGGCGGAAAATTCCGGGCCGAACAGGGTCAGCATCGGCTCGCCCAGGGCCAGCACGAGCAGCGCCATCGCCAGCGACGGCCAGAAGGTCCACGACACGGTTTCGCGGGCGAAGGCGGCGAGCTTTTGCGGCTCGCCATGGGTGAACTGCGCATAGCGCTGGGCGACGCCGGCCTTGACCGCGAAATAGACGAAATGCACCAGCGCCAGCGTCTTGACGGTGGCGAAATAGACGGCGACGTCGTTGGGATGGAGATAGGCGCCGACCATCAGCACGTCGGCATTGGTGAGCAGGAAGAAGAAGCTCTCGACCAGGAAGATCGGCAGCGAGACGATGAACCATTGGCCGAAATGCAATTTCATCGGTCCGGCCGGAATTCTTTTGTCGATGCGCGACGTCACGCCGATAAGCTGGCCGAGCGTGGTGGCGTAGGTGGCGGCGATGGCGGCGAAGATCGCCGTTCTGGCGTCCGGCGCATAGCCCGCCAAGAGCATCAGCGCCATGAACGCCAGGATCAGCAGCGGCCGCACCAGAAAGGTCGGCGACAGCGCAAACAGCGCCCAGGAATTGGCCCGCGCCAGCCCTTGCAGCAGGTCGGACATGGCGATCATCGGCAGGCAGATGATGCCGAGGATGAACGGCACGACATAATAGTTTTCGATATAGGCCGACAGCAGCCAGACGCCGAGCGCGCCGAGGCCGGCGATCAGCGTCGAGGCAACCAGCACGAACAGCCGGCTGGCCCGCACGATGCCGCGCAGTTCGGCCATCATGCCGCGCTCGCGATATTCGGGAATGAAGCGGATGATCGAGGTGTGGAAGCCGAGGCAGGCGAGATTGCCGACAATGACCATCGTCACCCACACGAGCACGAAAATGCCGTATTCGAACGACCCCATCCAGCGCGCCATCAAGACCTGGCTGACGAAGGCGATGACGGCGCTGACGATGCGGACCGAAAAGGCGATCAGCGACATGCGGCCGGCCTCGCCGCGCGCGCCGGCGCTGAACAGGACGGCATCGATCAGGCCAAGCAGCGGCCTGATGCGCAGCGCAAGGCGCTGCGGCAGGAACCGCCCGGCTGTCGTCGCCGCGGAAAAGCGCACCCAATACTCTCCGTTTTCCGCCAATTTACAGGGATTGGGTGTAGCGAAGACACATTAAGAAACGGTTGGGTGGGGAGGAGGCGGACGAAAGCCAACCGTTTGACCTTCGAGCGACGAACGCCCGGAGCCATAGCGAAGGGCGGAGGAACTGCCCCGGTCTGTCTTTCGCAAATCGGACGGCATTCAGGGTGAGGTGGGCTGGGGTTATCTGTCGGCTCGCGACGTTGGAGGCTTAGGTAAAATAACATTGCGTGACGCAACGCACTGAATCGGCTTATGTCGGGCCATGACACCACATGAATTTATCCGCAAATGGAAAGGCAACAATCTGACCGAGCGTGCCTCGGCTCAGGAGCATTTCATTGATCTGTGCCATCTGTTCGATCATCCGACACCGACCGAAGCTGACCGGACAGGCAAGGAATACGCCTTCGAAAAAGGTCTGACAAAGACCGGCGGTGGCGACGGTTTCGCAGATGTCTGGAAGCGCGGATTTTTCGCTTGGGAGTACAAAAAGCGGAAGCGCAATCTTGACCAGGCATTGGAACAGCTTACCCGCTATGCTTCGGCACTGGAAAATCCGCCGCTCCATATTGCCTGTGATACAGAGCATTTCAAGATCGTCACTGCGTGGACCAATACGGTCCCCAAGACTTACACGCTATCGCTGGAAGACCTGCTCGACGTCGAAAAGCGCGGGATTCTGCACGCGGCCTTCCACGATCCGGCTAAGCTGCGCCCGCAGCGGACGCGAGCCGCGCTGACCGCCGAGGCGGCTGAGAAATTTTTCACGATCGTGGAGCGACTGCAGCATCGTAACGCGGACCGTGTGGCCGTAGCCCATTTCGTAAACCAGCTCGTCTTCTGTTTCTTCGCCGAGGATGTGAGACTGCTGCCCGAGGATTATTTTACGAAACTGCTCAAGTCGGCGTCGAAACGGCCCGACAAGGCCAAGGCCATGCTGGATCAACTTTTCGAAGCCATGGAAACGGGCGGCTTTCATGGTGTCGAGGAGATTGCGCGTTTCAATGGTGGGCTGTTTGATGGACGGCGGGCACTTGAACTCCATCATGGTGAGATCGATTTGCTCGTGGCGCTCGGCACGATGGAGTGGGACCAGATAGACCCAACCATTTTCGGCACTTTGTTCGAGCGATTTCTGGACCCCGACAAGCGGGCACAGATCGGCGCCCATTATACCGACCCAGAAAAGATCATGATGATCATCAAGCCGGTAGTAGTGCGGCCACTTCTGGCCGAGTGGGAAATAGTGAAAGCTCGGATTGCGGAAATTGCCGATAAAGCGAATGTCATTTCTCCAGTCGGGTGGACACGGGAAAAAGTCAGAGCCGCGGACAAGGCAACTCAAAAGCTGAGGGCCGCAGCTGAAAATATCCGCGAAGCCTTTCTTCAACGATTGCGGGCAGTGCGTATACTAGATCCTGCATGCGGTTCAGGAAATTTCCTCTATCTCGCACTCCATGAAATAAAGGACCTTGAGAACCGAGTGGTACTCGAAACCGAGGCTATGGGGCTTTCCAATACGTTGCTGCTGGTCGGACCTGAGATTGTGAGAGGCATCGAGCAAAATCCACTCGCTGCCGAACTGGCGCGCACCACGATTTGGATCGGTTACATTCAGTGGAAAATCCGGAATGCCATTTTTGCCAAAGACGATCCGATTCTGCGACGGTTGAGCAACATCGAGTGCAGGGATGCGCTGGTGACTGAAGTCGCAGCACAGGACAGCGTAGGTACAACCTCACCCGTTGAAGGCGAGATCGACGCAATGCAAGCATGTCGCTTTGTTGAAGCAGAGTGGCCTGAATCAGAGTTTATAGTCGGCAATCCTCCGTTTCTGGGTGTTAAGCGCATGAACGGTGGCTTGGGTCACGGATACTCAGAACTCATCAGAGACCTATATGATCGAAAAGTTGATCGATTTTCTGATTTGGTTTGCTGGTGGTTCGAAAAGGCCAGAAGCCAAGTCGCCAATGGCAAGTCAAGTCGTGTTGGCCTCGTTGCTACCAATTCCATTCGAGGCGGGAGAAACCGACGAGTTCTCGATCGTATCGTCGATGAGATGACAATTTTTGAGGCTTGGTCGGACGAACCTTGGATTGTTGACGGCGCCTCCGTCAGAGTTAGTCTGATTTGCTTTGGAAACGCCAACGATACCAAGCACCTTAACGGACTTCCGGTTTCCATAATTCGGAGTGATCTAACCTCTGAACTAAATATCGTTGAAGCTAAGACACTAAAACAGAATGTCGGTGTTGCGTTTATAGGGGTTCAAAAGACTGGCCCATTTGATATCAATGGTAAAACTGCTTTAGCAATGCTTAGGCTTCCGCTGAATATAAATGGTCGGCCAAATTCCGACGTGGTCCGCCCATATTTTAACGGGCTAGATATTGCTAGTGGAATGAATGTGACGGTCGAGTCCGAATGTGGATTCCCGTCGGCGGTTTTGCGTGCGAGTCTTGAGGATGCGCACCGGG